>JBOGDK010000188.1:0-8884 GCA_050701795.1 Micromonosporaceae bacterium
GGTACGTGTCGATGAAGTTCACGCCGCTCGCCTCGACCCGCACCAGTACGTCCCGGGGACCGGGTCTCGGATCGGGGCGCTCGGTGAAGCCGAGTACCTCCGGTCCCCCGTGGCTGTCGACGACGACTGCGTGCATCCAGTTACCTCCGTACCGACTTCGGACCGCTCCGAGGCGGGTGAACAACCGCCAGTGCGTTGTCGGGCCGGGGGCATCCAAGGTAGGGGGATCACGGACAGGGACCGTACGACCACGACAGCGGGACAGTACGACGAGCGGGCCGCCAACAACAGGGTGGGACACCGATTTCTTCGCACAGGGGCGCGGACGGGCTGGAAGCGGAGATTTACGACAGAACAGCAGGCACAGCTCTGCGGTACGAGTGCGCCCGCCCGATACCGGGGCGGGGCGGGAAACCCGGCTCGACTACCCTGCACACGTGCCGTCGCTGTTCCGTCGCCGTACCCAGACCGCCACCGAGACGTCTGAGCCCGCCTCTGCCGAGCCGGACGCCGCGGCCGGCGCTGACCCTGTGCCAGATGACACCGGGTCCGCGGTGCCAGACACCGGGCCCGTGGCGCCCCGCGCCGGGGTGAAGCCGAAGGCGTACACACCCGGGAAGGGCCGCGCCACGCCGAAGCGCCGGGACGCGCGCCGGCGCAACGCCGAGCCTCCGCCGAAGGACCGCAAGGAGGCGGCCCGCCGGATGCGGGAGCGCCAGCGGACCGAACGTGCCGAGGCACGTGAAGCGATGATGCGCGGCGACGAGAGATACCTGCAGCCACGAGACCAGGGGCCGGAACGGGCACTCACCCGCAACATCGTCGATGCCCGCCGCAACGTCGGGACCTGGTTCTTCGCCGGCGCCGTGGTGATCCTGATCGGCACCTGGCCGGGTGCGTTCCCGCCCCAGGTCCGGTTCGTGTTCGACCTGTTCTGGGTGGTGTTGCTGGTCGCCGTGATCGTCGACAGCTTCGTGCTGTGCCGGCTGGTCAGGCGGCTGGTCCGGGATCGGTATCCGGACACCACCCAGCGCTTCGGCGGACTGTACTTCTACGCGGTCATGCGCGCCCTGACGCTGCGCCGGATGCGGATCCCGAAGCCGCAGGTCAAGCCCGGCGACGCCATCTGAGTTCAGTGCAGGTCCTTCGCCATCCGCTGCGAGGTGACCTGGTACCCCGCGGTCTCGTAGAGCGTGATCGCGGCCAGATTACTGCCGAAAACGTTCAGCCACGCCGTCTCGCTTGACCCGGTCATCATGGGGAGATCGGTGCCGCCGTCGTGCCCGTGGATCGCCGTCACCGCGGTGAGCGATGGGTAGATGCCCATGCTCGGATGCCCCGTGGTGCGCCCGAGCCACGCGACGGTGACCGCCCCGTCGGGCGGATACTGAGTGCCGTAGGCAACGATGCCCGTGCCACTGACGCCACTGAAGTCCACGTGCCGCCGCAGTGCGAACAGCCGCGGCATCGCCGGCGGCCGGTGGGCCGGCGTCATCGGCGCGGCTCCGGCCCGTACGCGCTGGCACGACCGACCACCCGGTCGGGAACGTTCTGCTCCCGGGTCAGCGTGCGCATCATCGCGAAGGCCGAGACCCACTGTCGGTACGCGACGTCGCATCGTGCTCCGAATACGGGCAGGGTGTGTACGAACAACCTCCCGCATTCGCAAAGCTGCTGCGCGGCGACGAGCCTGTGCTTGCGCATTATGAGGGCGACGGCCTGGATCTCCCGGCCCAACTCGTACCACATCCCAGCGGCGTCCAGCGATCGCGGCTCATGGTCGTTCACGTCGGCCTGCGCTCCTTCGAGTTTCGTCATGAGACCAAGGTCGCTGGCTGTCAGCGAATGCAGGAGAGGGCTACCGGGTGACATTCGGGTGTCACCCTCTGCTGCCACCTGGATCTTTGAGGCACACTGACAACGCCTGTCCGGGACGGAGGTGTGGTGTGGACGAAAGACCCACGTGGGCGAGCCGGCTCCGGCGGGAACGGGACGCCCGGGGTTGGTCACAGAGGACGACGGTGCGAGCGTTGCGTTCCCGCGCCGACCGGTCCCTGCCGGATGAACCAGCGCTGCTGCGTACCTGGAAGAGGTGGGAGTCCGGACGGCACCTGCCGGACGAGTTCTACCAACCACTGATCGCGAAGACCTTCGGCACCGTGACCGCCGCGCTGTTCCCGCCTTCGCGCCGGACCATCTCTGCCCCGGCCACACCACCCGAGGACAACCTGGACGTTTTGGCCCGGCTCAGGTCGTCCAGTGTCGACCAGACAGCCGTGGAGGCGTTGCGGATCACGACCGACCGGTTGTGCTCGGACTACCGGCGGCTGCCCGCTGCGGAGCTTCACGCTGAGGGCGCTTCCTGGCTGCGACGAATCACCGGGCTGCTCGATCGTCGCCTCACCCTTGCCCAGCACCGCGAGGTCCTCACGCTCGCCGGGTGGGTCGCCCTACTCGTCGGCTGTGTCGAGTACGACCTGGGGCACCGTACGCGGGCCGAAGCGAACCGGCGAGCCGCGTTCTCACTCGGCCAGGAGTCCGAGCACACCGAGATCATGGCCTGGGCGTACGAGATGCAGGCATGGCGTGCCCTCACCAGCGGGGACTATCCCGGCGTGGTACGCGCGGCCGAGGCGGGACGCGCGATGGCACCTACCCACGGAGTGGCGATTCAGCTCGCCGCCCAGCAGGCGAAGGCCTGGGCCAGACTGGGTGAGCGGCGACACGCCGAGTCGGCCCTCGAGAGCGGACGCAGGCAACTTGAAGCGATGCCCAGGCCGGAGAATCCCGACCACCACTTCGTGGTTGATCCCGGCAAGTTCGACTTCTACGCCATGGACTGTTACCGCCTCCTGGGCGAGGACCGTCTAGCGGAGGCGTACGCCCAGGAAGTCATCCGAGCCGGAACCGACCTCGACGGCACCGCGCGGACCCCGATGCGTATCGCGGAGGCCCGCCTCACCTTTGGGGTCGCCGCCGCGCGCCGCGGCGACGCCGCTGAGGCGGCTCACCACGGACACCACGCGCTTTCCGGGGCACGCCGGTCCATCCCGTCCCTTCTGATGGTCGCCGGCGAGCTGGAGCGGATTCTCGTGCAGCGGCACCCGACGGGCCCGGCGACCCAGGGCTTTACGGCCCATCTGACTGAGCTACGCCGCCAGGCCCGGCCGAGCCTGCGAACCTGAGGCCGGATCCCGACGCGGGTCGCCGTACGGGCGTGATGGGATGAGCGGATGCAGCGACTCTGGCCGGCAGCCACGCCGTACCCACTCACCGAGGCCGAGTTGGTCGAGACGTACGCGCCGCGGGACCGGGCCCAGCCGTGGCTGCGGGTCAACTTCGTCTCCAGCGCCGACGGCGCGGTGGCGCTGGATGGCCGCTCGGCCGGCCTGTCGAGCGGGGCCGACAAACGGGTGTTCGGGATCCTCCGGATGCACTGCGACGTACTGCTGGTGGGCGCCGGTACGGTCCGCGACGAGTCGTACGGCCCACTGCAGGTGGACCCGCGACGCCGTGCCTGGCGGCGGGACGCGGGTCTGGCGGAGTGGCCGACACTCGCCGTCGTGTCCGGCCGGCTCGGCATCACCCCGGAGCACCCGGCGCTCGCGGAGGCCCCGGTGCGCCCGATCGTCATCACCCACCAGCGATCTCCTGTGGACCGCAGGGAGGCGCTGACCGCCGTCGCGGACGTCGTGACCGTCGGCGAGTCCGAGGTGGACCTACCGGCCGCACGGCGGGCGCTCGCCGACCGAGGGCTGCGCCAGGTGCTGTGTGAAGGTGGCCCGCACCTGCTGGCCGCACTGCTCGCCGCCGACCAGGTGGACGAACTGTGCCTGACCATTTCACCGCTGCTCACCGGTCCCGGTGAGGGACGGATCGTGGCAGGCCCCGCCACCCCGCCCCGCCGGCTCCGCCTGGCCGGAGCGATCGAAGCGGACGGCAACCTGGTGCTGCGCTACACCCGTACCACTGAAAGCGATTAGCCTTACAGATCGTGTCCGTGGGCTTTCCGACGGTGGGCTGACCAGATAAGTTCCCAGACAACTGGTCCACATCGCACTCGGACCTGGCCCGGAATCGACCGATCAGCTGGAGGCATGGGGGTGCAGCCGAACTCCGGGAACGCCGCGGTCGCCGCGGCTGCCGAGTCCAGCGACCACAGCTCCCCCGGCCCACCGGGCGCCGGGTCGGGCGACCACAGAACCCCGGCACCGACCGCGGCCGGTCAGCCGCCGACCTCACCCGAACGCTCGGAACTGCTCGGCCAGTTGCATGCCATCTCCGCGCAGCTCGGCATCCTCACCGAACGGGAGTCCCAACGCGCGGCCCACCGGGAAGCCGTCATCGACCGACTGCACGCCGAGAACCAGACGCTTCGGCGCCGTGAGCTGGACCTGATGCTCGACCCGGTCCGCAACGGCCTCTACCGGCTCTACGACCTGGTTCGCCGCGAGGCCGACCGGTGGTCAGGCGACGTGGCACCCGGCCCGGAGCACGCCGCGCCACTGCTCGACCTGATCGCCGAGGAAGTGGCGGAGGTACTCGCGCGTACCGGCGTGGAGCCGTTCACGGCCCGGCCGGGGGAACCGTACGACGCCGCCAGGCACCGCCCCGTCGACGCCGAAGACGTCGTCGACGCCGCGTCCGAGGGCACCGTCCTGCGTGCCCTGACCAGTGGATTCGCCAATGGCGAGCAGATCACCCGGCGAGCCGACGTGGTGGTCGGCCAGCCGAGCAGACGTACCAGGTCAGACACAGATAACGAGAGTCGCTAGCGCGCGAGGGAGAGCCAGTCCGCGAGCGCGTGAGCCCGGGAGGAAGCCAGTGGCCGTCTTCGGAGTTGATCTCGGCACCACATACTCATGCATCTCCCACGTCGACGAAAGCGGACGGCCGGTGGTGCTGCGCAACCTCGAAGGCAGCGACACCACGCCTTCGGCGGTGTTCTTCGAGTCCCCGGAAGAGGTCGTGGTCGGCGCCACCGCGAAGGACACCGCGGTCCTGGAACCAGATCTCGTGGTGGAGCTGATCAAGCGGGAAATGGGCCGGCACCTGACCCTGAAAATGCACGGCAGGATGTACGCGCCAGAGGAGATTTCCGCGTTCCTGCTCCGGAAGCTGGCCGCAGACGGTTCGGCCGCCGCCGGGGAGACGGTCACAGACGTGGTGGTCACAGTCCCCGCGTACTTCGGGATCGCCGAGCGGGACGCCACCCGCAAGGCGGGGCAGATCGCCGGACTGAACGTGATCGACGTGCTCTCCGAACCGATCGCGGCGGCGATAAGCTACGGCGTCCTGGCACCCGACACCGACCGTACGATCCTGGTGTACGACCTGGGCGGCGGCACCTTCGACACCACCGTGATCAGCATGCGCGACGGCGACATCCAGGTGGTGTGCACCGACGGGGATCACGAGCTGGGCGGCGTGGACTGGGATGAGCGGCTCGCCGAGTACGTGGTCGAGGCGTACGTGGAGCAGCACCCCGACACCGGCCACCCGCTGGACGACCCCGCCACGGTGCAGGAGGTGCGTGCCCAGGTCGAGGAGGCCAAGAAGCGGCTGACCACGACCAGGCAGCGCACCATGCGGGTGGTCCATGAAGGACGGGTCACCACGGTGACGATCACCCGGGACCAGTTCGAGGAGATGACCAGCGACCTGCTGGACCGTACCGTCGACATCACCCGCCGGGCGCTCGACGTCGCCAGCAAGCGGGGTGTCACCACGCTCGACGAGGTGGTGCTGGTCGGGGGCGCGGCGAAGATGCCCGCGGTGGTGGAACGGCTGCGCAAGGAGCTCGGCCAGGAGCCGAAACTGCACGATCCCGACCTCGCCGTCGCCAAGGGCGCCGCGATGTACGCGTTCGAGGAGACGTACCGGCGGCTGCGGCACTCGGGCGCTGACGGCCGGGAGCAGGCCGAGCAGATGGCCCGCTGGGCGGGGCTGTCGGTGAGCCAGGAAGAAGCGATGGCGAAGCGGCAGATCCGTACCGTGGCGTCCCGGGGTTTCGGGGTGCTGTGCTATGCCGCCGAGTCCCAGTCGGAGCACGTGGTGCACCTGATCCACGGCAACGACGCGCTGCCGGTCGACGCCACCCGTACCTTCTACACCGTGTACGACGACCAGGGCGAGGTCGGTGTGCAGGTGATGGAGCAGGCGGGGAGCGTGGAGTCCGAGCAGCCCAGTGACAACACCCTGATCGCGTCCGGCCCGATCGGGATTCCGTCCGGTAAACCCGCCGGGTTCCCGATCGACGTCCACTTCCACCTCGGCTCCAGTGGCCTGCTACACGTGGTCGCCAACGAACAGAGCACCGCCACCGAGCCGACCGGCGAGGGCCCACCGGACCGCAACCGGCTGAACCTCGAGATCCAGGTCGGCGGGATGTCGGAGGAGGACGTGGCCCGGTCGCGTACCAGCCTGTCCCAGGTACGGGTCAACTAAGACCGTCAGGTGCGTCCATGAGCGAGCGTCAGCGAGCGAATCAGCGGGCACAGCGCCCCCTACGGCCGTCCGCAGCGGAGCGGGGACGGCCATGAGTTTCGACGAGGAGGCGTACGCCCGCGACGTGCTGGAGCCGGCGCAGCTGGCCAGTAACCAGCCCCCTGCCGATCTGTTGCTGCGGTACGGCCTGTCGCTGCCGTTGAATCCCGCGGAGATCGCCGCCACGCTGCCGGCGCTGCTCGGTTGCTGGCGACGGGTCCGCCGGGAGCTGAAGTACCGAAAGCTGGTGACCCGGCTGGAAGCCGATCACGCGCGGTTGGCGCCGGCGTTCGAGAAGGCGAAGGCCGGCGACATCACCGCGTTGCAGGCGGCGATCGACGCGGCGAGCACCGCCGACGACGCCCGGTGGCGACTTCTCGGGCGGGAGATCGAGGACATCGCTGGGCCGGTACGCCGGATCACCGCGGAGCTCGCTGGTGATCTCGCCGCACGGCACGGGCTCACGGCCCAGCAGGTCACCGCGCACCTGATCCAGGCCGGGCTCGATGTGGCCTCACCAGACCGGCTGCCGGTCGTACCACCGGTCAGCGGGTACCGGCGGTACCGGGAGGCGTTGCATACCCTCGGCTGCCGGCACACCGCGGACTTCGTCACCGACGGCGGTGATGCCGGCATCGCGGTGTGGGATCTGCTGTCCCTTCCGGACCGGCCGGAGTTGGGGGCCGATGACGTACACGCCGCTGACCGGGCCTGGGCGGCGCGACCGCACGACGGCAGCCGTACGCTGGCGAGCACCGTACTGGTGCGGCTGAAGTCGCTGGTCAGTGAGCAGGGACCGGCCGGACTCGCCGAGCTGGTGAGGTACGAGGTCGCGGAGGAGTTGCGCACCCGGCACCGCCAGGGGGCCTCCGCCGCCGCGTTGGTGGAGTACGCCGTGCGCAGCCTCGGGCTGGTGGCCGACGACGCCAGGCGGCTCGCGTTCGCGGTACGCGCCGAACCACCGGGCTCCCCCGCCGCCCCGCCTGATGCCACGCCACTGACTCCTGATGCCACACCACTGACTCCCGCCGCCCCGACGGCGGATGCCGCACCACTGGCGTCGCGGGCTCCGGATGCCGCATCCCCGTGGGCGACCGGTCCGACACCGCCACAAGGCACCCCGGCAGCGGGTACGCCGCTGTCCGCGACGCCACCCACCACGCCCGACACCCCGCCCCCGAACGGGTCGCCAGCCACGCCCGGCGGACCACCGTCGTTGCCGGCCGCGTGGCCCACTACCGGACTGTCGCCTGGCCGTACCACAGCCGCGCCTGGCGGTACCGCGCAGCCGCCTGGTGACCCGCCACCAACCGTCCCGGCACCACCGGGCGCCGTCGTGGACGACGCCGACCCACCGCACGACACCGTGCCGCCACGCGACACCGTGCCGCCACGCGACACCGTGCCGCCACGCGACACCGTGCCGCCACGCGACACCGTGCCGCCGCGCGGCGACCGAGCGACCCCACCCGGAGGGCCGATTTCGCTGACCCGGCCGGACCAGGCGGCCACCCGGCCACCGGGCCAGCACGCGGCGGAACGGACCGCAGCGCCGCATCCGTCCACGCCACCCGCCACCGCGCCGGGTCCAGTCCCCTCGTCGCAGCCGGGTGCCGCCCCGGTCGCGCTTTCGCAGAACGTCGCCGGCCACGCCGGGATGCCCGAGCGGCACCTGCCACCCCTCGGGGCGTACGCCCCGCTGCCATCGCCAAGCCACATCGCCGCCGACCGTGCCGGCGACGAGGTGGTGGTGCGCTGGCAGTGGCCGACCGAGCTGACCGAGGTGGTCCTCCGGTGGCGGCAGCAGCTGCCGAGTCCCGGGCATGAGGTCTCAAGCGATGGACGTCAGTTCCCAAGGGACGGACGTGAGGTCTCACGGGACGATGGCGTCGAGTCGCGGGCATCAGGCGGGTCCCCGCTCTCCCGGGCACCCGCGCCGGGCGACCACGACTGGCGCGAGAAGTCGATCTCGCGTGGTGCGTACCGGTCTCAGGGCGGGGCGTGGCTGCCGCTCTTACCGGCGGCCGGGGTCCCCGATGCCGGTCGATCCGGCCGGGAGGCGACGGGTGGTCCCGGGAGCTACGCCGGCAACGGCGACCGGAACGCGCCACTGGAGATCGAGCTGGTGCCGGTGGCTCCCCGGCACGGCCGCCGGGTCACGGGGGCGCCGGTCGTCGTACGGGTGCCGGGCCGGGTCGAGGCGTGGTACGAGGTCACCCGCAGCGGCCCACCGTGGCGCCGGGAACTCACGATCGCGGTACGCACGGGCCAGTACGCCAAGTTACGGCGGCTGATGGTGGTGTTACGCCACGGCACGGTGATGCCGTTGCACGCCTCCGACGGCGAAGTCCTGCGGCAGCTCGAGAACGTACGTCTGGCGCCGGGAGAGCCGCTGCGG
>JBOGDK010000189.1:0-8867 GCA_050701795.1 Micromonosporaceae bacterium
TGAGGTGCTGGCCTCACTGCCCCAATCGCGCGGGCGAGCCCTGACCGGAACGAAGCGCCGATCAACATCAGATCGGCCGGGCGGAGGGCCCGAGCCAACCCTCCCGTCACGTGATCAACGTTCCTAGACGCGGCACCAGACACCAGCATGATCACGCAGGTCGCAGACTGGCTACAAAGACACGCCAGCATCATCGGCGTGTTACCGAACTCGAAAACGACGTCCAAGCCTGGATCGACTCCTGGAACACCAACCCGAAACCATTCATCTGGATCAAACCGCCGACGAAATCCTGTCCAGCCTCGCGAGCTACTGCACCCGAATTAGTCAACTCAACAACGAACTCAGAACACTAGGTCAACGTGTGGTTCGGACATATGCCCGAGCCACACGCCTCAGAACCGCAGGTCGATTCCGGCCCGGGACGTCGTGGCATGGCTCACCGTCGGCAGTGGTCTCATCTCGGCGATACGCTTATGTATGTCAGCGGGTTTCCAGCTCGGCGAAGATTCCAATGACGTACGCAGGATTTCGGCGTATTGGAGTAACACTAGAACTCTAGAGCGTGCGGTTGACCTTAGGCGTGACCGACGAGGTCATGGCGACCCTGGGCGCGTGATCGTCCCAGCGGTCCACCCGATCCCCGATCCATCTATGATGGCTGAAACTTTCCCAGCCGAAGGGCCTTACCTTGTCCACCAGGTCATACACCGGTCACCGGATGGCGTCGCGTGTCGGCATCGCCACCGACCCCGAGCGGTTGGCGGCCATGTTCCGTCGAATCCAGATCAGCGGTGCAGTCACCGGAGTCGTTCTCATCGTCGGATCGTTAGTTCTGGCCACTATGGACGGCGGATTCGAATGGACGAGTTACAACGAGACCCGTCAGGGTGAGACCGCGTTGACTTACCCGGCCACGGGGGTCGTGTCCGGGGTGGTTTTACTCTTATTCCCGTTCACTTTTGGATTCGTCATGCGGGCGGCGGTTGGTGAACAGCTATATCTCAACGGCACCGAACTGACGATGGTGAAGCCGGGAAGCCGCGAGCCCGACGTATTCGACCTCACCCGTACCCGAGCTCAGGTGCGGCTGGATGCACCGACCGGTTCGAACGTTGGTCGCTCCAAGGCGAGCGGCAAGGCGGGCGACGAAGTCGGCGCGTACCGACCGGTGCTGGTGTTGTTCCGGGAGTCCGACGGCCACGAATCAATCATCGAACTCGCCAATCTGCGCACCCGGCACATGCGTGCGGACCAAGAAATCCTGATGCTCGAAGGCGCCATGCGATTCGCCGCCGATCCCGCGATTCAGCACGCTGCCGGCCAACTGCGTACGGTGGCCCGCTGGACGAAGTTGCCGGTGATCTACGAAACCTCGCCGGACGCGATACCGGTGACCCCGGCCGACGCGCAGTCCTCACAGGCTCCGCAGACCCCGGTCGCCAATGGCATCCCGGCACCCGAGATCGAGATCGTGGGCCCGAACCATACGCCACCGGGACCGCACTGAGCATCATGGGAATGATTCGCGTCCCTCCGGCCGGGACCCGCATGCGGTCCCGGCGTTGCCGCGCCTCCGGGGCGCCTACTTATCGAGGTGGCTCGGTGATGCCGACCCAGATACGCGCCCCTCTCCAGTTGGGGTTCAGGGAGCCTCCAGCGGTTGCTCTCCGTAATGAATAGGTCGACGGTTCGATTCCGTTCAGGTGGCTCTCTTCTCCACGAACGCCGTCACCGGCTTCAGGGTGGCACCGGCGACTTGTTCTGGTGGCAGATGTAGCCAGCTGGCCAGGCGGTCGGCAGTGTTGCGGGCGCCACCACTGGCTCCGGTCCCGGCCACGCCGACGTACATCGGATGTAACTTCCCACCTCGCGTTGTCGATCGGTCCGTGTTGGGCTATAAAGGCGGAATAGATCGGATGTTTAGCGAGGGGGTCGGGTGTGAGACTACTTCGGGTAGGGGCTGTCGGGGCGGAGCGTCCGGCGGTGCTGGATGGGGCCGGCCAAATGCTCGACCTCGCGGAGGTATGCGACGACATCGACGGCGGGTTCTTCGCGGGTGGTGGGATCGAGCTGGTGCGCGCGGCAGTCGCCACCGGCGAGCTGCACGAGCTGCACGGCCCCCCGCTGGACGGTCGGGAGCGGATCGGTGCACCAGTCGCCCGGCCCGGCAAGGTGGTCTGCATCGGGCTGAACTACTCCGACCACGCGGCGGAGACCGGCGCTGCGACCCCGGCCGAGCCGGTGGTGTTCCTGAAGGCCCCGTACACCGTCGTCGGCCCGTACGACGATGTCCTGGTGCCCCGTGGCAGCACCCGGACCGACTGGGAGGTCGAGCTGGCCGTGGTGATCGGCCGGACCGCGCGTTACCTGTCGAGCCAGGCGGAGGCGGCAGCCTGTATCGCGGGCTACGCGATCTCCAACGACGTCTCGGAGCGGGAGTTCCAGCTGGACCGGGGCGGCCAGTGGGACAAGGGCAAGTCGTGCGAGACGTTCAATCCGCTTGGGCCGTGGCTGGTCACCGCCGACGAGATCGGTGACCCGCAACAGCTCGGCCTGCGGCTGCGGGTCAACGGCGAAGACCGGCAGAACGGCAACACCACAAACATGATCTTCGGGGTGTACGAGATCGTCCGGTATCTCAGCCAGTTCATGGTGCTGGAGCCCGGCGACGTGATCAACACCGGCACCCCGGCCGGGGTGGCGCTTGGACAGCCGGACCCCAAGCCGTACCTGCGGAAAGGCGACGTGGTCGAGCTCGAGATCGACGGCCTCGGCCGGCAGCGCCAGATGATGGGCGCGGCATGAACACGTTCACCGGGCTCGACGCGTACGACATCCGGTTCCCGACATCGCGGCAGCTTGACGGGTCGGACGCGATGAACCCGGATCCGGACTACTCCGCCGCATACGTCGTCATCTCCACGGACGCGGGGGACGGTCACGAGGGGCACGGGTTCGCGTTCACGATCGGTCGCGGCAACGAGGTGCAGACCGCGGCGATCCGGGCGCTCGCCCCGTACCTGATGGGGAGGCCGGTCGACGCGACCCTGGCCGACATGGGCGCAGTGTGGAAGACGCTGGTGCACGACTCGCAGCTGCGCTGGCTGGGCCCCGAGAAGGGCGTCATGCACATGGCCATCTCCGCCGTGGTGAACGCACTCTGGGACCTGAAGGCCAAGCGTGACGGCAAGCCATTGTGGCGGCTGCTGGCGGACCTCACCCCCGAACAGGTGATCGACCTCGTCGACTTCCGCTACCTCACCGACGCACTCACCCCCGACGAGGCGCTCGACATCCTGCGCCGCGCCGAGCCGGGGCGCGAAGAACGGATCGCGGGGCTGCTCACCGGCGGCTACCCGGCGTACGCCACCTCACCCGGCTGGCTCGGGTACGACGACGACAAGCTGCGCCGGCTCTGCAAGGAGGCCGTCGCCGAGGGGTTCACCCTGATCAAGCTGAAGGTCGGCGCGGACCTGGATGAGGACCGGCGGCGGCTGCGGATCGCCCGGGAGGCGGTCGGCCCGGACATCCGGATCGCGATCGACGCCAACCAGCGGTGGGACGTGGACACCGCGATCGCCTGGGTACGCGAACTCGCCCCGTACCGGCCGTGGTGGGTGGAGGAGCCGACCAGCCCGGACGACGTGCTCGGGCACGCCACGATCGCCCGGGCGGTCTCGCCGGTGAAGGTGGCGACCGGGGAGCACGTACCGAACCGGGTGGTGTTCAAGCAGTTGTTGCAGGCCGGGGCGATCTCGTACCTGCAGCTGGACGCGGCGCGGGTGGCCGGTGTGAACGAGAACATCGCGATCCTGTTGCTCGCGGCGAAGTTCGGGGTGCCGGTGTGCCCGCACGCGGGTGGCGTGGGGCTGTGCGAGCTGGTGCAGCACCTGTCGATGTTCGACTTCGTCGCGGTCTCCGGATCCCTCAACGACCGCGTGATCGAGTACGTGGACCACCTGCACGAACACTTCCTCGACCCGGTACGGATCCGCGACGGCCGCTACCTGGCGCCGACCGCGCCCGGGTTCAGTGCCACGATGCGACCGCGGACGCTGGCCGACCACGTGTACCCGGACGGGCCGATCTGGCGGGAGGCGTGATGGAGTACGACGGTCTCAACGCACTGGTCACCGGGGGCGGCTCCGGCATCGGGCTCGCCACGGCGACCCTGCTCGCCGAGCGCGGCGCCTCGGTCGCCTGCCTCGACCTGGACGCCACCAGGGTGCCCGAGCCGCTGCTCGGCATCACGGCCGACGTCACTGACGAGGCATCGGTGGACGTCGCCGTGACCGAGGCGGCGGAGCGGTTCGGCGGGCTCGACATCCTGGTGAACAACGCGGGGATCGGCGCCGCCGGGACGATCGAGGCCAACCCGTACCACGAGTGGCAGCGGGTGTTCGACGTCAACGTGCTCGGGATCGTACGGGTGACCCGCGCCGCGTTGCCGTACCTGCGCCGCTCGGAGCACGCCGCGATCGTCAACACGTGTTCGATCGCCGCCACCGCCGGGCTCCCGAACCGGGCGCTCTACAGCGCCAGCAAGGGGGCGGTGCAGTCGCTCACCCTGGCGATGGCGACCGACCACATCGCCGACGGGATCCGGGTCACCTGCGTCAACCCCGGCACCGCCGACACCCCGTGGGTGCGGCGCCTGCTGGCCGCCGCCGACGACCCGGACGCCGAGTTGGCCGCGCTCCAGGCCCGGCAACCGATGGGCCGGTTGGTGACCGCGTACGAGGTGGCGGCGGCGATCGCGTACCTGGCCAGCCCACTCGCGGGCGCCACCACGGGCACCGTCCTCGCCGTCGACGGCGGGATGCACGGACTACGCCCCCGTGTTCCGGGTGGTGGGTGACGTGGCCGTTCGGCCGTCCAGCCCGCCGCTGGCCGCGTTGTCCTCCTCGCCGGTGGCTCCGGTCCGCCTCGCCAGCGACGACCTGGCTCGGCCTCCTTGGCCAAGCCATCCACCACCCGAAACACTGGAGGGACTGAGCATGCAGCGCGTCGCCCTGCGCACCCGGCTCAAGCCTGGCAAGGAGTCCGAGTACGAGCGGGTGCACGCCGTGATCCCGGCCGAGCTGGACGCCGCGCTCCGAGATGCCGGGGTCCACAGTTGGCGGATCTGGCGGGACGGTCAGGACCTGTTCCACCTGGTCGAGGTGACCGACTACCAGGCGATGCGCCGGGCGCTCGCGGATCACCCCGCGAATCTCGGATGGCAGGCGCGGATGGCCGAGCTGCTGGAGGTCGAGGATGACTACTCCGGCGAGGACATGGGCCTGACACAGGTATGGGGACTGCCATGAGGTCGCGGCGGGTCGGCGGCACCGCGGTCACGACGCTGGGGTACGGCGCAGCGCAGCTCGGCAACCTCTACGCGGCCGTCGACGACGAGACCGCCGCTGGTGCGGTGGACGCCGCCTGGGAAGCCGGGATCCGCTACTTCGACACCGCCCCGCACTACGGCCTGGGGCTGTCCGAACGCCGCCTCGGCGCGGCACTGGCCGGCCGGCCCCGGAACGAGTTCACCGTCTCCACCAAGGTCGGCCGGCTGCTGGTGCCGACCCCGGAACGGGCCGGCCAGACCGACGACAGCTTCGACGTGCCCGCGGCGTACCGGCGGGAGTGGGACTTCAGCGCCGACGGGGTACGCCGCTGCATCGACTCCAGCCTGACCCGGCTCGGGCTGGACCGGGTCGACATCGTGTTGCTGCACGACCCGGACGAGCACTGGGAGCAGGCGGTCTGCCAGGCGTACCCGGCACTGCACGAGCTGCGGTCGCAGGGCGTGATCGGTGCGATCGGCGCCGGGATGAACCAGTGGCAGATGCTGGAACGGTTCGTCACCGAGACCGACATCGACGTGGTGATGCTCGCCGGCCGATACACCCTGCTGGAGCAGACGGCGCAGCAGACCATGCTGCCGCGCTGCCGCGAGCGGGACGTCTCGCTGCTCGCCGCGGGTGTGTTCAACAGCGGGCTGCTCGCCACCGAATCCCCGCCGGTCGACGCGAACTACAACTACGCGCCGGCCCCGACGGCCCTGCACGCGAAGGCGGTACGCATCGCCGAGGTCTGCGAAACCCACGGCGTCACCCTGCCCCAGGCGGCGATCGGCTTCGTCGCGGCACACCCGGCGATCGCCAGCGTGGTGCTGGGCGCCCGCTCGGCCGAGCAGGTCACCCGCAACGCCGAGCTGTTCGCCGCCGGCGTACCCCCGGAGCTCTGGTCTGATCTTGTGTCGGCGGACCTACTGCCTTCGGATGCCCTGGTGAGGACGGTCCGGTGATCGTCGACGCGCACCACCATCTCTGGGACCCTTCGCGCCGGGAGTATCCCTGGATGGCGGGCGAGGCCCTGGCTGCGATCCGGCGCGGCTACACGCTCGATGACCTCCGCGCGGCGGCGCCTCCGGCGGTCGCGGCGACCGTGCTGGTGCAGACGGTCCCGTCGCTGGCGGAGACCGGGGAGTTCCTCGCCACGGCGGCCGGGAGCGGGGGGTTGATCGCCGGGGTCGTTGGCTGGGCGGACCTCACCCAGCTCGACGCCACCCTGGATCGGCTGCCCGGCGGGCGGCTGGTCGGGTTGCGGCATCAGGTGGAGGACGAGCCCGACCCGCGATGGCTGCTGCGGCCCGGCGTGCGACGCGGGCTCGCCACTCTCGGCCCGCGCGGCATCGTCTACGACCTGTTGGTACGGGCACCGCAGCGCCCCGCCGCACTCGCCACCGCCCGGGCGCTCGACGAGGTCAGGTTCGTGCTGGACCACGCCGGGAAGCCGGCGATCGCCTCGGGGGAATGGCAGCCGTGGGCCTCCTGGATCGATGAGATCGCGGAGTGCCCGAACGTGATGTGCAAGCTCTCCGGCCTCCTCACCCAGGCGCGCTGGGACGGCTGGGACGCGGCCACCATCCGGCCGTACGCGGCGCACGTGTGGGACCGGTTCGGTGCCGACCGGGTGATGTTCGGCTCGGACTGGCCGGTGTGCGAGCTGGCCGCCCGCTACGACGAGGTGCTCACCCTCACCGAGGACCTGCTCGACGGCGCCTCCCCGGACGAGCGCGCCGCGGTGCTCGGCCGCAACGCCACCCGGTGGTACGGCCTCAACGTCGCCGCGTGACCCCGTCGCCGGGGCCGGCTGGCCGTCAGTCCTCGGGCGTGCCGAGTGCGCTGCGCAGCCACTGCTCGACGCCCGCGACGTGGACCGTAGCCCAGGCCCGGGCGACCTCCGGCTGCCGCGCGGCGATCGCGTCGCAGATCGCGGCGTGCTGCTCACGGGTACGTGCCACCGCGTTCTCCTGGGTGAGGCCGCGCCAGACCCGTGCCCGGAGCGTCGGCCCGGACAGCCCGTCCAGCAGGGAACACATCACCGCGTTGCCGGCGGCCAGCGCGATCCGCCGGTGGAACTCGATGTCGTTGGCGACCAGCGCCTCGATCGGCGGTGAGGCGGGCAGCTCGTCGAGCAGGCTACGCACGTCGGCGATCTGCTCGTCGGTCATCAGCCGCGCCGCCTTGGCGGTCGCCGCCGGTTCCAGGATGCGGCGGACCTCCAGAAATTCCAGCACCGTGTCGTCGCGGTGGAAGTCGAGTACGAAGCTGAGGACGTCCAGCAGCAGGTTCGGCGCCAGACTGGTGACGTACGTGCCGGAACCCTGCTTGACGTCCAGCACTCCGATCACCGACAACGCCTTCACGGCTTCCCGCAGCGAGTTGCGGGACAGCCCGAGCCGCTGTGACAGATCGGCCTCCTTAGGCAACCGGTCACCCGGCCCGAGCTCGCCCGACACGATCATCGCCTTGATCTTCTCGATCGCCTCGTCCGTAACCTGCACGCCACATCCCACCTGAAAAGGTCCGATGTCTGCAGAGTATCGCCTCGGCGGCGACCGTCACTCGCCGAAGGGGCGTACCTCGACCTTGCCCCGGCAGACCTTCGACGCCTCGGCAGCCAGCTTCAGTGCCACGTCGAGGTCGGGGGCCTCGATGATCCAGAAGCCGGCGAGGTACTCCTTCGATTCCAGGTAGGGCCCGTCGGTGAACACCGGCTCGGCGCCCTGCCCGTCGACAACGGTCGCGGTCGCGGCCGACCCCAGGCCGTCGGCGAAGACCCAGTGGCCCTGCTCCTGCAGGCGCTCGTTGAAGGCGCCCGTGTCCGCCATCGCCTGCTTCATGTCCTCCTCGGAGGGGTAGTTGCCGTACTCGCCGAGCTCGGCCGGCCCGTAGACCGACATCAGGTACTGCGTCATCTCTGTCTCCTTAGGTTCCTGGGCCCGTCCGGCCCGCCTCTCACCCCTGCTACGAATGCCTCCGGGGCGATCCGACACCCTCTGCCAAGTTTTCTTCAAGGAATTTCGAACGCCCCGGACGTGACGGTGATCCAAGTCCGCCGCGAGCTCGTCAAGGGTGGGTTCGTTGTGCCGAGATGCGGGAAGGGGGAGGCTATGCGTGACCCGTTGAATGCGCTCAGTGCTCGCGGAGTGTCGATCTGGCTCGACGACCTGAGCCGGGAGCGGCTCGTGTCGGACAGTCTCGCCGGCCTGGTCGCCGACAACCACGTGGTCGGAGTGACCACCAACCCCACCATCTTCGCCAAAGCCATCAAAGCGGGCGACGCGTACGACGCACAGCTGCATGACCTGTCCGTCCGGGGAGTCGAGGTCGGGGAGGCCCTGCGGGCGCTGACCACCTTTGACGTACGTGCCGCCTGCGACGTGCTGCGGCCGGTGTACGACGCTACGGGCGGGGTGGACGGGCGGGTGTCGATCGAGGTCGACCCGCGCCTCGCCCGCGACACCGGGGCGACCATCGCCGAGGCGCGCGCCCTGTGGTGGCTGGTCGATCGGCCCAATCTGTTCATCAAGA
>JBOGDK010000190.1:0-8850 GCA_050701795.1 Micromonosporaceae bacterium
GCATCGGCATGGCGCGGACCCGGGACAGGATCTCGGCCATCGGCATCGGCGCGTCGATGGGCTGGCCGGTGGCGACCACGTCGCCCTGGCTGACCGCGTTGCGGATCCGTACGTCGACCGGGTCCATGTCCAGCGCGGCGGCGAGCTTGTCCATCTGGGACTCGTACCCGAAGCACGCCTGCACCCCACCGAAGCCGCGCATCGCGCCGCACGGCGGGTTGTTCGTGTACGCCCCGTACGCGTCGATCGCCAGGTGCGGGATCCGGTACGGCCCCAGCCCGAGCGAGGCGGCCACCCCGACCACGGCCGGGGTGCTGGAGGCGTACGCTCCGCCGTCGAGCACGATCTCGGCCGTGGCGTAGACGATCTCGCCGTCCCGGGTGGCGCCGTGTTCGTACCGCATGGTCGCCGGGTGCCGGTGTACGTGCCCGAAGAACGACTCCTCGCGGCTGTAGACCATCTTCACCGGCCTGCCGGTACGCAGCGCCAACAGGCACGCGTGCACGTGCATCGACAGGTCCTCGCGGGCGCCGAACGCGCCGCCGACCCCGGCGAGGGTGAGCCGCACCTTCTCCGGCGGCAGGCCCAGGCAGGGGGCGAGCTGGTCCTGGTCGATGTGCAGCCACTGGGTGGCGACGTACAGGTCGACGCCGCCGTCGCCGGCCGGGACCGCGAGCCCGGACTCGGGGCCGAGGAACGCCTGGTCCTGCATCCCGACCTGGTACTCCCCGGTGACCACCACGTCGGCGCGGTCCCGGGCGGCGGCGACGTCGCCGCGGCGGACCGGCTGGTGGCGTACCAGGTTCCCGGTCTCGTGCAGCTTCGGGCACTCCGGGTCGTGGATCGCGCGCCAGGCGTCGGTCACCGGCTCCTGGACGTCGTAGTCCACCGAGATCCTGGCGGCGGCCCGGCGCGCGGTCTCCGGGTGGTCGGCGGCGACGATCGCCACCGCTTCGCCCTGGTAGCGCACCTGGTCGGCGGCGAGCACCGGCTGGTCCGCGATGTGCATCCCGAAAAGCTTCTTCCCGGGTACGTCTTCGTGGGTCAGTACGGCGTACACCCCGGGAACCCGGAGCGCTTCGGCGATGTCGATGCCGCGGATCCGGGCACGGGGGTGCGGGCTGCGCAGCGTCGTACCCCAGAGCATGTCCTCGTGCCACAGATCGGAGGAGTACGCGAATTCGCCGGTCACCTTCAGCGCGCCGTCCGGCCGCTGCGGGCTGGTGCCGACGCCCCCGGCGATGCTCCCCGTGAGCGGTGCGGCCTTCATGCCGTGGTCTCCTTCCGCTGCAGCCGGGCGGCGGCGACCCGCAGGTCGCGGGCAACGGTGTCGGGGTCGACGCCGACCAACTCGCCACGCTCGAGGACCGGGTGGCCGCCGACCAGGGACAGTTCGATCGGGGGCAACGAGCCGAGCACCAGGGCGGCGACCGGGTCGTCGATCCCGGCGTGGCCGATGCCGTCGAGCCGCCATACCACCAGGTCGGCGAGCTTGCCGGGCTCCAGGGAGCCGATCTCGGCCTCGCGCCCGAGGCAACGGGCGCCGCCGATCGTGCCCAGCGCGAGCGCCTGCCGGGCCGTCATCGCGGCCGGGCCGCCGCGCAACCGGGCGAGCAGCAGCGCCTGCCGCAGCTCCTCACCGAGCCCGCCGGCCTCGTTGGACGCGGCGCCGTCGACGCCGAGGCCGACCGGCGCGCCCGCGTCGAGCAGGTCGGCCACCGGGCCGATCCCGGCACCCAGCCGGGCGTTGGAGCTGGGACAGTGCGCCACCCCGGTGCCGGTGGCGGCGAACCGCTTCACCGCGTCGCCATCCAGGTGTACGCCGTGCGCCAACCACACGTCGTCGCCGAGCCACCCGAGGTCGTCCAGGTACTCCGCCGGGGTACGCCCGAACTGGGCGAGGCAGTGCTCCTCCTCGTCGAGCGTCTCGGCGAGGTGGGTGTGCAGCCGTACGCCGTGCCGGCGCGCCAGCTCGGCCGCTCCGGTCATCAGCTCCCTGGACACCGAGAACGGCGAGCACGGGGCGACCGCGACCCGCGCCATCGCATCCGGCGACGGGTCGTGGTAGCGGGCGATCGCGTCCTCGGTGGCGGCGAGCGCGGCATCCAGATCCTCGACCACCTCGTCCGGCGGCAGCCCGCCCGCGGCCCGGCCCCGGTCCATCGACCCCCGGCACGGGTGGAACCGCAGACCCACCTGGCCGGCCGCCGCCACCGTGGCGGCGAACGGATCGCCCCTGCCGACAGGGAAGACGTAATGGTGGTCGGCGCTGGTGGTGCAGCCGGTACCCGCCAGCTGCGCCAGGCCCGCCGTGGCGGCGGCACGGGTGATCTCGGCGTCCAGCCGCGCCCACATCGGGTACAGCTCGACCAGCCATTCGAACAGCGTCGCCTGCTGCGCCAGACCGCGGCTCGCCCACTGGTAGAGGTGGTGGTGGGTGTTCACCAGGCCGGGAGTGACCAGGCACCCCGAGCCGTCCACCCGCCGGGTCGGCCGCGGATCCTCCGGCGCGGGGCCGGCCCCCACCACGGCGCTGGGCGCGGGGCCTGGCCCCACGGCGGTGATCCGGCCACTGTCGACAACCACATGACCGGAGGCGTACTCGGACCCGGCCGGGTCCACGGTGGCGATCGCGGCGCCCTCGATCATGATCCTCATCACGGCACCTCGGCGGCGGCGTGGGCGGCTTGGCGTACCGCGTCGATGATCTTCTCGTAGCCGGTGCAGCGGCAGAGGTTGCCGGCGAGCGCCTCGCGGATCTCCTCGTCTTCCGGGTGCGGCGAGCGAGCCAGCAGGTCGTGGGTGGCGACGATCAGGCCCGGGGTGCAGAAACCGCACTGCACCGCGCCGGACTCCAGGAACGCCCGTTGCACCGGGTCCATCGCGTCCCGGGTCCCGAGCCCCTCGACGGTACGCACCTCGCGCCCCTCCGCCTGCCCGGCGGCGACCAGGCAGGCGCACACCGGCGAGCCGTCCATGTAGACCGTGCAGGAGCCGCATTCGCCCTGCTCACAGGCGTTCTTGGCGCCAGGGAGACCGAGCCGTTCGCGCAGCACGTACAGCAGGCTCTCGCCCTCCCACACGTCGTCGGCGACCCGTGGTTCCCCGTTGACCGTGAGCTTCACGCGCATCGCAGCCGTCCTCCCTCGCGGTATTCCTGCCAGGCCCAACGCAGGGTCCGGCGCGCCATCACCGACAGGGCGTGCCGGCGGTAGTCGGCGGTGCCGCGTACGTCGTCGATCGGCGCCGCGGCGGCTGCCACCAGCTCCCCGAAGCGGCGGGCGACACTGTCCGGCAGCGGCGTTCGGGCGTCCCAGGGCAGCTCCGCCGCCAGGAACTCCTCGGCCGCTGGGGCCCGCTGCGGCGTCGGCGCGGCGGAACCGATGCCGGTGCCCACCGCGCGCCGCGACGGGTGCAGCGCGATCGCGAACGAGCACACCGCGATCACCATCGCGTTGCGGGTGCCGACCTTGGCGAACTGCTGCGGCCCCCCGGCGGGCGCGATCCGGACAGCGGTGATCAGCTCGTCCGGGGCCAGCGCGTGGCGCTTCACCCCGGTGAAAAACTCACTGATCGGGACCTGCCGGGAACCCCGGACCGAGGCGACTTCCACCACGGCGTCGCTGGCCAGCAGCGGTGGGTGCGCGTCGCCGGCCGGGGAGGCCGAGCCGAGGTTGCCGCCGACCGTGCCGCGGTTGCGGATCTGGGGCGAGCCCACGGTGCGCGAGGCCAGTGCCAGCCCTGGCAGCCGGTCACCCAGTTCGGTGATGATCCGGGTGTACGGCACGCCAGCGCCGACCCGCAGCACCTCCCCGTCGGGGTGCCACTCCGCGAGTTCGGCGACCCCGGACAGGTCCAGCAACGCGGGCGGCCGGCGCCGGTCGAAGTTCAGCTCGACCAGCACGTCGGTGCCGCCGGCGATCGGCACCGCGTCGGGATGCGCGGCCTTCGCGGCCAGCGCGTCTTTGAGCGTGGCAGGGCGGAGGAACTCCATCACAGGCCGCCTTCCGCCAGATCCCAGGCCAGCGGGGCGGGCGGTACGTCGTCCCGGGCCACGGTCCCCTCGATCAGCCCGTACGGGCGATCCGCGGCGTGGTACACCTCGCCCGGGTTGTCCAGCCCGTACGGCGCCAGGTCGACCAGGAAGTGGTGCCTGTTCGGCAGCGCGAGCCGTACCTCGGCGATCTCGGGACGGTGCTCCAGCACCCGGCGCCCCATCGCGTACAACGTCTGCTGCAACGAGAAGCTGTACGTGCCGGCGAACCCCTCCACCAGGTGCTGCCGCGCGGCCGCGTACGACTCGGCGAAGTCGGTGTCGGCCGACAGGTGCCGCCAGCGGGCGGTGACCGCGGTGGCGAGAATCCGGTCCTTGGTCTCCGGGAGGGTGGTGTAGCCGTCCTTCGGGTAGCCCCAGAACTCCGAGTCGGTGGTGTTGAGCAGCACCAGGTCGTGCAGCCCCGAGATCACCCAGGCGTGTTCCCCGTCGTACGTCACCGTGACGGTGCGTACCTCCCGCCCGCTGCGGGCGAACGAGTGCGGCGCCGGATCGCCGTCGAGGTCGACCCGCTCCCAGGAGTGCTGGCGGAGCCGTACCTGGGCACGGTGGACGCTCGGCTGGGAGTCCACGAAATGCCACGCCAGCCGAAGCCCGAACTCCTCGATCTCGCCGACTCCCTCGCGGGCGAAGGCGTAAACGGTGTTCTTCTGGGTGTCGGTGGTGAGCACCTTGGCGTTGTCGCCGGTGAGGTGGCTGTCCGCCAGGTCACCGGCGAGCGAGACGCTGACGTCGAGATCGGTCAGCTGATGCCGCCCAGCGCCGTCGCCGCTGCCGCGGTTGACGCGTACCAGCCGGACCTCTGCTTTTCCGTACTGGTTGGGGCCGAGAACTATCGCCATCAGCTTCCCCTGTAGGTCGTGTACGAGTACGGGCTGAGCAGCAGCGGCACGTGGTGGTGCTCAGCCGGATCGGTGATCCGGAAGGTGACAGTGATCTCCGGGTGGAACGCCTGGATGCGTCGCTGGGCGAAGTAGTCCCCGGTGCCGAACACCAGCCGGTGATCACCGGCCGTGGCGGCGGGCAGGTCCCCCAGCCGGCCGTCGGCGTCGGTGGCCGCGGCGGCGAGTTCCCGCCAGCCGGCGCCATCCCGCCGCTCCAGCCGTACCGCGACGCCTGCGGCAGGCCGGCCGATGCTGGCGTCCAGCACATGCGTGGACAAGCTCATGCCTCCAGCAACCTCTCCAGCCGCAGGTGGACGATCTTGCGCAGCTCGTCGCGTACCACCTGCCGCTCTTTTGCGGGGTCGTTGCCGAGCCGGGCCAGCAGGTCGGCGAGGATCTCCTGGCTGCCGCGGCCGGTGGCGCAGATCAGGAACACGTGCCCGAACCGCTGCTCGTACGCCACGTTGCCGTCCCGGATCCGCTGCCGCACGTCGGCGTCGCCGGCCGCCGCCGCCGACTGCTCGGCGGCTGACCAGGCCGCCTCCCGGCCGTCTCCGGCGGCCCGTTCCCCGATCCGCGGGTGCGCGTCGAGCGCCTCGGCCACGTCCGGCCAGTCCAGGTCCGCCAACGCGGCATCCACCGCCGCGCGCAGCGACACCCGATCCGGGTACGGCCGGCCCGTGGTTACCGGCCCGGTGAACCGTGCCGTGGCGCAGCATCCGGCGAGGTCCCGCCGTGCCTGGTCAGCCGGCGACGCGTTGAAGCGGTCCAGCCCGGACATCGGCCACCTCCATTCAAATAGTTCCGAGGTGAATACGAAGAGCAACGTGGCTTCCGCCACCATTCGAGTAGACCCAACCGACACGGGGTGAACCAGCGGGTGAAACTACGAAAACCGGAGTGTGCGAGAGTGCCCCGTTCGTAGCTTTCTCCAAGTCCGGGCTGGCTACTGTGGGTGCGAGCCTCCGGGGGTGCGGATTGCGGTTGACCACGCTGCTCGACATGCCTGACCTGCAGCTTCGGCTGCTCGTCGGGAAGGAGGAGGTTGACCGCGAGATCCGCTGGGTCTACACCACGGATCTGCGGGATCCCCGTCGGTACCTCTCCGGTGGCGAGCTGGTTCTCACCGGCCTGGTGTGGTGGCGCACTCCGGAAGACTCCGAGCCGTTCGTCTCCGCGCTCGCCGATGCCGGCGTCGCCGGCCTCGCCGCCGGGTACGGGGGGACCGGCCTCGCGGCGGTGCCAGACGACCTTCTCACCGCCTGCCGCCGGCACCGGCTACCGCTGATCGAGGTGCCGGAGGCAGTGTCGTTCGCGACGATCACCGAACGCGTGCTGAGCGCCGTGGTGACACTCTCCGGCCACGAGGCGAGTGCCCTTCTGGGGCTGCACCGGAAGCTGCACACCGCGTCCGGTGACGCCGCCGGGGTGGCCGGGATCTGCGAACTGCTCGCCGAGAAGCTGGGCCACGGATGCTGGGTGCTTTCGGCCACCGGGAAGGTGGTCGCCGGCGACGATCCGCCCACGCCGGACGAGCGCCGCCCCCTGGCGCGGCGCGCGCTGGCCACCGAACAACCGGTGGCCACCATGACGCTGCGCGGCGGGCGTACGTACTCGCTGCTCCCGACCGCGTGGCGGGCGCCGTACCGTGCCACCGGGTGGGTCCTGGTCGTCGCCGACGACGCGGCCCGGTGGCCGAACGAGTGGCACGAGCTGGCGACCGAGGCCGCGTCCCTGATCGGTCTGCAGCAGGCCCGAATGGACGACCAGGGACGACTGCGCGACGAGCTGGCCGTAGGACTGGTACGCCTGACGCTGACCGAGGACCCCGTCCCCGCGGAGGTCGGATCCCGGCTGGAGATGGTCGGGTTCCGCCCCGACGAACCGCTCGCCGTGCTGTCCGCCTCCGCTGCCGGCGGCGCACCCGAGCTGCTACGAGGGGTGCTGGCCGAGTTGCTGGGCCCGATCTGCGAGCGGGTGGCGATCGCGCCGCTGGACGGCGAGACGATCGCGCTGGCGCCGGTGGACCTCGGGCGGCTCGCCGACACCGTCGGTGCGCTCCAGGCCGGCGTCACCGCGCTCGAACCAGGTCTCGGTGGCGTACGGCTTGCGATCGGCGTGAGCGCCGCGGCCGCCTCCGGCCAGGTGCTGCGGCGCGCCATCGACGAGGCACGGTACGCGCGGCGGCTCGCCGAACACCGTGCCGGGACCGGCAACGTGGTCTCCAGCGAGGAGCTCGCCTCCCATGCGGTGCTCCTGACGACGGTCCCTGAGGAGCTGCGCCGCTCCTTCCGGTCCCGGCTGCTCGGTCCACTGCTGGAGTACGACGCCGGGCACCAGTCGGACCTGGTACGGACGCTGACCGTGTTCCTGGAGTGCTCCGGGTCGTGGACCCGCTGCGCGGCCCGGTTGCACCTGCACGTCAACACGCTGCGATACCGCATCACCCGGATCGAGCAGCTGACCGGCCGGGACCTGGCATCGTTCCCGGACCGGGTGGACCTCTATCTGGCGCTCAGGCTGCGCTGAACCGCCCTGCGGCGCCGAACACAGCGTTGAGGCCTGTCAGGAGCGCGACCGTCACGCGAGGGCGGGTGACGCCTCGGGACCCGCGTGGCTGTACCTTTCGGCGACTCCCGGCGCACGGCTCTCGATCATCTCCGCCAGCTCGGCGACCGTTGCGCTGCCGAAGAACTCGGCCGCCGGCACGTCCACGTCCAGCACGTTGCGGATGTGGGCGAGGATGTCCATGGCGAGCAGGGAGTTGCCTCCGATCTCGAAGAGGTCGTCGTGGATGCCGACTTCCTGGAGTGCCAACGCGTCAGCCATGAGATCCGTCAGAAGTGTTTCCACGGGTGTCCGCGGGGCTTCGTAAGGCGTGTCCACGGTGCGCGCCAGCTGCTGGGGCGTCGGCAGGGCCCGCCGATCGAACTTGTTCCCCAGGGTCATGGGGAACTCGTCCATCTCGACGATCACCGCCGGATGCATGTACCGCGGCAGCTTGCTGTGCAGTGCCAGGCGTAGCCGCGGCACCAGCCCGTCGATCTTCTCCGCGGCCACGACGTACGCGACCAGGACCTTACGCCCGGGCGTGACGTCGTCGCGGGCGAGCACGACCGCTTCCTTCAGCTCCGGCTGCCCGGCAAGCGTGGCCGCCACCTCACCGGGCTCGATCCGATAACCGTCCACTTTGACCTGGTCGTCGATCCGCCCACGGAACTCCAGCTCGCCATCACTGTTGAGCCGGACCACGTCCCCGATGCTGTACATCCGTTCGCCGGGGCGGAAGGGATCGGGTATGAACTTCTCCGCCGTGATCGCCGGCCGGCCCACGTAGCCGCGGGCCAGGCCGCTGCCGCTGGTGTAGAGCAGCCCCCACTCGCCGTCGGCGACGGGCCGCAGATCCTTGTCCAGGACGTAGACGCGGGTGTCGGTGACCTGGCGCCCGATAGGGACCGTGTCGCCCACCGGGCCCTTCACGACGTGGCAGGTCGTGAAACACGTGTCCTCCGTGGGCCCGTACCCGTTGACCACCAGCAGGTCGGGATAGGTCTGGTGGACCCGGTTGATGTGCAGGGGTGAGAGCGCCTCCCCGCCGCCGAGCAGCTGGCGTAGCCCGCTGAGGCTGTCCAGATGGCCGTCGATCATGCGGTGGAGCAGGCCGGTCGTCAGCCACATGGTGGTGATCTGTTCCTTTTCGAGAAACTCCGCCATCTCGGGCAGCGACACCGGGCCCGGCTTGTAGATGACCAGGCAGGCCCCGTTGAGCAGCGAGCCCCAGATCTCGAACGCGGAGGGGTCGAACCTCAGCGAGCAGAACTGCAGAAACGTCTCCTCGGAGGTCAACGAGGCGTAGTCGCCGTCCTGGACCAGCCGCACCACGCCCCGATGCCGCACGGTCACCCCCTTGGG
>JBOGDK010000191.1:0-8773 GCA_050701795.1 Micromonosporaceae bacterium
GGTCGCGGACGACGATTTCCAGTTCGCGCGGATGCTGCGCCCGACCACCCGCTGGCTCCCGGATCTCGACCTGCTGCGCTCGTCGCCGACCCGTGTCGTGGTCGGCATCGGCGAGGAGTCCGGTGGCCAGCTGTGCGACCGTACGTCAGTCGCGCTCGCCACTTCGCTCGGCATCGAGCCCACGATGTTTCCCGGCGGTCACATCGGCTTCGCGGAAGACCCTGACGCGTTCGCCACCCGGCTGCGGGCCGTCCTCACCGAGCGCTGAGCTGCCGAGCGACTTCAGCTGCGGGACTAGCCCGACCGCGTCGCCTGACACGCCATCGGCCGGTGGCGAGGGGTTCCTCGCCACCGGCCGATGTACGTACCGGTCCGGCTACTCGCCGGGTGTGGACTGGGCGATCTGCCGCAGGAACTCGATGTTGGTCTTGTTCTGCTTGAGCCGGTCGAGCAGCAGATCCAGCGCCTGCTGTGTGTCCAGCCCGGCCAGCACCCGGCGCAGCTTGTGGACGACCACCAGCTCGTCGGCCGCGAGCAGGATCTCCTCCTTACGGGTGCTGGACGCGTTGACGTCCACCGCCGGCCAGACCCGCCGGTCGGCGATCTTGCGGTCCAGCTTCAGCTCGGAGTTACCGGTGCCCTTGAACTCCTCGAAGATCACGGTGTCCATCGTGGAACCGGTCTCCACCAGCGCGGTCGCGAGGATGGTCAGCGAGCCACCATTCTCGATGTTCCGGGCCGCGCCCAGGAACCGCTTCGGCGGGTAGAGCGCGGTGGAGTCGATACCACCGGAGAGGATCCGGCCACTCGCCGGAGCCGCCAGGTTGTACGACCGCCCGAGCCGGGTCACCGAGTCGAGCAGTACGACCACGTCGTGGCCCATCTCGACCAGCCGCTTGGCGCGTTCGATCGCCAGCTCGGCGACCGTGGTGTGGTCCTGCGGCGGACGGTCGAACGTCGCCGCGATCACCTCACCCTTCACCGAACGCTGCATGTCGGTGACTTCTTCAGGCCGCTCGTCGACGAGTACGACCATCAGGTGGCACTCGGGGTTGTTCGTCGTGATCGCGTTAGCCAGGGCCTGCAGGACCATGGTCTTACCGGCCTTCGGCGGCGAGACGATCAGCGCCCGCTGCCCCTTGCCGATCGGGGTCACCAGGTCGATCACCCGAGTGGTCAGGTGCTGCGGTTCGGTTTCCAGGCGCAGCCGGTCCTGCGGGTACAGCGGCGTCAGCTTGTAGAACTCGGGGCGCCGGCGGGCCTCCTCCGGGTCCATCCCGTTGATGGTGTCGAGCCGGATCAGCGGGTTGTACTTGTCCCGCCGGTTGCCGCCGTCACGGCCGGCACTCTCGCCATCGCGGGCGGCACGTACCGCGCCGGTGAGCGCGTCACCTCGGCGCAATCCGTGCTTGCGGATCTGGCTCATCGACACGTACACGTCGTTCGGGCCGGCGAGGTAGCCGGAGGTCCGTACGAAGGCGTAGTTGTCGAGCACGTCGAGGATCCCAGCGACCGGCACCAGGACGTCGTCCTCGGTCACCACCGGCTCGCTGTCGCCGCCAGCACGGTCGCCCCGCTTCCGGCGATCCCGGTAACGGCCCCGCCGGCGCCGGCCGCCGCTCTCGTCGTCGTCGCCGCCACGGTCGTTGCGTTCGCCGCGGTCGCCGCGTTCGCTGCGGTCCCGGCCGCGGCCACGGCCGCCGCCCTGGTCGCCGGACTCGTCCCGCCCGGACTGATCCCGGCCGCCGCGACCGGAGTCGCCCTTGCCGTCACCGGAGTCCCCGGCGTCGTCGCCACCGGACCGGCTCCGGGAACGCTCCCGTCGCTCGCCACGGCCCCGACCTTCACCGCCGTCTCGACCGTCACCGCGACCGGAGGCGGGTTGCTCGGCGGTCGGCTGCTCCGCGGCCGCGGCCTTCCCGTCGTTGGCCTGCTCGGTCCTGCCCTGAGCCGCGGTCGAAGCCTCCCTGGCAGGCTGCTCGGCGGCGGCCTGAGACGGCCCGCCTCCCGCACCGGACCCGGCGGAGTCGTGGGTCACCGCGGGCGCTGGCTCAGCAGGCTCGCTGGACGGCGGACCCGCCGGACGGGTCGCCCGGCGCGGCACCTCGGCGGGCCGGTCATTGTCGCTGTGCCCGGTGCCGGGCAGTGTGCCCTGCGCCGAAGCCGTGCCGGTCTCGGCTGGTACGCCGGATCCGTTGTCAGATGTCTGGTTCGCGCCTGTCGTATCTGCCACGTCCGTACCCTTCTGGGGGCGGGCAACCTGTCCGACCTGGTCGGCGCCTGGCGAATCGGAGGCCTGCTTGACCTGGATCGCCGCGATCAGCTCGCCTTTACGCATCCGTCCGGTGCCGGTGATCCCGAGTGAGGACGCGAGGCCCTGCAGCTCAGCCAGCAGCATTCCGGACAGCCCGGAGCCGGTACGCCGACGTCGAGATGGCGCGGCCGCCCCGCCCGCATCCGGGGCGCTGGAGCCGTCGCCGTCCGACGTCAGGTCGGTCGTGTCGCTCAATGGAGTCCTTCCCTAGGTGAGGCCGGGCTGCCGACCAACGTCGGCTAACGCCGGCCCGGGGGTGCGCCCGCATCTCTCACGGGCGTCGTCAGAGCCGTACGGTGGGCGCCTGGGGTGATGCGACCAACCGTCGGCGTGCAATCTTTAGGGGTACGTGCAAGCGCCGTGAAGGCGGGAATGCCACAGACGATCGGGGTCATTGCCCCGTGGAGATCGCGCGCACTTGGCGGCTGCTCTGATCGCAAGCCTAGCCAACGGTGCCCACCAGCAGCAACACCAGCCCCCCGTCGGCGTGTTCCCGGCCGCAAGGTCACCCGACACGCCGGCCCGACCAGCGGCTTCACCAACGCACCGGGATTGCCCGCGCCAGCGCACCAGGATTGCCAGCGCACCGGGTGTGGCGACGCACCGGGATTGGCGATACACAGGGTCTGGCGATACACAGGGTCTGGCGACGGAGCCGGCGGCGCGGCTGTGCCCCTGGCGCCCCGACCGCTGCCGGTACGTCTACCCGCCGCTCACCTCGGCGCCCCGCCCCGCCACCGCCAGGGGACGCATCACGAACCCGCGCGCGGCGAAGCCACCGAGGTCGTCGCGAACCCCGACGAGGGCGAGCACGCTGGGTCCGGCACCGCTGATCACCGCCGGCACACCGGCTGCCCGCAGATGCCGTACCAGCGCCGCCGAGGGTTCCATCGCCGGTGCCCGGTAATCCTGGTGCAGCCGGTCCGCGGTGGCGGCGAGCAGCAACGACGGGTCACGGGTCAGCGCGTGCACCAGCAATGCCGCGCGGCCCACGTTCGCCACAGCGTCCACGTGTGGCACCCGCTCCGGCAGCAGTCCCCGCACCTGCGCGGTCACCGTACGGTCCTCCGGTACGAACACCACCGGCCGTACCGCGGGCGAAGGTTCCAGGCGTACCGCGTGGGCGCCGTCCTCGGTGGTCCACGCGATGGTGAAGCCGCCCCACAGGCACGGCGCCACATTGTCGGGGTGGCCCTCCAGACCCGACGCCAGGCGCAGCATCGCCGCACCGTCGAGCACCGCGCCGTCGCCGAGTACACCGTCGAGTTCGGCCGCGGCCACCGGGGCGACCGGCGCCACCCGGTCCGCCCGACCACGCGCCGCCGGACCAGACTCCGCCAGGCCGCGCGCCGCCGGACCAGACTCCGCCAGATCAGACTCCGCCAGGCCGCGCGCCGCCGGACCACCTGCTGCCAGACCACCTGCTGCCAGAGTGCGCGCCGCGAGGATGCCGCCCACGATCGCCGCCGACGAGGAGCCCAGGCCACGGGCGTGCGGAATCCGGTTCACGCAGCGCAACGCCAACCCCGGCGGGCGCCCGCCGAGCTGGTCGAACGCCGCGTACATGGCGCGTACCACCAGGTGGGTCTCGTCCGAGGGCAGTTCGCCCACGCCCTCCCCGGTCACCTCGACCGCCACCCCCGACGGGGCGGTACGCGCCTCGATCTCGTCGTACAGGTCGAGGGCGAGTCCCAGGGAGTCATACCCCGGACCCAGGTTGGCGCTGGTCGCCGGGACCCGTACCCGGACCGTGACATCAGTGACCGGACGGTTCATCCCCGCAGGCTAACTCCCGCCGGGAAGGCCGGCCCCGGGGCATCACCGGAGTCTCACGCCGCGGCCTCGCCCTCGGCGGTACGCCGCAGCAGCCGCACCGTCGCCAGCCGCCAGCCGATCGCGTACAGCAGGGTCACCGCACCGCACACCGAGATCACCAGCTGCGGACCCACCCGGTCGGTGAGCGCCCCCGCCGCCGCCTGGCTGACCGACACCGCCACCATCGCGATCATCATGTCCGCGGCGAACACCCGGCCCCGCAGCGCATCCGGCACCTCGGTCTGCAGCGCGTAGTTGGACATCACCCAGTTCCCGCCGCCGGCCATGTGCGCGATCACCACCAGCAGCAACACCAGCCCGAACCACGGTGTGAGACCCACCAGCAGGTACGCCACGCCGTACGTCGCCATCGAGATCGCCAGTCCGGGCATCAGGCGTCCCGGCGTCACCAGTACCGAGCGCAGCAGCATCGGACCGAGAAGCGCCCCGAGCCCGCGGGCGCCGTACAGCACGCCCAGGCCGAAGGTGCCGACCCCGAAAGTGGTGGCCAGGATCGGGAACGCGGCGAGCACCCCATTGCCGAAACCCACCGCCGATTTCACCGTCACCAGCGCGCGTACCCGGGGCCGGGAGACGATGTACCGCAACGCCTCGGTGAGTGCCGCGCCCGCCCGCACCGTGGTGGTGTGCTCCCGAGCCGCCTGGAACGGACGGTGCACCCGTACCGTGAGCAACGCCGCGCAGGCCAGGCACACCGCGCCCACCACGAAGCTCGGGTACGGCCCGAGCAGGCTCGCCATCAGCCCACCCAGGGACGCCCCGACCACCAGCATCGTGCCCCAGGCGCTGCCGGCGACCGCGTTGGCGGTCGGCAGGTCCTCCGGCTCGACCAGGTTCGGCAGCGCCGCCTGGGCCGCCGGGGAGTAGAACGCCTTCGCGGTCGCGATCGCCGTGATCCCCAGCAGCGACACCCACGCCGTACCCGAGGACCGTACGAACAGCAGCACCAGCGCCGCCGCGACGCTGACCAGGTTGGCGCTGATCATCAACGTACGGCGGTCCAGCCGGTCGGCGAGGGTGCCCGCGTACGGCAGCAGCAACGCCACCACGCTGGTGTCGAGGGCCAGCACCAGGCCGCCCCAGAGGCCGCCACCGGTGAGCTCCGCGAGCAGCCCGAGCAACGGGATCATGACGAACCAGTCGCCGCCGAACATCACCAGCTGCGCGATGAAGACCCGGCGGAAGTCCGGGTTACGGCGTACCAGAGATAAGGCGTGGCCCACGTACCGGCACCTTACCTGGGCACCGCGGGTGGCGGCCGGCGCCAGGCGCCGACTCCGCCCGGCTCACAGCACGAACGAGTCGGTCCACAATCGTCCCGAACGCCCTGACAGCACGTCCAGCATCGCGGCTGCCTGGCTGTCGGTGAGCGAGGCGACGAAGTCCACCACGGCGCGACCCTTCGCCAACCGGGGCACCTCCGTCGCGACGGTACGACCCCGGCCACCGGGCTCGCCGCCCAGCCACTCCGGCGACTCGGCTGCGAGCGCCGCGTACTCGGAGTGCGCCAGTTCGACCAGGTCGTGCAGCCGGCGCGGCAGTCGCGCCGTCTCGTCGGCGTCGTCCAGCCACTCCACCAACGCCGTGACCAGGGAGGACAACAACCTCGCCTGCCCCCGCTGGTGCATCGCCAGGTCCGGTCGTTGCAGCACCAGCCGGTGGTGCAGGAACTTGAGCACCTGCACCTCGTGCCACTGGGGCGGCGCGAGGGCGACGTGGGAGGCGCGTACCGGCGGCTCGGCGAGCAGGCCCACCCCGGAGATCAGCCGGTCGGTCCACCGGTCCGAGAACTCCGCCACCGCCTGCTCCGCGGCCACCGACCCGTCGAACGGCCGCGCCAGCAGCCCCTTCCCGAGCTCCCGGCTGACCCGCTGTACGGCCTCGCCGAACGCGCCGTCGTCGGCGATCCAGGCGTCCTTACGCCGTAGCCGGCGACGCAGCGCCTCCAGTCCGTACCCGGGCTGTGTCCGGCCCCCGGCCAGGTCTGCGTCATCGGCCGTGGCCAGCACCAGCGACTGTCCCAGCCACCCGTCCAGTTCGGCGGCGACCGCCGTCGGTGCCAGTACGCCGACCCGGTGGAAGTCCTCGATGTCGTGGATCGCGTACGCGATGTCGTCCGCGGTGTCCATCACCGCCGCCTCGACGGTCTGCCGCCACGGCTCGATGACGCCGTCGAACCAGCCCCGGCAGTCGAGTACGTCGTCGAGCTCGGTCAGGTACGCCGAGAACTTCGGCGACCCCGCGGCCGGGTCGGCCGGTGACGCCGCCGCACCGCGCGGAGGCAGCTCGAACGTGCTCGGGTGCGGCGACGGGTACGCGGCTCGCGCCCACGGATACTTCAGCACCGCCGCCCGTACCGCCGCGGTGAGGTTGAGCCCGACCGCGGACGGACCACGTACGTCCGTGGTGGTGATGATCCGGAACGACTGGGCATTGCCTTCGAAGCCGTCCGGCAGGCCGAGCCGGTCTCTCGCGAGCCGGTCCAGCACCTGCTCCCCGAGGTGACCGAACGGCGGGTGGCCCAGGTCGTGCGCGAGCGCGGCCGCCTCCACCACGGCGGGGTCGCAGCCACCGAGCCGGGCCAGGATCCCGGCGGTGTCGCGTACCGCCAGCTCCTCGGCGACCGCCACCGCGACCTTCGCCACCTTCAGGCTGTGGGTGAGCCGGTTGTGCAACAGCAGCCCCGAGCCGCTCGGGCTGACCACCTGGGTGACACCGCCGAGCCTGGCGAAGAACGGCGACGCCACGATCCGGTCCCGGTCCACCCGGAACGGATCGGCGTCTCTAGCCGTGCCGCGGGGCGCCCCGCCGGACTCGGTGGCCGGCGGCACCTTGTCCCGCCGGTGGGCGCGTTCGGACACCGCGGCCAGCCGCTCCGACACGTCAGGCCAGCCCGAGTGCGGTGGCGGCGGTGTGGGCGTCCACCGGGATGGTGGTGGGGGCCGGGGCGATCGACACCGCCCAGTCCGGGTCCTTCAGGCCGTGGCCGGTGACCGTACAGACGACGGTCTCGCCACGGCGCACCTCGCCACGGTCGGCGGCGGCGAACAACCCGGCGACACTCGCGGCACTGGCCAGCTCCACGAACACCCCTTCGGTACGGGCCAGCAGCTTGTACGCCGCCAGGATCTCCCGGTCGGTGACCGCGGTGATCGAGCCGCCGGACTCGTCCCTGGCGTCCAGCGCCTTCGTCCAGGAAGCCGGGTTCCCGATCCGGATCGCGGTGGCGATCGTGGACGGGTGGCGTACCGCCTGGCCGGCCACGATCGGAGCGGCGCCGGAAGCCTGGAACCCCAGCATCCGGGGCCTGCGGCTGGCGTTTCCGGCGTCGTGATCCTCTCGGTAGCCCTTCCAGTACGCGGTGATGTTGCCGGCGTTGCCGACCGGGATGCAGTGCACCTCCGGGGCGTCCCCCAGCTCGGCCACGATCTCGAACGCGGCGGTCTTCTGGCCCTCGATCCGGTGCGGATTCACCGAGTTGACCAGCGCCACCGGGTAGTCCAGCGCCAGCTTCGAGGCCACTGACAGGCAGTCGTCGAAGTTGCCGTCCAGCTGCAACAGCTTCGCCCCGTGCACCAGCGCCTGTGCCAGCTTGCCGAGCGCGATCTTCCCCTGCGGTACCAGCACGGCACAGGTCAGGCCGGCCCGGACCGCGTACGCCGCGGCGCTGGCCGAGGTGTTGCCGGTGGACGCGCAGATCACGGCCTTGTTGCCGGCCTCCATCGCCTTGGAGATCGCCACCGTCATCCCCCGGTCCTTGAACGACCCGGTCGGGTTGGCGCCTTCCACCTTCAGGTACACCTGGCAGCCGGTACGGTCCGACAGGCCCGGGGCCGGCAGCAACGGCGTACCACCCTCCCGCAGGGTGACCACCGGGGTGGTGTCGGTGACCGGAAGCCGGTCCCGGAACTCTTCGATCAAGCCACGCCACACCATGGTCCTCACTCGCCCTCGACCCGCATCACGCTCGCCACCTCGCGTACCACGTCCAGCTTGGTCAGCGCGGCGACGGTGGCGCGCAGCGCGGCGTCGGTGGCCTGGTGGGTGACCACCACCAGCAGCGCGTCTTCGCCCCGGCCCTCCTGACGTACGGTCTGGATGCTCACACCGTGCGCCGCGAACACGTTCGCCGCCGCCGCGAGCACCCCCGCCTTGTCGTCCACGTCGAGCGAGATGTGGTAGCGGGTGGTCACCTCGCCCATCGGCCGGATCCGCAGGTCGGCGTACGAGGATTCCGCCGCCGCCCGGGATCCGGTACGCCGGTTCCGCGCCACCGCCACGATGTCGCCCAGCACCGCACTCGCCGTCGGCGCTCCCCCGGCACCCTGCCCGTAGAACATCAGCTGCCCGGCGGCGTCGGCCTCCACGAACACCGCGTTGAACGCGTCGCCCACCCCGGCCAACGGGTGGGTACGCGGAATCATCGCCGGGTGCACCCGTACCGCGACACTGTCCCGGACCGCAGCCGCACCTGTGGCACCGGTGGCGCCGGAAGCGCCGGGATCGGTCTCCGCCGGGAACCGTTCCGCGATGCAGATCAGCTTCACGGTGCAACCCATCTCACGGGCGCTCGCCACGTCCGCGGCGGTCACCTCGGTGATCCCCTCGCGGTAGACGTCGGCG
>JBOGDK010000192.1:0-8758 GCA_050701795.1 Micromonosporaceae bacterium
CCGTCGAACGGGATGTTGAAGTCGATGCCGAACTCACGCCGGCTGATCGCGGTACGCGCGGAGAAGCCGGCACGGGTACCACCCCACGGGTCGGTGCCGACACCGAGGAACTCGACCGCCAACACCGCCGGGCGGGTGACGTCCTTGATGGTCAACTCGCCGTGCAGGATGTAGTCGGAGCCCTCCTGTCGCGCACCGGTGGCGCGGAAGGTCATCACCGGGAACCGGTCCACGTCGAGGATCTCCCCGGAGCGCAGGTGACCGTCACGCTGCTCGTTGCGGGTGTCCACGGATGCCGTGCGGATCTCGACGGCAGCGGTGGACTGGGTGAGGTCATCTGCGATGGTGGCGGTGCCGGAGAACTCGGTGAAGTTGCCGCGTACCTTGCTCATCAGGTGTCGTACGGTAAACCCGACTTCAGAGTGGCCTGGGTCGATTTCCCAGGTGCCAGTGGTCAGGCCGGGCAAGACGGTGGTTGGCGCAGTCATCGGGTATCCCTCTCAGCGTCTGATGTGTGTAGTATTGATTTAACCTTCAACAACTACGGCCCACCGTAACACGGTTGAAGTGTCAACTACCTCAACGGATAGGGTGACCTACGTGACAACACGATGGCTGAGCCAACCGCAGCAGCGCTCATGGCGCTCCTACATCGAAGGCAGCCTCCGCCTGTACGAGCGTCTGGACCGCGAACTGCGGGACTCGCACGGCCTGTCCATGGCCGAGTACGAGATCCTGGTACGTCTCTCCGAGGCGGCTGAGCACCGGATCCGGATGGCAGAGCTCGCCGAATCCGCCAACCAGTCCCGCAGCCGCCTCTCACACACCGTCTCCCGGTTGGAGAAGGCCCGTCTCGTGGTACGTGACACGTGTGCCGACGACCGGCGCGGAGTGTTCGCGGTGCTCACCGAGGAGGGGTTCGCCCGGCTCCAGGCGGCCGCGCACACCCACGTACGAGGTGTCCGGGAACACTTCGTGGACCTGGTCGAGGAGGAAGATTTCGCCGCTGTCGGGCGCGCCATGGCCGTCGTCGCGGGCAAGCTCGGCCCGCCGTACCCGTGACCGGTCACGTCACCGGTCCGCGGGTCAACCCCGGGGTCGGCTGGTCGACGTGACGCGCGGACACAACGCCTCCCGCGCGGACCCCACCCGCAGCCGCTCCGGCAGGTCGACGGTGACCGTACGCGGCACCAGGCCGAGGATCCGTACCCGGAGTTGGATTGCGGAAAGCACGCTCGCGGCGCGGGCCGAGAGCCGTTCGCAGTCGGTCATCAGCAGCCGTACGGTCAGCCGCCGGGTGCCGTACGGGCCCACGACGGCGGTCGGGGAGAGGCCGCGTACCCGCAGCAGGGTGTGCCCGCCGGTCACCGGGCGGTCCAGCCACAATGGCACCGGCCCGGTGTTGCGTACCCGGAACGTGTAGCGGAACTCCGTACGGTCCCGGTACCGGACCTGCCGTACCGTGACGTTCCCGATCGTGAACGCCGCCGACGCCACGTCCCCGGACACCTCACCCGGGCCGGAGGCGCGCAGCGGCCGGGAGCCGGTGAGCAGCACCGCCCCGCCGACCCCGAGCACCACGACCAGGAGCCCCGCCAGCAGGATCCGCCGACGCCGCGGCACTTCTCACCCCCGGGCGCCGCGGTGGTGCCGGCGCCGCAGGGCGTACCCGCAGATCAGGGACGCCAGGGCGAGCAGGCCCGGCAGCAGACCACCGGCCCCGGCGAACGGGCCGGGGGAGTGCGGAAAGGTCAGCCCGACCGCGCGGGTGCCGGGACGCTGCGGGGTGTCCAGCCACTCGCAGCCAGGCGGCTTCCGCCACACCGGGTCGGCCCGGTTGTACTGGGTGCAGGTGAGGAACCCGGCGTCCTTGACCGGCATCCCGGGGGTGAACACCGAACCGCCGGACCGGCACGCCGGCAGCGGCAGAACCGCGTTCGACGTCGGTACGCCACGCGAGGACGTGTTGTCCTCCCAACAGTTGCCGGCGCCCTCGTCGTCCCACCAGAAGTCCAGCCCGTTGTGCGCGTGGTGGCCCTCCGGGGCGACGCCGAGCCGGTTGCCGGTGTAGCGGTTGTGGTTCGAGGTGTCGTACAGGTGGGCGGGGTCGAAGTCGTCGCGGATCGGGGCCGGCACCCAGAACTGCATCGTGCCGTATCGCCAGTTGTCGTAGACCAGGTTGTTGTCGATCGAGTTGTAGTTGCCGCCCGCGATCAGGATCCCGGTGCCGACCGGCATCGCGATCACCGGGCACACCACGCCGTCGAGGTAGCCGCGTTCGGCCATCGGCTTGTCGCAGTCGCCGTTGAACACGTGCTCGTAGTAGTTGACGTTGTTGCCGCGTACCTCGTTGTGGCTGAACCGGGCGTGGTCCTGCGGCAGCCCCGGGTGGCCCGGGAACACGCTGTCGGTGGCCATCCCGACGCCGTTGTCGTAAATCTCGTTGTGGTGCGCGTACACGGAGTTGCCGGCGGTGCCGGAGTAGCCGAGCGCGTTGTGGTGCATCGAGTTGTCGCGGATCTCGACGGCGTAGCGGACCGGGGTGAACTCGGTGTTGTCCGCGTTCAGGTCGGACGCCGAGCCCGGGTAGATCGCGGAGTCGCCGTTGTAGTAGCCCTCGACGTGCTGGATCAGGCCGTGGTCGGAGGCGAACGCGAGCACGCCGTACTCGTCGTTGGCGCGGGCCACGGCGTGCTCCACCACGAACCCGTCGGTCTCCAGCACGTACAGCGAGTTGAACTCGGACTGCTGCACCGTGAAGTTGCGGAAGTAGACGCCGTCCGCGCGGTCGGCGCGGATCGCGTTCAACTTCCGGAACCTGTTGTCGATCACCACGTCGGAGGGAGTACGCCCGGTGCCTTCGATCTGCAGGCCGCACCACTGGCTGTCGCAGGCGACGCTGTCGTTCGTGGGGGAGCGGTCGCCCAGGATCGCGATCATGTTCAAGTTGTGCGGGCAGCGCACCTGGTCCGGGTACGAGATCGCGACCGGGCCGCCGCCCTCCTCCTCGGCCTCCGGGGCGGCCTCCGGGCCGGACAGGGTACCGATGTAGCGGGACGCGTCCAGCGGGTTGTCCGAAGCGGTCTGGAGGTTGGCGCAGTAGCCGGTCGGCTTCGAGTCGGCGTACTTGTCCTCGGTGTAGACGCCGGGCATCACGTAGATCGTGGAGTCCCGGACGGTGACCGCGTTGACAGCGTCCTGGATGGAGGAGTACGCGCACTCGTCCAGCAGCGCCTCGTTGCGGCTGCGCAGCTCGCCGGTGTAGCCGGCGATCCGTTTCCGCGTGTCGGGCCGGCACACCACCAGGTGGTGCGGCGCCGGGTACGGTCGGTAGGTGGGCACTTCGCCGGTGCCGTCCGGGAACTCGGCGGGGCGTTCCTCGTGGGCGGAGGCTCCCTGTGCCGGGGCGAGCAGCAGCCCACCGAGGACGAGGACGACGAGGGACAGGAGACGGAGACACACGCGACGGAACATGAGGACTCCTCCCGTTTCCCTCCACATCGACGTGAACCGGGCTCGCGTTACCGCGCGGCTACAGTGGACCGCGATCCCGCGCGCACCCCGGGGAGGGGCAATGGCGCCGACCGCCGCGTACGACGAGATCGCCGACTGGTACGAACACGAATTCCTCAGTGGACTCCTCGACGACCCGATCGGGGTCGACAGCTCGCTGCGGGAACTGCTCGGCGCCGGCGGCGGACGCTGCCTGGAGATCGGCTGCGGCACCGGCGTCCACGCCGCCACGCTGGCCGAACTCGGCTGGACCCCGTACGGCGTCGACCTGTCCGAACGGATGCTGCGGTACGCCGCCAACCGGCTTCCGGTGGCGCGTACCGACGCCGAACGGCTGCCCGTCGCCGAGGCCGCCGTGGACGCGGTCGCAGTCGTCATGGTGCACACCGACATGCCCGGGTACCCGGCGGTGCTCCGGGAGCGGCGCGGGTGCTGCGCCCCGGCGGCGTACTGGTGCACGTCGGCGTACACCCGTGCTTCTGCGGCTGGTTCGCCGACCGTTCGGACGCCGAGGCGACGATGATCCACCCTGGCTACCGGGACAGCCGCTGGACCTCGGAGTCGTGGACCAGTCACGGGGTACGCGACAAGGTCGGCGCCATGCACTGGCCGTTGCCGCAGCTGATGCACATGTTTCTCGACGCCGGCCTGATGCTGGAACGCTTCACCGAAGGCGGCGCACCGACACCGACCACTCTCGCCGTACGGGCCCGCAAGCCCGGGTGAGTCACCAGGGTGCCGATCACCACGGTGGCCTACCACTCCTCGCCGGTCGCTATCCGGGGGGAGTGCCGGCCGGCGTACGCCCGAGTAGGCCAGGTATCGCGGACGCTCAGACGCGGGAGGTGTCGTGGAGCGTGACGAAGGCGGCGACCCGCTCGGCGACGGCCGGATCGGCGAGCAGACCCGCCCGGGGGACATCGGTACGGGCGGTGGAGCCCAGAACGCACGCGACCTCGCCCGGCGTCGCCTCGGACAGGATCGTCAGCACCGACTCCGGCGCCGGGAGCGTCTCCCCGGTCGTGACCTCAGGGGCCTCGGCCGACGCGATGAGGAGGTACGTCAGGTGCCGGTCGATGCGCGCGACGAGATTCCGTACCGGAGAATCTGAAAGCCCCAGCTGGTCGGCGACGCCGCGCGGCGGCCGCGCACAGCCACGTACGAGGCGTCCGGGGACACTTCGCTGATCTGGGGCGCCCCCACGCCGGTCGTCTTCGCGGTACGCGCCCGGAAGCCAGGCAGCGGTCAGATCTGAGGCTTCGTGCCGATCACCACCCAGGCATCCTCGTTGTCCGAGATGGCCAACCGCGGTACCAGGCCGCGGAACGCGACGGTTTCCACCAGCCGGGGCGCCTGACGTTCGCTCGTCTCGATCAACACATGGCCACCCGGTGCCAGCCAATCTGCCGCGGACGTGACCACCCGCCGGGCCACGTCCAGGCCGTCAGGTCCGCCGTCCAGCGCTGCCAGGGGTTCGTGGCCACGTGCCTCCCGGGGCATCAGGCCGACCGCGTCGGTCGGCACGTACGGGGCGTTGGCGACCAGGATGTCGACACGTCCCCGGAGGGCCTTCGGCAAGGGCTGGTAAAGGTCGCCTTCGTACACCGTCCCACCGGGCAGGTTGCCACGGGCGCACCGTACGGCCACGGGGTCGATGTCGACGGCGTACAGGTCGATGGTGCCGATGGCCGCCGCCAGGGCAGCGCCGACCGCACCGCAGCCGCAGCACAGGTCGACCACGACGGTGTGTGCTGATCCGTGGCTGACGGCCCTGCCCAGCGCCCGTTCAACGGCCTGGTCGACGAGGAACTCGGTACGGTGACGTGGCACGAACACCCCGGGCGCGACAGCGATCCTGAGGCCATGGAACTGGACCCACCCGAGAACGTGTTCCAACGGAACGCCGGCGAGCCGCTGGTCGACCAGGGCGGTGAGTTCCGCGGCAGACCGGGCGGCGTCCATCAACAACCGGGCTTCGTCCTCGGCGAAGACACAACCAGCGGCCCGGAGCCGGGTCACGAGCGCGGGGTAGGGAGAAGTTGACTGTGGTGACGACATCGGCAGCGCCTTTCGCCAGTCCCGAGGGCGCTCGCCGTCACCGTGAGAGGACCGTACGGCCGGTGAGCACCCGTCCTGCCATTGCGGTGATGGGACCCACCTCCTTGAGTACGTACGCCAACCCGCGACTCTACCGTCGCGATCGCCGCCGAGCGCTGGTACGCCGTGGAGAACCAGGTCGAGCCATCGCAGCCGCATCCGAAAGCCATAGCTCACGAGGGTTAGCCTCTTCCTGGATCTTCGCTCGGATACCCTCCGTGGCGATCAAAAGGGGGTTCTCCGGTGACCAGGGGCCGCAGCAGCCAGCAGAGGACCACCATTGGCAACCTGCTGGTGGGACTGCTGTTGCTGTCCGGCGGCCTCCTCACCGGCGGCGTCTGCGTATGGGCCACCTCAGACATGCCACAGGCCCTCGACCGCAAGCACGCACTGGACACCCATTCGGTCACCAGGGTCTCCGGCACCCTCACCGGGAACACTGGAGCAGCAAGACCGGCGGAGGCTGGGTCTGGCACGTGAAAGCCCCCGGCGAGGACCCGCCGGCGATGGCGGGCGGCAGTGACGATGACCTGCTGAAGGGCACGCAGGGCGAACCGGTGACGGCGTGGGTTCACAAGGACGAGACCCTGGCCATCCGGCTGCCCGACGGCCGGATCGTCTACGGGGCTGACATCGGCTGGGAAGGCGTGCTCTTCGCCGTACTCGTCGCGGCCCTGAACTGGGCGGTCGGCCCGGCATTCGGGATCGTCGGATACGGGCTGGGACGCCTGCGCCGATGGAGCAAGACTCGACGGTCCCGCCAAGCGGTGTAGGGCACGCCCGTACCTCGCGAGTGTCGTCCCAACTGCGTCATTGCCGCTCTCGCGCCTGATGTGCCGTCACAATGTCCACTGGGATCACTGGTGGGCGTCCCGCAACCGATGAGTTCGCCAGCCAGCGAGACCCGACCCAGGCCGACGTCCAGGAGGAAACGATGCGCAACGCTGCCATGGATCAGTTGGACGTCCTGGTGGGGTCGTGGCGGACGACGATGCGGAACGCGTGGTTCCTGGAGCCAGCCGACCAGGAGGTGTCGGGCTCGGCCACGGTCGAGTGGCTGGGCGACGCGTTCGTGGTGTTCCGCTGGACGATGGGCGATGTCGGAAAGGCCACGAGCGAGATGGTTCTGGTACTCGGCCGCAGCGACGCGAACAACGCCTACACGGCCCTCTATCACGACTTCTGAGCGTCGTTGCTTCCTTCATCCTCTCCGGCAAGGCACAGGAACGATGCTCGCTGCGCACCGTCCGCCACGGTGTTTGCCCAGGTCGGGCGCCCGGTCGGCATCTTTGACGGGGGAAGGGACCGCCGGCGTCGTTGATTCGCCTGTTGCGACACTCGAGGCCCGATTGACATAATGTGCATTATCGGCGCCAGTGAGCGGCCGGCCGAACCTCTTTGAAGACCCACTGACTTGATCCCATTGTGGCTGGCACAGGTCGACGTCGGCCGCGGCCATCGTCTGCCGCGCACGCGACTCGGTCTATACAGGGGCTCGGACCTCGCGAAAGGAGGTTGCGCCGAGTCCGGCCGCGACGAGTGCGAAGATCCCGGCCGCCAGCAACAGCATGGGCCGGATCCCCCAGGCGTCGGCGAGCATTCCAGCGATTGGCGCGATGATCATGACAACCGCCCGGTTGAGCGAATGCATGGTGGTGTTGGTACGGGCCTGCAGCTCGTCCGGCGTGAGCAGCTGACGGTAGCTCGTTTCGTGGGAATTGCTCATCCCCATCGCCAGACCGTAGAGGCCCTGCCCGACCATGATGACGGCAACCGTCCCGACCAGCGGCATCTTCTGCCCAGCGAGCACCATCGCGATCACGCCGAGGGTCGTGACGGCGTGGCAGACGATGATGGTGCGGCCAGTGCCTAGTCGTCGACCGACCCAGGTGGTAACGGTGGCGCCGACGACGGCACCAACTCCACCGGCGGCACCGACAATTCCGAACTGGAGAGCCGTGAGGTCGAGGGTACGAAGAACGTAGGGGGCGAGCACGACCCCGACGACCGCGTGAGCAACGAACCACGCATGAGTCGAGAGCGCGAGCGCGGACAAGCCGGAGCCGCGGTAGATCCACCGGACCCCGTCGACCACGTCGCTCAGCAGCCCCCTCGAGGTGACGCCGGTGCGCGGTGGCGGTTCATCGAGGTCGATCCGGCGCAGCGTGAGCGCCGAGTACACGTAGCTGAGGGAGTCGAGGAGGACCGCCACCGGGGCACCGACCGCGCTGACCAATACCCCGCCGAGCGCGGGGCCGGCAGTCGAGGCCGCCGCGTCGGCACCGTCGACGCGGGCGTGGGCCGGTTGGAGGTGTCGCGCTTCGACGAGTCGCGGCAGCAGCGACGTCGCGGCAGCGGCGTTGACCACGGAGGCGGCGCCATAGGCGATCACGATCAGCATCAGTGCCGGCAGTGACAGTAGACCAAGCCACCACATCAGGGGGATGGTCAACAGCACTGCAGCCTGCACCAGGTCGGTGCTCACCATGAAAGGGAGTCGGCGCCTGCCGTCAACGATCGCGCCCGCGAGGAGCCCGAAGATGAGGTACGGCAGCCATCGCGCGGCGTTGAGCCAACCGACGTCCGCCGCCGAGCCGTGAAGGGTGAGGACCACCAGCGCCTGCAGCGCGAACAGGGTGACGTAGGTGCCGAGCCCCGACACTGCGTTGGCTCGCCAGTACCGCAGGAACGGTCTCGAGATGAAGACCTCGCTCCTCGTCACGCTCGTCAGTCTCGCATCGGTGTCGCGCGCGACGTGGTTCGCAAGGGGCGCTGACCTGGCTAGCCTGTGGCGATGATTCTCTGGATCAACGGTGCGTTCGGGGCGGGCAAGACCACGACCGCACGACGTCTTGTGGAGGCGATCCCTGGCGCCCGCTTGTTCGACCCTGAGTACGTGGGCTTCCTGCTCCGGGAGTTCGTCGACGTACCCACAGGCGACTTCCAGGATCTGTGGCTGTGGCGGAGTCTGACTGTGCACACCCTGGCTGGCCTGGCTGCCGAACATGGTGACCGTTGGGTGGTGCCGATGGCGCTACTGAACCGTACGTACCGGACGGAGATCTTCAGCGGACTCCGCGATCGGGGTCTTGCCGTACGCCAGGTCGCGTTGGTGGTGCCGGAGTCAACGTTGCGCGCCAGGATCGAC
>JBOGDK010000193.1:0-8725 GCA_050701795.1 Micromonosporaceae bacterium
AGGTAGCCGGTGAGGCGGTAGTAGCCGATCGCCTTCAGGAGCGCGGCCGCCCGGTCTCGGTCGCCCACATCGACTCCGCGGCTCGCCAGCCGCTCGACCTGCTGCTCGAGAGATAGCCAGGGCTTCGTGTACTCCACCATGAAGCTCCTTGACAGAAAATCAGCCCGCGCCTTGCGGCAACGGGCTGATCATGATGTAACCGATGATAGCACTCGGCAAAGACAAAGATCACAACGCGGCCTGTACGGTCTTCGCCCTGCGGTCGCCGCGGGACGCCTGTTGCGCGATCTGCGCCCGATCCACGGTGACCAGTGAGAACTCGGCCGCCACGAAGAACGCGTTGCCGGCGGTGTGCAGGGCGAACGCGACAAGCGGTAGAACCGCCGTCAATAACGGGCCGTCGATCGGAGCACTCCTCCCTCGGCCCACCATCGTGCTGACGCGATCACCCAGCCGCGGGGACCGGGTTTCAGATCGGGTCGGATTCCCGGAGCGATCCGTCGATCTTGATCAGCCCGGCGCGTTCCAGCACCGACACGGCGTGGCGGTACGGCGGGCACGGCCACTCGGTGCAGCCCTCCGCGAGACACATCCGGTGTGCGACCCGACTCGGGACGTGATGCTCGTAGTCGTGTCGGGCCTGTGCGATGTGCTCGGGATTGGGCTGTTCGTGGCGAGGTGCCGGCATGCGGGGAAACGCCTCGCTCACCCGAGGTGTCCTCTCCGGGCCTGCCCGCAGCACGGGCACGTCAGCGTCTCGCCGCAGATCCGGCACCAGGTCGACGTGCGCCGGAACGTCAGGAGCCCACAGAGGAACCCCAGAACCGCGCTCGACACCAACGACACCGCCCACACCATTGCCCCCTCTGCCTGTGGATAACCCACACCAATCTTGTGACGCAGGCCATGGCATCGCAATACTGAACGTCCACATCGGTCATACACACAGTGAAAGCGGAGTCCATTTCATCGTGAAAGCCAAAGACACTTCATCGGGAAGTACGCTGCCCCGCCGACAACTGGGCCGTGAGCTGCGAAAACTCCGCGAGGACGCCGGATTGACGGTGAGTGACGCGGCCGAGGCGATCGGCCGGTCCGGCCCGACGTTGTGGCGGATCGAGAAGGGCGGCTCCCCGATGCGCCCCGGCGACGTGGCCGGAATGTGCCATATCTACGGCGCCCCGAAGGACCTGACCGAGGACCTGATGGCGCTGTCGAAGGAGACCGCCAGCGGTGGCTGGTGGCGCAACCACACCGACAGCCCGAGATGGCTGGACACCTTCATCGGCCTGGAGCAATCGGCCGACCACATCAGGGCATTCAGCAGCGAGTTCATCGCCGGGCTGCTCCAGACCGAGCGGTACGCGGACGCCACCTGCCGGGGCGCCCGGCCGGCGCCGAGCGACGCGCAGCGTGCCGGGTGGGTGGCGGTACGGCTGGGACGGCAGCGGATCATCACCCGCCGAGTTCCGAAGCCGCCCCAGCTGGATTTCGTGATCGGGGAAGCCGCGCTGCTGCGGCCACCAAAAGACAGGTCGGCGATGTGGGAGCAATTGCGACGGCTGTCCGAGGCCACGGAGCTGGCGAACGTGTCGATCCGGATCCTGCCGCTCAGTGAAGGGGTCGAGTGCGCACCGGATTCCCTGTTCCACATCATCGAGTTCCCACCGGAGCGCAACCGCCGCCACCAGGAACCACCCATCGTCTACGCAGACAGCAGGGCCGGCGGCATCTATCTGGACAAGCACACCCAGGTGAGTGGCTACCTGGAGACGTGGCACAACATCCTGGATCATTCCCTGTCGCAGGAAGATTCCCTGGACCTGATCAGGCTCACCATGGAGAGGTACCCGGAATGAACGAGGTGACCTGGCGCAAGTCCAGCCGCAGCGCCGAAAGCTCGACCTGTGTCGAGGTGGCGGTGTTGCCGGACTGCGTACTGGTACGTGACTCCAAGAACCCGGACGGGCCGGTGCTCAGCTTCACGTACCCGGAATGGCGGGCCTTCGTCGGCGGCGCCACGGACGGTGAGTTCGACCTTTGACGTGAACCCGGCTCAGCGCACCATCTGAATCCGCAACCAGGACGGGTACACGTACAGCTCGCCCCGGTTGGCGGCCATCGCTCCGATGATCATGTACACCAGCAGCAGGATGCCGTACGGGATCAGCAGGAAGAAGAGCAGGAAACCGATCAGGACCACGGTCAGGACGCAGCCGACCACGCTGATCACGAGGTTGACGATGAGCGAGGTGAGAGCGAGGTTCAGCACCTCCGTCGCGTGGTGCCGGACGTACGGAGACTCGTCCTTCTTCATCGAGTAGATGATCAGTGGCCCGATGAACCCGGTGAAGATGCCGAGCAGGTGGGCGAGCATCGCCGTGCTTCGCTCGTCCGGAGTGGTGGGCACCTGCGGGTGGAGCCCGGGTGGCAGAGCACCGCCCGGTGGATAGCCGCCCGGTCCGTAGCCAGCGGGTGGGTAACCACCGCCGGGTGGGTAACCGCCTGGTGGGTAACCGCCGCCCGGTGGGTAGCCGCCGGGGCCGTACGCGCCAGGCGGAGGACCGTACCCGGGCTGCCCGGACATCGGCTGGCCAGACATAGGTTGACCCGACACCGGTTGCCCGGACCCCGGGTGCGGCTGGCCGGGCTGGCCGTACCCCTGGCCCGACGGGGCGTATCCCGTCTGCTCGTACGCGGGCGGCCCCGATTGGGGCGCACCAGCGCCCGGTGGGCTTGGCGGAGCCGCCGAGCCGGCCTCCCCCGACGGCGTCCGGCCGCTGTCCGACCACGGGTCCGGCGGCGTGGGCGCACCGGACGGCGGGGGTCCCTGATAACTCACGAGTCACTCCCTCGCGGCGAAGCGGCGGACGGGCTGGGTTCAGCCGCCCCGCAGCGTACTGCAGCCGCGCAGTACCCGACTGGGCTCAGCCCTCAAGGTGGTTGCGCACTCCCCTGCGGCTTGCGCTACTTCCCGCTCTGAGCGTCCGGCTTGACTGAGCGGAGCAGCACGGTCGCCACGTCCACCACCTCGACGTCCTCGGACGCCTCACCGCTGGACTTCTTGCTGGTGACGCCGTCGTCCAGCATTGTCATGCAGAACGGGCAGCTCACCGCGACCGTCTTCGCGCCCGTACCGATCGCCTCTTCGACCCGGTTGATGTTGACCCGCTGACCGATCCGCTCCTCCATCCACATCCTGGCGCCGCCGGCACCACAGCAGAAGGAGCGTTCCGCGAACCGTTCCATCTCGATCAGCCCGCCGGAACCATTGCCACCGGACCCGTCACCGTCCGACCCGTCGCCGCCTGACCCCCCGCCGCCGTTGGACGTGACCGCGCCGAGCACCTCACGCGGCGGTGCGAACACCCGGTTGTGCCGCCCCAGGTAGCACGGGTCGTGGTACGTCACGTCGCCATCGACCTGCTGTACCGGGGTCAGTTTGCCGTCGGCCACCAGCGTCGCCAGCAGTTGAGTGTGGTGGACGACGTCGAAGTGGCCGCCGAGCTGTCCGTACTCGTTGGCGAGGGTGTTGAAGCAGTGCGGGCAGGTGGCGACGATCTTCTTCGCCGGTCGGTCCGCGCCGTTGCCGTCGCCGCCGCCGAGCACCTCGTTGAGGGTTTCGGTGGTCTGCTGAGCCATCATCTGGAACAGGAACTCGTTGCCGACCCGCCGCGCCGGGTCACCGGTGCAGGTCTCGCCTTCGCCGAGGATCGCGAACTTCACCCCGGCCTCGTTGAGCAGCGTGGCGACCGCCCGGGTGGTCTTCTTCGCCTGATCGTCGAACGCTCCGGCGCAGCCCACCCAGAAGAGGTACTCGAAGTCGTCCTCGGGGCCGGTGGCCCGCGGCACCTCGAAGTCGAGGGCCTTGGTCCAGTCCTCCCGGTCGCGCTGGCTGGCGCCCCACGGGTTGCCCTTGTTCTCCAGGTTTCGCAGCATCACGCCGGCCTCGGACGGGAAGCTGGATTCGATCATCACCTGGTAGCGGCGCATGTCGACGATGTGGTCGACGTGCTCGATGTCCACCGGGCACTGCTCCACGCAGGCGCCGCAGGTGGTGCAGGACCACAGCACGTCCGGGTCGATCACGCCGCCTTCTTCAGCGGTGCCAACCAACGGCCGTTCCGCTTCGGCCAGCGCCAGCGCGTTCACCTTCGACAGCTGCTGCTCGGTCGCCTGTTCCTCGCCCGTCGGGTCCTTGTGGCCTCCGGCGAGGATGTACGGCGCCTTGGCGAACGCGTTGTCCCGGAGATTCATGATCAGCAGCTTCGGGGACAGCGGCTTGCCGGTGTTCCAGGCCGGGCACTGTGACTGGCAGCGGCCGCACTCCGTACAGGTGGAGAAGTCGAGCAGGCCCTTCCAGGTGAAATCCTCCACCTGGCCGACGCCGAACGGCACCTTCTCCGGGTCGGCTTCCTCGAAGTCGATCGGCTTGCCGTTGTCCATGATCGGCTGCAGCGGGCCGAGCCCGTGCGGCAGCCGCTTGGTCACCACGTTGATCGGCGCCAGGCCGATGTGCAGGTGCTTGGAGTGCAGCACGATGACCAGGAAAGCGAAGATCACCGCGAGGTTGCCGAGCACGAAGATGGTTTCGATCCAGTCATTGGCGGTACGCCCCAGCGGCGCCAACGCCTCGGCCGTCCACCACGAGGCGAACGCCCACCTGGTCTGCCCGAACGGGAAGTGACCGGTGTTCCACTGGGCGCCGCGGTAGATCAGCAGCGTGATGATCACCAACGAGATCATCCCGAGTACGCCCCAGGCGGCCCCGGTGTGCGAACCGTAGAACCGGGATTTGCGGTCCAGCTTCTCCGGCGCCTGCTGCAACCGGAGGATCGCGAACGCCACGATGCCGACCAGTACGGCGATCGCGAACAGGTCCTCCAGGAAGCCGACCACTGCCCAGCGCCCGATCACCGGCACCGGGAAGTCCCGTACGAACAGTGCCCCGAACGCTTCGATGATCGTCAGGAACAGGATGACGAAGCCCCAGAACGTCAGGAAGTGCGCGACGCCGGGGATCGACCACTTCAGCAGCCGCTTCTGACCGAACACCTCGACGATCTCAGCCTTGATCCGGGCGCCGAGATTCTCCAGCCGCCCCGTTGCCGGCCGCCCGGACCGGATGAGCTGGAACAGCCACCAGGCCCGACGGCCGGCGACAACTGCCGTGACCACGGTCATGAGCAGGCCGATGATCAAGCGCATCGTCATCACGACATCCTCCTCCGCACGGCCAGGCTTCGACCACGCTGACGCCCAACCGCTAGGTCGACGTCGTCACTGTAGTCCGAGAACTACTGGCCAGTAACGTGGGTATGACCACGGCATTCCCCTTACCACCGAGAACACTGTAAACGAGCGACTGAGTGCACCAGACCAGCTCCGCTGTCGGTGTGACCACCTCATCAGGCACGCGATCCGTACCGGCGAGTCGGGCCAGCAGTTGCTCGGCCTCTGCGTCGGTACGACTCCCCAGTCACTGGCTGACACCGGGGCCGAGGTGCGATCTCGCCGGATCGATGCGTACGGTTGCGTGTGGCGGACTCAACTTCCCCTTGACGCTCTGTGAGCCTCGATGGACTATTGAGTCCGGTCGACTCAAGTCTGTCGACTCACGATCAAGAACACTCCCACTGGAGGGACACGAGACATGGCACGAGCGGTCGGCATCGACCTCGGGACGACCAACTCCTGCATGAGCGTCCTGGAGGGCGGCGAGCCCACCGTCATCGCCAACGCTGAGGGGGCGCGGACGACCCCGTCCATCGTTGCGTTCGGCAAGAAGGGCGAGGTCCTTGTCGGCGACATCGCCAAGCGTCAGGCGGTGACCAACCCGGACCGGACCATCCGATCAGTGAAGCGCCACATGGGCTCCGACTGGTCGGTGGACATCGACGGCAAGAAATACACATCCCAGGAGATCAGCGCACGGGTGCTGATGAAGCTGAAGCAGGACGCCGAGTCATACCTGGGTGAGCAGATCGCCGACGCGGTGATCACCACCCCGGCGTACTTCAGCGACGCGGAACGTACGGCCACCAAGGAAGCCGGCGAGATCGCGGGCTTCAACGTGCTCCGGGTCGTCAACGAACCCACTGCCGCGGCACTCGCGTACGGCCTCGACAAGGGCGAGAAGGAGCAGACCGTCCTGGTCTTCGACCTGGGTGGCGGCACCTTCGACGTGAGCCTGCTGGAGATCGGCGAAGGCATCATCGAGGTGAAGGCCACCAGCGGCGACAACCACCTCGGCGGTGACGACTGGGACGAGCGCGTCATCGACCATCTGGTGAAGACGTTCAAGGGCCAGCACGGCATCGACCTGTCCAAGGACAAGATGGCGATGCAGCGCCTCAAGGAGGCCGCCGAGAAGGCCAAGATCGACCTTTCGGCGACCACGTCCACCACGGTGAACCAGCCGTACATCACCGGTGGCGCGGACGGCCCGCTGCACATGGACATCACGATCACCCGCGCAGAGTTCCAGCGGATGACCCAGGATCTGCTGGACCGCTGCAAGGGCCCGTTCGAGCAGGCGATCAAGGACGCGGGCATGAAGCTGTCCGAGATCGACCACGTGATCCTGGTCGGCGGTTCCACCCGGATGCCCGCGGTCACCGACCTGGTCAAGGAGCTGACGGGTCAGGACCCGCACAAGGGCGTCAACCCGGACGAGGTCGTCGCCGTAGGCGCCGCACTGCAGGCCGGCGTCCTCAAGGGAGAGGTCAAGGACGTCCTGCTGCTGGACGTCACCCCGCTCTCGCTGGGCATCGAGACCAAGGGCGGCATCTTCACCAAGCTGATCGAGCGCAACACCACGATCCCGACCAAGCGGTCGGAGATCTTCACCACGGCTGACGACAACCAGCCGTCGGTGCTGATCCAGGTGTTCCAGGGGGAGCGCGAGATCGCCGCGTACAACAAGAAGCTCGGCACCTTCGAGCTGACCGGCCTGCCGCCGGCGCCGCGCGGCGTACCGCAGGTCGAGGTCACCTTCGACATCGACGCGAACGGCATCGTGAATGTCTCCGCCCGCGACACGGCGACCAACAAGTCCCAGGCGATGACCATCACCGGCGGTTCCTCGCTGCCGAAGGACGACATCGACCGGATGATGCGCGACGCACAGGACCACGCGGACGAGGACCGCAAGCGTCGCGAGGAAGCAGAGGTTCGGAACATCTCCGAGGGCCTGCAGTGGCAGACCGAGAAGTTCCTCGCCGAGCACGGCGACAAGCTGGCCGAGGACAAGAAGTCGGAGATCACCGACGCCTTGAGTGACCTGCGTTCCGCACTGGGCGGAGCTGACACCGAAAAGATCAAGGAAGCCCAGGAGCGGCTGGCCAAGGTCACCCAGGAGGCCGGTGCGGCGATGTACGCGCAGCCCGGCGCAGAGGGCGAGCAGCCCGGTCAGGACGGTCCTGGACAGGCCGGTCCGGGTCAGCCCGGTCCTGGTCAGCCCGGTGCGGCTGGCGCGGCTGGCGGTACTTCCGCTGGTAACGCCGGCGGTGAGGACGTCGTGGACGCTGAGATTGTCGACGAGGACGACAAGAAGTGACGGAACGGAACCACCGTGACGAGACTGCGCAGCCTGGTCGGGCTGCGCAGTCTGGTCAGGCCGCCAAATCCGGCTCGGCGCAGGGCACATCGAAGCCAGGCGAGGCGCAGCCGGACCAGACGCAGCAGGGCAGGGCCCCGAAACCGGCTGAGGAGCCTGCCCGCAAGCCCTCGTTCGTGGTACGTGACAAACGGCGGAAGCCGAGTCCACGGCCACGGTCAGACACCGCGGATCGGGCGGCCGCACGCCAGACGGGGGTGAGCCCGGCAGCGGCCGGTGAACAGCAGCCGGATCAGGACCGCGACGCCGGTACGGAGACGCCGGGGTCGCCGGACACCGCCCGAGCCGGCGCGCAACCAGAAGAACCGGGGGGCCCTGACCACACGACCGCGGCTGGGGAGTCCGGCGATGTGGCCGGGCAACCTGTCAAGGCCGAGCGCAGCACCTCGGGAGCACAGGCCAGAGCTGAGCGGGCGACCTCGGGGGCACAGGCCAGATCTGAGCGCAGCACCTCGGGGGCACAGGCCAGATCTGAGCGGGCCGACGCGGCGCCGCGGTCCAGCGAAGCGGGGCGCAGCACCACGGAGCCGGGCGGACCTTCCGCGGCGCAGCCGCGGGCACAACAGGCCGGCGCCCAGCCCGGTGGTCAAGCACATGGTCGAGCACCAGCGGGTGGCGGCGCCGACACCACGTCAGGGAGCGCCGAACCGGCCAGCGGGGCGCGTGCCGTACCGCCGGCGGAGGTTCAGCCGGGCGGCGAGCGGGCGGGCTCGAGATCAGCTGACCGGACGTCGACCACGCCACAAGCACCCGCCGCGTCAGACCAGGCAGGTTCTGGCCAACCACGGCCGGAACATCGCAGCACCAATCGCGCCACCTCGGGGGAGGCTGACGTGCAGGACAGCCGTCGGGGCACCACATCCGGCACGAACAAGGTCAGTGGGGGAAGAGACACCCGGCGGGACGACAAGAAGCCGGACACCGGTACGACGCCAGGGTCGGCAGCGTTCGCCGCTGAGGTGCAGTCGCTGCGTACGGAACTTGATGAACGTACCCAGGACCTGCAGCGGCTGACCGCCGAGTACGCCAACTACCGGCGCCGGATGGACCGGGATCGTGCCCTGTTGGCCGAACAGGCGACCGGCGCGGTGCTCGCGGAGCTGCTCG
>JBOGDK010000194.1:0-8674 GCA_050701795.1 Micromonosporaceae bacterium
GGTCAGCGCACCAGCCCCCCGGCGGCGCAGCCGGAACGTACCCGGTTCGCCTGGCGACGTACCGTCCTGACGGCCACGGTGGTGGCGCTGCTGGCGCTGCGACAGGCACTGCTCGCACCGTCGGCGGCGGCGCGGGTGTTCGCCGCCGCGGTGATGCTGCTCTGGCTGGTGGTCCTGATCGCCGGGCACCGCAGGGTCGTCGCACTCGGCCGTGAGGAGTGGGCAGAGACGGGAGAGGCTGCCGCGGTACGGCGGTTGCCCGGCCGAGCGCCGGCCCTCCTCGCCGCCGCGACCTGCGGCCTCGCACTCGTCGGGATCGGACTACTCGCTGCCGAGTGACCACCGGGTGGTTCCCGGGCCTCGATCCAGCAGCCGGCCGGGCGGCACCGTCAACGACCGGACTCCGAGAACCGTACGGTGATCTTCGAGTAGCCGAGGGACCCGAGCATGCCGATCAGCATCGCGCGGGTGTTGCGTTCCGCCTGTTCTGTGAGTCCACTTCGGTTCGCCGCCTTGCCGATCTTCGACTCGGCGAGCTGGTAGAGCCGCTGCTCGGAGTTCGGATCCTCGCCGAAGAGTTCACCTAGCCGGTTCAGCACTCCCCGCTCCTCGGCGTACACGTAGGTACGCCGGTGGTCCAGGTTCACCGACTCGAGCCGAGCGTGCGGCAGGGTCACCGTGGCGTGGCGGCGATCGTCGGACACCTCGATGGCGCCCTTCCCGACACCGGAGAAGTCCACGTATGCGTCCACCGCACCCGCGGCCACGAACAGGGTGCGTTCTCCCAGGATCGACGCCGGGATGAACCTGGCGTCCTTCTCCAGGTCGATGATCACCTGGAAGTTGCCGCTGGCCGCTTCGTACCGGCTGAGGTCCTGGATCTTTTCCAGCAGTACGGGCTGGCTGCGGTCGATCTCCCGTTCCCCGAACGGGTTGGACCAGCGCGGCAGCACCCCCAGCAGCTGGGCGACCGCCGCCACCACGACGAGCACCAGCACCGCGGCCCCCAGGAACCACCACGGTCCCCGGCGGGCCGGGACGGCCGGCACGTGCGCAGGCTCGCGCTTGGGCACCGGCTCGGTGGGCAGCGGCGCCGTCGGGTGAGTCCGCTCGGACTCGGGGGGCGGGGTGTCAGTCACCTCTGTCGAGTACCCACCCGCGAGAGATTTATCCCCTATCGGGGGCTCTCACCCCTGCCGGCCCTTCCGAGCGGCCTGGCTCGTGGTCACCCCCCGCCCGGATATATACTGGATGCTAATCTCGTATATTAAGGCGGGCGGAGATGACGAAGCTACTGATCGATGTCGACGACGAGGCGCTCTCAGCGGCCTCTCAACTCCTCGGTACGAGGACGAAGAAGGACACCGTCAATGTGGCCCTACGAGAGACGGTGCAGAGACTTCGACGGGCAGCGGCCCTCGCGCGCCTGGCCGAACGCGGCGAGTCCGGCGCCTTCGCCGAAATGCTGGACAAGAGCTCGTACCGGAGATGACTCCCGTCCGGTACCTGCTCGACACCAGCGCCCTGGTGCGCGTACTCCGGGATCCACTGGCGCGGACACGGTGGGAACAGCAGATCACCGCGGGCCTGGTCGCGGTATGTCCGATTATCGAACTGGAAATGCTGTACCCGGCGCGTTCAAAGGCAGATCGCGAAGAACTGCTCGACCTGCTGCAGGACGCGTTCACATGGGTGGCCATGCCCGATCGCGTCTTCGGCCGGGCGACTGAAATCCAGGCTGCTCTCACCGCTCGCGGTGCTCACCGTTCCGCCGGCGCGGTCGACCTCCTGGTAGCCGCCGCGGCAGAACTGCACGACCTTACTCTCGTGCACTACGACCATGACCTCGATCAGCTCGCATCGGTCACGGGTCAGCCCGCGACCTGGCTCGCCGAACCCGGAGCCATCGACTGACGGCGGGCGGGTTCACGCCGAATCGGCAGCCATCGAGGATCCGCGCCCGCTGTACGCCTCAGCGAGCAGTTCCGCCAGGTGCCGGGTACGCCGTCCGCCGAGCTGCCGGATCTGGGTGGCGCAGCTGAACCCGTCGGCGAGCACCACGGCATCGTCCGAGGCGCCCGCGAGAGCCGGCAGTACGCCCTGCTCGGCGATCTGCCTGGAGATTCCCGCGTGCTCGGCCCGGTAGCCGAACGATCCGGCGAGGCCGCAGCATCCGGCATCGAGCACGGTGACCGCGAATCCCATCGCCTCCAGCACCTGCCGGTCCGCTCCGACCGCGTGGATCGCCCGCTGGTGGCAGTGCGGCTGCACCACCGCCGGCCCGGCCGCCGGGTGCCGCGGGATCTCCGCGCCGGACGCGACCAGGTGCTCGGGAAGGCTACGGGCCAGCGCCGCCAGTGACGCCGCCCGTGGGTCGTCGGCGAGCAGGTCGGGTAACTCGTCCCGGAACACCGCCAGGCAGCTCGGCTCCGGGACCACCACGGGCGTACCGGCCGCGATCGCGGGGGCCAGTACGTCCAGGGTGTGCCGCAGCGTGGCCTTCGCCCGATCCAGCATCCCGAAGTCGTACAGGGTGCGGCCGCAGCAGGCCCACGCCGACGGCAGCGCCACCGTCTGACCTGCGGCTTCGAGCACCGCTTTGGTCGCCAGACCAGCCTCGGGAGCGAACGCGTCAGTGAAGGTGTCGGGCCACAGCATCACGTCCGCGGCGGGGCCGGTGGCGCGCTGCCGCCCCAACGCCCGTCGTAGCGACCGGGTGGCGAACCGTGGTGCCGGGCGGTCCACGGTTACCCCTGACAGCCGGCGTACCAGTCGGCTGCCGGCGACGGCGTTGGCAAGCCGGGGCATCCGGGTGGCCAGCCGCGCCGCCCACGGCAGCAGCCCCAGCGCGTACGCGGCGCGTGGCCGTACCCGGCCTTCGTAGTAGTGGGACAGGAACTCCGCCTTGTACGTCGCCATGTCCACCCCGGTGGGGCAGTCCACCGCGCAGCCCTTGCACGACAGGCACAGGTCGAGCGCGTCGTACACCTCCTGGTTTCGCCACTCGGCGGGCGTCACCTCACCGCGGAACATCTCTTCGAGCAGCTTCGCGCGGCCCCGGGTGGAGTGGGTCTCGTCCCGGGTCACCCGGTACGACGGGCACATCACGTCGGTGTCGAACCGCCGGCACCGCCCCACCCCGACACACCGGCTGGCCGCCTCGGCGAGGCTGCCGTGGTCGGCCTTCAGCGCGAACTGCAGGTTGCCGGGCAGCGGTTTCGGCGCGTAGTCCGGGCCGTGTCGCAGGTTCGTGTCGAGCGGGTACGGGTCGACCAGCTTGCCCGGGTTCATCCGCCCATCCGGGTCCCACAGCGCCTTGAACTTGCCGAACGCCGTGACCAGCTCGGGGCCGTACATCTTCGTCAGCAGTTCGCCGCGGGCCTGCCCGTCGCCGTGCTCACCGGACAGCGAGCCGCCCAGCTCCAGGCAGATGTCGGCGGCACGTTCCACATAGGACCGGTAGTCGCGCAACCCGTCGGCGGTACGAAGGTCGAACGTGTTCCGGGTGTGCAGGCAGCCCTGGCCGATGTGGCCGTACCAGAGGCCGTGGTAGCCGTACTCGTCCCAGAGCGCGGTGATCCGCCGCATGTATTCGCCGACCTTGGCGGGCTCGACCGCGGCGTCTTCCCAACCCTCCAGGTGCGGTGGATGCCCCGGCGGGTGCGCGGCGGCGCCGAGCGCGGACTCCCGGGCGGCCCACACCTTCTTCTGGGTGACCGGGTCGTCGGCGCGGGCCCAGGTCACGCCGTCCGGCAGGTCCGCGATCAACGCGGCGATCCGGTTTTCCAGTACGTCGGGGTCGTCGCCGCCGAACTCGAACAGCAGCCACCCGCCGCCGGGCGGGAGCAGGTCGAGGCTCTCCAGGTTCAGCTTCTGGGAACGCATCAACTGGGTGAGCCGGTCGTCGACCGCCTCCAGGCCGATCGGGTCGTGCCGCAGCAGGTCCGGTACGTGATCCCCGGCGACGAAGATGTCCGGGTAGCCGAGCACCACCAGCCGGCGTACCGGTGGATCCGGCACCAGGGTCAGGGTCGCCTCGGTGACGATCACGCAGGTGGATTCGGAGCCGACCAGGGCGCGGGCGACGTGGCCGCCCTTCTCGGGCAGCAGGTCGTCGAGGTTGTAGCCGGAGACCCTTCTCGGGATGTCGGGGTAGCGGGTCCGGATCAACTCGAGGTACCGGTCGCGGAGGTCGCGCAGCCCCCGGTAGATCTCCCCGACCCGACCGTCGGCCGCCGCAAGCGACGCCAGTTCCTCGTCGCTGGTGGGCCCGACGTCCAGCTCGACGCCGTCGTAGGTCAGCACGCGAAGGCGCTCGACGTTGTCGACGGTCTTGCCGGCGTACAGGGCGTGGGTGCCGCAGGAGTTGTTGCCGATCATCCCGCCGAGGGTGCACCAGGCGTGGGTGGACGGGTCCGGGCCGAACGTGAGGCCGTGCTTGCGTACCTCGTCCCGCAGGTCGTCGAGCACCACCCCGGGTTGCACCACAGCGGTACGCCGCTCCGGGTCAATGGCGATGATCTCGTTCATGTGGCGGCTGAAGTCGAAGACCACCCCGACGTTGCAGGCCTGCCCGGCGAGGCTGGTCCCCGCTCCCCGTCCGAGCACCGCCGCGCCGTGTTCCCGGCAGATCCGCAGCGCGGCCGCCACGTCGGCGGCGTCGGCCGGATGGATCACGCCGAGCGGCACCTGGCGGTAGTTGGACGAGTCGGTGGTGTACTCCGCCCGGGTGCCCGGGTCGAACTCGACATCTCCCCGCAACCGCTGGGTCAGCGCGGCACCGAGCCTGACCCGGGCGGGTTCGTCCAGCTCAGAGCGGTCGATCCGGGCGCCAGGGGCGACGGACGGCCCCGGGACGGCGGCTCCAGGGGCGATCGTCACCAAGTCCTCCAGAGGTCGGTGCAACGGCAGAGGCATGCGGTACGACCGGGCGGGGGCGGCACCGCTCACCCGGCGATGCTAGCTCCGGCGGGACCCCCCGCCACATTTGACCTGCGGACATGGTGACCCACCTGGCGGGGGACCCGGAGCATCCGTACCGACAGCACCACCCGGCAGGGGAAGATCACCAGCAGGATCAACGCGCGCTGCACGAGCCCCGCCCAGTCGTGCAGCGGTGCGCCGTCCGGGAGCACCAGCACCCCCGTCACCACGAAGCCCGCGAGCGCGAGAAGCCCGGCGCCGAGCGTGTAGCCGGCAAGGTCGCGCCACCGCGGGTCCCGCGCCACCCGCCGGTACAGCACGGTCAGGCCGACCGCGCTGCTCAGGAAGAAGGTCACTCCCGCGACGACGTGTCCACCGGGGTCGTACGTCACTCCCGGCGCGTCCTCGCGCAGCGGGAAGATCGCGGCCAGCAACAGTCCGATGCCACTGATGAACAGCAGCGCGGGACCCACCATGCCCCACCGCGCCGGACGCAGCGCACGGTGCAGACCCACCGCGAACCCGCATGTGAGCAGCCCGAACACCACGAAGTTGAGCTGCTGGACCCAGCCGTACGGCCCCGCTTCCAGGGCGCTCACCGGCTCGGCGACGGGACTGTACTCCCCGATCCGGAAAGCCTCCTGAGCCAGGAACGTCACCGTGAACAGGATCGGGCCCACCACTCCGGCGACGGCCGAGAGCACCAGCCAACGGTGGGTGCCCACGGGTGGCGCCTGCACGGGATCCGGGTGCGGCGGCTTCATGGCTGCCTCCTCGGTACGGGTGCCACCGTTGCGCACACCGCGGCCGGCGCTGACCCGACACCACCCCTGAACGTACGTCGGGAAGGGCCGCACCAGGCTCCCCCGAACCGTCCTTTCTGGGTGCGCTGAGTCAGGACCACGGGGACCAAAGGTCCCTAACGGGACACCGGCGAGGGGTGAAGACTGGCGGCATGGCGACCATGCCGTCCCTGCTGTTCGAACCGGGCGCCGCCGCGGCTCTCTCGGCGAGGCTGCGGGGCCAACTCGTACTGCCCACGGACCACGGGTACGACACCCACCGGCGGGTCTGGAACGGGTCCATCGACCGGCGACCTGCCGTGATCGTCCGCGCCGCCGGTGCGGCCGACGTCGCCGCCGCGGTCCGGTTCGCCACCGACCACGGACTGCTGGTCGCGGTACGGGGCGGCGGGCACAGCTTCCCCGGGCACTCGGTGTGCGACGGCGGCCTGGTGATCGATCTGTCGCTGATGCGCGGCATCGAGGTCGACCCGCGGGCGCGCACCGTACGGGTCGGGGCGGGTGTGCTGCTCGGGGACCTCGACCACGCAACGCAGCCGTACGGGCTCGCGGTGCCCACCGGGATCGTGACCCACACCGGGGTCGCGGGGCTGACCCTCGGCGGCGGCCTGGGCTGGCTGATGCGCCGGTACGGGCTCACCATCGACCAACTGCGCTCCGCGGAGGTGGTGACCGCCGGAGGCGCGGTGGTACGCGCCAGCGCCACCGAGAACCCCGAGCTGTTCTGGGGGCTGCGCGGCGGCGGCGGCAACTTCGGGGTCGTCACCGGGTTCGAGTTCCGGCTCAACCCCGTGGGCCCGACCGTTCTGGCGGGACCGATCTTCTGGCCGATGGCCGAGTCTGCCCGGCTGTTGCGGTTCTACCGGGAGTGGATCGCCGACGCACCGGACGAGTTGATGACGATCGTGGTGCACCGCAAGGCCCCGGCGCTGCCGTACATCCCGCGGGAGTTGCACGGCGAGCGGGTGGTGGGTGTCGTCTGCTGCTGGAGCGGCCCGGTCGACGAGGGCGAACGGGTGCTGCGACCACTTCGCCGGTTCGGCTCTCCGGTGCTCGATCTGTGCGCGCCGAAGCCGTTCCTGGAGCACCAGGCGATGTTCGATCCCAGCTTCCCGCACGGCTGGTGGTACTACCTGCGAGCCTGCGACGTCGCCGAGCTGTCGGACGAGGTCATCGACATCACCGCCGACCACGCGCAGCGGATCTCCTCGCCGCTGACCGCGTTCCCGATCTGGCAGCTCGGGGGTGCGATGGCGCGGGTCGACGAGGCCGAGACGGTCTTCCATGGACGCCGCGCCGGATTCACGTTCAACATCAGCGGCGCGACGGCGGACCACGCCGGGTTCGACGCCGAACGCGACTGGGTGCGGAGTTTCTGGTCGGCACTGGCGCCGTACCACACGAGTGTCTACGTCAACTTCCTGATGGACGAAGGCGAGAACCGGATCCGGCAGGCGTACGGCGCGGAGAAGTACGCACGCCTGAAGGCGTTGAAGCGGGCGTGGGACCCGGACAACGTGTTCCGGCTCAACCAGAACATCCGACCGGGCTGACGACCGGTCCGTGGGCGGAGCCGGTCAGCTGAACGCGGGCAGCCCGGTCAGCGCCTGACCGATCACCAGGGCGTGGATCTCGCTGGTCCCCTCGTACGTCAGCACGCTCTCCAGGTTCGCCGCGTGCCGCATCACCGGGTACTCGCCGCTGATCCCGTTGGCTCCCAGGATGGTGCGGCACTCGCGGGCGATCGCCAACGCCTCCCGTACGTTGTTCAGCTTCCCCACGCTGACCATCTCCGGGCGCAGCGTGCCCGCGTCGGCGGCCCGGCCCAGGTGCAGCGCCAGCAGGAAAGCCTTGTTCAGCTCGACCGCCATGTCGGCGAGCTTGGCCTGGGTGAGTTGGAACCCGGCGATCGGGCGGCCGAACTGTTCCCGGCTCACGGCGTACTCGACGGCGGTCGCCAGGCAGTCCCGGGCGGCGCCGAGCGAGCCCCACACGATCCCCAGCCGCGCCTCGGTGAGGCAGGACAGCGGTGCCTTCAGGCCACGCGCTCCTGGCAACCGTGCCGAATCCGGCAGCCGTACCTGGTCGAGCACGATCTCGCCGGTCACCGAGGCGCGCAGCGACATCTTGTGGTGGATCTCGTTCACGGTGATGCCAGCCGTGTCCAGTGGCACCAGGAAACCCGCCACCCCTTCGTCGGTACGCGCCCAGATCACCGCGGCGTCGGCCACCGGAGCGTTGGTGATCCACATCTTGGCGCCGTGCAGGATCCAGTCGTCCCCGTCGGAGCGGGCACGGGTGGACATCGATGCCGGGTCGCTGCCGTGGTCCGGCTCGGTAAGGCCGAAGCAGCCGATCTTCTCACCCGCGGCCATACCGGGAAGCCACCGTTGTTTCTGCTCCTCGGAGCCGTACCGGTGGATCGCGTACATCGCCAGTGAGCCTTGGACGCTGACCAGGCTGCGCACCCCTGAGTCGGCGGCTTCCAGCTCCATGCAGGTCAGGCCGTACCCGACGGCGGACGCGCCGGCGCAGCCGTACCCGGTCAGGTGCATCCCGAGCAGCCCGACGGCGCCGAACTCCTTCGCGAGGTCACGAGCGGGGCAGACACCCCGTTCGAACCAGTCGGCCACGTACGGGCGCACCTTCTCGTCCGCGATCCGGCGCGCCAGGTCGCGGATCCCGCGTTCCTCGTCGGTCAGCAGGGCGTCAGTGTCGAGCAGCTCCAGCGGCGCCAGCCGGTCAGCCACGATGCCCTCCTCGGATCGGTCCTCAGCTGACCGTAACCCAGGTCACCGAGTACCCGGCCGGGGCAGTACGAGTGCCGTGCTCAGCGGCCAGTGCGGGCGCACCTGGACCGTGCCGGCCTCCTGCCACCCCCAGTGCCGGTAGATGGCCCGGGCCGCAGGTTCCGGGTTCGCCAGCAGGATCGCGTACCGCTCCGGGCG
>JBOGDK010000195.1:0-8662 GCA_050701795.1 Micromonosporaceae bacterium
ACGTCGGCGAAGACCGGCACCGCGTTGCACGCCAGGATCCGGGGCCACGGTCCCGAAGTCGCTGATAGGCGAGGTGACGATCTCGTCCCCGGGATCGGGCGCGACCGCCGCCACCGCGAGGTGCAGCACCGCCGTCCCGGAGCTGCAGGCGACCGCGTGCCCGACTCCGAGCAGCGCGCCCATCTCGCGCTCCAGCGCCGGCACCTCGGTGCCCCAGACGCCGGACAACATGCCAGAGCGGATCACCCGGGTGAGCGCCGCTATCTCCTCGTCGCCGAGGGTCCGGCCGGCCGGCCCTGCGACACTGGGAAACCTCAGCATGTCGACGTGTCCGGGTTACCGGCTCGAAGCCCTCGGAGCCGCATCCGCCGCCTCCTTGGTCGCAATACCGGTCGCGACCGTAATGTAGAGGGCCAGGAAGGGCAACGGTCGCGCCCGGAACCTGGGATCATCGGCCGCGGCCCGTGCGCCGTACGAAGGGAGGTCGAGACATGGGCACCACGATCGGGGTGGTGGGGCCGGTCGACCTCACCGACGATGTCGCGACGATCACCGAGGAACAGCCCGGGGTACGGGCGATCCGCTACGACTACGACCACGAGTCCGAGGCACCCGGCATCGTGGAGGCGCACAGCGGCAGCGTCGACGCGTGGCTTTTCACGGGGGTGGTGCCGTACACGCTCGCCCAGGAGGCGAAGGCACTCTCCCGGCCGGCGGGGTTCGTGGAGTACACCGGGGCGACGCTGCTGGCGGCACTGGTGCAGTTGCTGCGGGACGGGTACGACATCACCCGGGTGTCGGTCGACACCCTGTCCGCCTCCGACGTACAGGCCACGTTCGCCGAGGCCGGCACCCCCACCGAGGGTGTGAAGACACTGCACTACCGCGCCGACCTCACCTCGGCCGATGTCGTCGCGTTCCATCGCCGCGCCCACCGCGCCCGGCCCGGCACCGGCGCCGCGATCACCTGCCTGGCCTCGGTGTACGAGGTGCTGCACCAGGAGATGCCGGTGCTCCGGCTCGCGCCGTCCGCGCACTCCGTACGAATCGCGCTGCGGCAGTTGCTGCTGTCCGCCACCACCCAGCTCACGGAGGACGCCCAGATCGCGCTCGGCCTGGTGGAGCTCTCAGGGGACGCCGAGGGGCTGCTCAAGGAGAGCGTCGCGCTGGGCGGCAGCCTGGCCCGGTTCAAGGCGGGCGTGCACCTACTGGTGACCACCCGCGGGCCACTCTCCGACGCCACGGCGGAGTTCACCTCGCTGCCGATGCTGCGCCGCCTCGCCGAGCACCACGACGTGGTACGGATCGGTTTCGGGCTCGGGCGTACCGCGGCCGACGCGGAGAACCTCGCCCGGCGGGCACTGGGCCGGGCCCGCCGGCTCGGGGACGTGGCGGCGGTGCTGAGCCTGCGCGACGACACGGACATCGTGCTCGCCGCGGACCTGTCGGACGTGACACGTACCGAGACCAACCTCACCGTGCTGGCGCAACGGGTCGGCCTCGCGGTACCGACTCTGGAACGGCTCCAGCAGGTCCGCGTCAAGGCCGGTGAGACGCCGCTGACCACCCGTGACGTGGCCGATCAGCTCGGCGTACAGCAGCGCACCGCGCGCCGGATGCTGCACCGGCTGGAGCGCGCAGGGCTGGCCGAGCGAGCCGGTAACCGGCCGGCCGGCTCCAGCGGCCGCCCGCTCACCCTCTACCACCTCACGCTCTGATCGGTCCCTCCGCAGTCAGGTCAGCCAGCGGTCAGCTCAGCCAGCGGTCGAGGTTCGCCGCCACGAACTCGTCGTCGCAGAGATGCGGATAGGCCTGCCAGACCCGGTCGATCTCAGCGAGCTGCCCGTCGGACAGGCCCTCGTCCGGGTCCAGACACCAGCGGCCGGCCAGCAGCCCCTGACGGCGCAGCACCTCGTGGATCCCGGGGATACAGCCACGGAAGCCGTTCGCCGCGTCGAAGATCGCGCTATTGGCGTCGGTGAGCTGGGGGTCGAGCGCGACCAGCCGACGTAGTGCGGCGTCGTCGCCGGCCCGGGCTGCCGCCGCGGCCGCATGCAGCTCGACCGCTCGTCGTACCCACACCGCCCACTGCCCCAGCAGCCCGCCGACGAACGGGACGTCCACGGGCCCGTCGGCGGCGCTCACCCGGTGCGGCGTCACCAGGTCGAGCAGGATGTGGTCGTCGTTGCCGGTGTAGAGCGCGACCCGGTCGGCCCGACCGGACCAGGCCACCCCGTGCAGCACCTCGTTGGTCGCGTACCGGTCGAACGGCGCCACCTTGATCCCGGCGAGCGGGTCCAGCTCCGCCAGCCGGCGCCAGAACTCCCTGGACAGCACCCGCCCGCCGACGGCGGGCTGCAGGTAGAAGCCGATCAGCGGCAGCACCTCGCCGACCGCCCGGGCGCGCTCCAGCAGGTCGTCCTCGTCGAGATCTCCCGCGCCGTACGGGCTGAGCAGCACCAGGTGGTAGCCGAGCATGGCCGCCAACTCCGCCTCCGCCACGGCCTGGTGGGTCGGGCCGCACACCCCGGCTACCAGCACCGGCTCGCCCGGGTGGCTGGTCGCGGTCTCCGCGGCGAGCTCCAGCACCGGCCGGAGCAGGCCGCGGCCCGGCTCGTGGATCGCGAACTGGGTGGTGTGCACGCCCACCGCGAGCCCGCCGGCCCCGGCGTCCAGGTAGTACCGGCTCAGCGCGCGCTGCCGGCGCTCGTCCAGCCGCCGGTTCCGGTCCAGCGCGAGCGGATGGGCCGGGATCACGCAGCCGCGCCGAAACGCCTCGGGTACGGCCGGCGCGGCCGCGTCGGCGGCTGGGGTGGTCACCATGATCAGAACTTCCCGTCGCGACTCTGGAAATGCGTCGGCTTGCCGTATCTGGGCAGGCCCTCCGCGACCCATGCCGCGGTGTGCTCGACCAGCTCCGCAAGCGGCACATCCGGGTAGCCGAAGCGCCCGTGGCAGCGAGCCGCGTTGGACAGCAGGGCGGTCGGCGCCTCCTCACCCAGCAGCACCGGTTCGCGATCCAGGAGGCGTCCGAACTCGACCGCGAGCTGCCGGACGGACACTGTCTCCGGGCCGGTGAGGTTGAGCAGGTACGGCGGGCTTGCGGCGTACCGCAGCGACCGCAGGGTCACCTGGTTGGCGTAGCCCTGCCAGACCACGTTGGCGTATCCCGTCGTCAGGTCGACCGGGCGACCGTGCCATACCGCCTCGGCGATGTCGACCAGCACCCCGTACCGGAGCTCGACCGCGTAGTTGAGCCGGATCAGCGACACCGGGGTACCGTCCCGCTCCGAGAAGTGCTCGAAGATCCGCTCCCTGCCCAGGCAGGACATCGCGTACTCGCCGACGGGGTCGAGTCGGGTGTCCTCCGTGGCGCCGCCACCGCCGACCGGCAGCAGCGGGTAGACATTTCCGGTCGACAGCCCCGCGATCCGCGCTCCGGCGAACCGGGTGGCCACCCGGCCCGGCAGGTACGCATTGGCGGCCCAGGTGGCGTGCTCGCCGCCGGAGGTGCCGAACTTCGTGCCGACCAGGTACACCACGTTCGGCGCGTCCGGCAGCTCGGCGAGCTGCCGCTCGTCGGCGACGTCGGCGGGTACGACCACCGCGCCGGCGTCCGCGAGCGCGTCGGCGAGACCCGGCTCGTTGAACCGGGACACCGCGATCACCCGAACCCCAGTCCCGGCCTCGGCCACTCCGCGCAGCGCCAGCCGTACCAGGCTGGGCCCCAGCTTGCCGCCGGCACCCAGCACCAGGATGTCGCCGTCGAGCTTTCGCAGATCCTCGATCAGCGGCTCCCCCGGCTGGGAGAGCCTGTCTTCCAGCTCCGCTACCGAACGCACATACCCTCCCCGAACTCCCCTATTTACGGACCAGACCGTAACTGTGGAAGCGCAGAGATGTCAACGCGTTTCAGGGCCGCGGCAGCCGGCGCCGAGACACCGGTCACCGGAGGTCGTCAACGCCCTCCCTCGCCTCGGTCAGCGTGGCGAGCACCGCCCGGGTCTGCTCCCACGGCACGGGACTCGGTTCGCCGGCCACCATCCGCAGGAACTCCGCCATGGTCGCCCGGTATCCGAACGGGTCCGACGCCTCCCCGGGTGATCCGTCGAGGTCTGGCATCGTCACCAACTGGGAGCCCGAAGCGCGGTGCATCGCGACCTCGTAGCTCTCCTCGCCGGCGACCCCGAGCACCTCCACGGTTCCCAACACCCCGTCCGGCCACCGCAGCCCCAGCACAGCGGTGTCCTCACTGCGCAGGCCCCCGTACCGCCGGGTCGCGGCAGACACAGCCGTGAGCCGATGTCCGGTGCCGAGCAGGGAGACCAGCACCTCCACCCCGTGTAGCCCCATCGTCACCAGCGTCCCGCCGCCCACCTCGGGGTCGTCCTGCCAGGGTGTGGATCCGGCCAGCCACCGCCCCACGTCGTGCCGCACCGTCACCCGTACAGCGAGCAGGTCCGACCGGTCCTCGGCGGCGCCGAGCCGGCGCACCGCGGGGGCGTAGCGCAGCACAGACGTGGTGAGCACTCGGTGCGGTGCCCGCGCCACCGCTGCCTCCAGGCCGGCGAGCTGTGCGGCCGTGGCGGCGGCGGGCTTGTTGACGAAGCTGGGCAGGTCACGCCGCAGCACCGCGTCGAGCACCCGGGGAACCTCGGGCGGCGGCACGGTCACCACCACACCGTCCGGTTCGGCGTCGAGCAGAGCTGTCAGGTCCGGCAGCACCCGGGTCCCCGGGTACGCCGCGATGAAGCGCGCCAGCCGCTCCGGATCGGGTTCGGTCACCACCAGCTCGCAGCCGCCGTCCGCGGTGGTCAACGTACCGGCATCGGTGAACGGATGGCTGGTGGCCAGACCAGCGAACGCGATCCTCAATGCATCCTCCTCCTGGGCCTGTCGTGCGTGCCGCACCCTAACCCGCGCCTGCCGACACCGTGGGTGGACTCAAAGCCGGCGGTACGAGCTGCCGGTGCTGCCGGTGCCTTGGTGTCGGCCTTCGCGAGCCGGCCGGAGGGGTGCCGCTGCGTGTGACTGTCAGGTTTCGACATCGGGTGCGGGCGGGCCGGCCCGATCCAGGCCCGCCCGCGCGGCGGCAGGTGCTACCCGTTGGTCCTGGCTGCTATGCGTTGGTCCTGGCGAGCTCCGCCCGTACGATGGCCGCTCGGTCGGCGAGGGCGCGCCTTGCCCGCCGCGATCATGCACGGCAGGTTGATCAGGCCGCAGTCGGTCCACAGGCCGACACGTTCAGCCGGGACGAACTCGAGCACCGCGCGGATCCGGTCCGCCACCTCGTCCGCGATCTCCGTGACGGTGCTCTTGACGTCGATGATGCCGGCCACGAAGTTCTTCGACCATCCGTGGTCCACCAGCGGCTTGAGGTCGTCCGGACCGATGCGGCCAACTTCGTAGTTGAGCGCGTCGATCCGGGCGCTGAGCACCTGCGGGAAGATCGCGTGGGGGCGCTGGGGTGCGGGCGCGTCGCTCGGCCTGTGGTCGAGCACCCGTGCGGCCTGCGAAACGCAGAGCGGGACGTCGCTGGCACCTGGAAGTGTCCGTGCTCGGAGTCCTGCGCGCTCCGCAGCCCGAGGAGCTGCGACTTCCCGAGCAGATCATGATCACTGGTGACCGTGAAGGCCGTGGTGGTCACCACCAGCGTGGTACGCCCCGCCCAGCGCGTCCACCCCGGTGGCCAGGACATCGCCCAGCGCCCGGTCCTCGGGACCCCGTAGCAGATGGACGTCGATTCCGTTGTCTCCCTCGGTCCACAGCCGGATCAGCGCCCGTACGGTGCGGCGTACCCGGCGAGCGCATCCGTCAGCGCCGACTCGCGCTGCTGTGCCCAGCCGTCCGTCACCTTGCCGTCGGTGTCGACTTCACCGGTGATCTCACCGTGGGTCCGCGGTGGCAGATCGTCCAACCACGCCTGGTGCAACGGCAGTGACCGGCGGGTCCACAGACCCGACGCGGCTCGCACCCCCGGCAGTCTGTCCAGTTCGGTCAGCAGGTTCCGGCTGGCCACAGCCGCTGCCTCCGCGGGTATGCCGAGTGCGGCGACCAGTTCTTCACGGGCGCTGCCCTCGGCCGGAGCCGCGATGAACCCAAGTAGTGGCCAGATCCCGGCCGCGGTGAGTACGCCGCCGGCCGGGTCGCTCGCGGCTTCCCGTGCGCGGCCGTCATCCGGTTGACCGCTTGCACCGTTGTCGGCTCGATCACGAGTACTCCTCTGGCGTTCGATCGAAAGGTCGTCCCGCCAGAACCCGGCTGTGGTGCACAGATCAGCGATCCGGTCGCCTGGCGGGCGGTGTCGATGGAGGAGTTCACCGAGCTTCTGCTCGCGGTGGCCCGCCCCCCGTACGTGTCGGTGACGGATGTGGCTCGGCGCGGGCAGCAGGAGGCCGCGCTGCTGGTGCTGGCGCGCCACCACCCGACCGGACGGTGGGCCGCCGGTGTCAGCTGGATCCACAACGAGTGGCGGGGCAGCCCGGTACGCGCCCTGTTGACCGCCTGGGTGCCGCTGGAGAAGGTGTCACGGACCCGGCGTACCGGGTCGGTCGACGTACCGCGGGTGATGGTCACCGGATCCGCCGAGGGCTGGCCGCGGCTCCCGGCCCACTATCCCCAGATCACCGACGAGTGGCGACGCCGGCACCAGCACCTGACGCGCCCCGGGCCGGACGGGCTGTACGTACCGGCACCGCGGTCAACCGGCCCCGACTGGACCACGGCACGCCGCGCACCCTGAGCCCCGCCCCGCCGTCGCCTCCGAGTCGGCCCGGTCGTCGCTACCGGGACTCGGCGGGTTTAACCGCCGCGACCCGCTCCACGACGCCCGCCTTGGAACGCTCCGACTCTCGATGACCAGCCCGTCCGCACGTAGCAGCGGCAGCGGCCGGCGGGTCTGGTATTCGCTGGCGGCGCGCCCGGTGACCTGCTCCAGCAGCCACTGCACACCCCAGATCGGGGGCCAGGCGCTGCCGACGTGATCGAGCAGCAGGAGCCGCCCACCGGGCCGGAGCACCCGGTGCATCTGGTGGATCGCGGCACGTTCGTCCGGGATCGTGCACAGCCCCAGGGTGCAGACCACGGTGTCGAAGCTGGCGTCGCCGAAAGGTGATCATGTCCGGCGAGCCGCCGGTGCGGTCGGTTCGGGCTACCCGGTTCACCATGTACTTGTGGAACCAGTCCAGGATCGGGTCCTCGCGGCCTTGCGGCGTCCAGTACACCGGGAAGCACCGCTTCGTGTTGGTCTCCGGTGTCGGTAGCGCATCCAGGGTGCAGTCTTCGCCGGAGTAGTTGACATCGGTCTGTCCGCCGGCTTCGAGATCGGCCGCGGAGCCGAGAACTGGGGCACCAAGAACAACACTGTCGCCACCAATATGAACGTCTCGCCATCGACCATGCGGCCATCGATGACCAACAACCTCACCGGTCGCTTCGTCGTCACCGAAGGCGTACGCGATTCTCAGGACCACACCTTCTTCGTCTCGGCCACCGAATTCGGCATCTCAAGAAGAGCAAAGACCCCGACGCCGCCTGGAAAGCCGTCAAATTCCTCTGCGGTCCAGAAGGAAGCGGTTCCTCTACGACCAATACGGCGAACTGCCTACATGGGCGACCGCCGACTGGGTCGCGAAGGAAACCCCGTACGCCAAGCCCTTCCTCTCGCCGCCGCAGCAGCCGGACGTAGCGCGTTCTTTCCCGAGTTCATGTTCCGCACGTTCCGACCGTGGATGGCCTCGGTGGAACGGTTCGCCGCGATCTCGGTGGCAAACAACGTCCGGGTGTGGATCCGTACCTCGTCGAGCTGACCCTTTGACCGTCGTCTCGCTCCTCAAGCGGCGCCACGAGCACGGCAGCTGCGTGGCGCCCGCCGGGGACCCGGCGCCGCCGACGACAGGCCGCGGGCCGCCGGTGCCCGGTCAGGCGTCGACTGACCCCGGCACTGGGAGCCGGAACAGCTCGGCGGCGTTGCGCCAGGCGATCCGTTCCGCGGTGATCCCGGTACCCCCCGCGGCGGCCACGGCGCCGTACGCCGACGCCGGGTCGATCAGGGTGGCGTCGGTGCCGAAGAGCAGTTGCCGGTCCGGTACGGCGGCGACCACCTCGGCGTACCGCCCGGCCGGGGCGTGGGACCAGCACGGTTCCAGGTAGAGCCGGTCGCAGGCCCGCGCCGCCTCGATGGCGTATCGGTGACCGTCGGCTCCCATGTGCCCGGCGATCGCGCGCAGACCAGGCAGGTCGAGGCACACCTGCGCCAGGTCGAGCACCGAGGATCCCCAGGTGTGGACCAGTACCGGGCAGTCGAGGTCGGCGAGCATCGCCAGGGCGTCCCGGGTGCGGGTCGAGGTGACCGGTGACCCGGTGTAGTCGGTGTGCAGCTTCGCTCCGACGAATCGGCCGGACCCGAGATGGTCTGCCAGGTCACGTTCGGCGTCGCGGAGCCGGCGCGGGTTCACGGTGACGTACCCGTACAACCGGTCGGTGGTACGCAGCACCTCGGCCATCGCCCGGTTGCCGGACACCGGGTCATAGCAGACCGCCTCGGTGGCCGACACGATCGCCAGGTCGATGCCGTACCGGTCCATCACCGCGAGGTTGGTGGCCACCCCGGCGACGTCCATCCGGAAGAACCACGGACCCCAGTGGGCGTGTACGTCGATGA
>JBOGDK010000196.1:0-8613 GCA_050701795.1 Micromonosporaceae bacterium
CGCTCCGCGGGGTCGGCGGCCTCACGATTGGCTCGAGGCTGGGTTTCGGGCGCGACTGGAATCCATTTGAAGTTACCGAGCGCGTCGGTTGCCTGGGTCTGATTCTCGATGAACAGAGAACATAGCCGCAGATGAGGTGGCTAAACCGCACCCGGCATCTTGACGCGCTGGCCCGCGACCTCTAGTTTCGGCTGGGACCTTAATTAGTTTTCCATCATTTTCGAGTCGGGCCCCCGTACCGACGAGAGAGGAGCAGCATGCGGACCAAGGCGTGGATCGGCGTGGCGCTCAGCGCCCTGCTTGTCCCACTGGCCGCTGGGTGCGGCGGCGAGACGCAGGACGGTGGGGGCAAGGTGCGGATGTGGATGTATCCCATCTTCGCCGACACCAAGCTCAACCAGACCTTCTGGGCGGAGCACGAGAAGGCGTTCGAGCGCGAGCACCGCGGTATCGACCTGGTCGTCGAGCGGCAGCCCTGGGACAAGTCGAACGAGAAGGTGGCGGCGGCGCTCGCCTCGGGCAAGGCTCCGGACCTCATCCTCTTCCGCCCGGACCAGATCCCCCAGTACGCCGACATGAAGGCGATCGTTCCGGTCGACGACGTGGTGGCCGACGTCAAGGACGACCTGATCCCCAGCGCGGTGGACGCGGTCACGATGGGCGGCTCCATGTACGGCGCGCCGATCTACCACACCGTCACCACCCAGGTGTGCAACAAGAAGCTGCTCGACGCCGGCGGGGTGAGCAAGGCGCCGGCCAACTGGGATGACGTACGCGATGTGGCGAGCCGGCTGGCCCGCAAGAAGATCACCGCGTTCGACTACCCCGCCAAGAGCGAGGCGGGCCTCAACCTGAGCTTCTACCCGCTGTTGTGGCAGGCGGGCGGCAGCGTCTTCAGCAAGGACGGATCCAAGACCGCGTTCAACTCCCCGGAGGGCCTGAAGGCGCTCGAGCTGGTCGTCGACCTGTGGAAGCAGCGCGCCATCCCCCGGTCCGCGCTGACGTCGAGCCACGACCCGGTCAACGGGCCGGTCGGCAAGGGCAAGGTGGCGTGCAGCTTCATCACGACCGCGGCCGAGGCCGAGCAGTTGGGCGAGCTGTGGGGCTCGGAGAACCTAGTCGTCACCCCACCGTTGAAGGACGCCGAGCAGGCGGCCTTCGGGATTCCCGGTGCCATGGTGCTCACCCGCAACTCCAAGAGCCCCGAGGCGGCGAAGAAGGTCATGAGCTACCTGATGGATGAGAAGGTCATGGCCGAGCTGAACACCAAGTCCGGCTTCTTCCCGCCCCGCAGCTCCGTGAAGCTCACCTCGGACAGTCCGGTTCTGAAGACCTTCGCAGAGCAGCTGCCGCTGATGCGGCCCGGTGAGCTTCACCCCAAGGCCCCCCAGGTCGCCACGATCCTCAGCGTCCAGATCCAGGCCGCCCTCAAGGGCGACAAGACCCCTGAGCAGGCGCTGAAGGCCGCGGCGAAGGAAGCCGACGCGCTCGTCGCCCGCGGCGGCTGACCGGTTGCGACGTGCCCGCCCCAGCAGCACCCGGGGCGGGTACGTACCTGCGAGGGAGGAGAAGACGTGCGGCCACCTGTGTGGGACTGCAACCGGCTCCTTGGTCCGCTGGGCGACCGGACCGTACCCAGCCGGGACGTACCCGGTCTGCTCGCGGAACTGGACCGACTCGGCATCGACGGGGCGTGCGTGGCGCACACGCACGCCCTCGGCTACCAGCCGGAGGGGGGCAACGCCGTCCTGGAGCGCGCCGTCACCAGTTCCAGTCGGCTCCTGCCGGTCGCCGCCCTCACCCCCGACACACTGGATGAGCCCGACCCGGTGGGGCGGCTGCGCGCGAGCGGGGTACGCCTGGCCCGGCTGTGTCCGGTCGAGCACCGGTTCCGTGTGGACGGGCCGCGCGCCCGGCGGTTGCTGGCCGACCTGGCCGATCACGACGTCACCGTGCTGATCGACTTCGAGCACACCCCGATCGAGGGGCTCGAGCGCGCCGCCGCGGTCCCCGGCCTGAAGCTCGTCCTGCTCCATCCGGGGCTGCGCCGGCTGCGTGATCTCGCCGAAATCCTCGAGGCCAGCGACGCCGTCCACGTCGAGACGTCCAACCTGCTCGCCCACCGCGCCGCCGAGTGGATCGCCGCCCGGTTCGGCGCGCACCGCCTGCTGTTCGGCACCGGCGCACCCCTCCTCGACGGCTGCGGCCCCCGGTTCGCCTTGGACCACCTGGACCTGGAGCCGGCAGACCAGGCCCTGGTCGCCTCGGGCAACCTGTTCCGCCTTGCCGGTCAGCCGCCCGCGCTGGTGCCACCGGGGATCCCGGCATGAGTGCGCGAGCCCCGTGGTTCGGCAAGGTCGTCGACGCCCACGGCCACCTTGGCGGTTGGTTCAACTTCCTGGTTCCGGAGACCGGCACCGGGTCGTTTCTCGCCGAGATGGACCGGTGCGGGGTACGGATGGCCGGCGTCTCGCACCTTCTCGCGGTCGGTCCCGACGCGCTGGAGGGCAACCGGCTGATGGCCGAGGAGGTGCGTCGCCACCCCGACCGGCTCTTCGGCTACGCGGTGGTCAACCCGTGGCAGCCCGCAAGCCTGAGCCAGGCGCGCGAGCTGCTCGCCGAGCCCGGCATACGCGGATTGAAGCTGCACCCGGACACCCACGCGTACCCGCTCGACGGCCCCAGCTACAACGCCGCTTTCGGGCTCGCCGCCGAGCATCAGGTGCCGGTGCTCAGCCACTCCCAGGGCGACTCGTCGTATGCAGCGCCCGAGCGGTTCGGTGTGGTCGCCCGCCGCCATCCCGGGGTCACCCTCCTCATGGGCCACAGTGGACTGTGGCCCGATGCGTACCCCCGCGCCGTACAGGTGGCCGCCGAGCACCCCAACGTCGTCCTGGAACTCTCCGGCGGGCGGATGTCGGGCGCATGGGTGGCCCGCTTCGTCGCCGAGGTCGGCGCCGACCGGGTGATGTACGGATCGGACGCCATCTTCCTCGACCTGCGGTACGGGCTGGGCCGCGTCGCTCTCGCTCCGCTGGACGAGGAGCAGCGCGAGTTTGTCCTGTTCCGGAACCTGCTCCGGGTTCTGGGAGAGCGGCCATGAACGTCACCGGCGTTGACCGTCCGTCCCCGGCGGGAGGGGTCCCGGCGCGCGACCGGGTGCGAGCCGCGCCCCGGCAGCCGTACCCGGGCCGCGCCGCCCGACTGCTGGGTGACATCCGCCGGGCCGCCGCCGGCGCCGCGCCACTCACGTCGCCGTACCACGGGTACGGGCCGGACCTCGTCGGCCAACTCGCCCGCCGGGTGGAGGCCCTCGGAAGCGAGCTGGTCGGCCTTTCCCACGACCTGCACGCCCACCCGGAGACCGCCTTCGCCGAGCGGCACGCGGCGGCCGCGGTCGCCACCGCGCTCGCCAGGCACGGCGTCGACGTACAGGTCGGCGCGTACGGCCTGCAGACCGCGTTCCGTGCGCGCGTCGGCGCCGGAGCCGGCTCCTCGGTCGCCGTGATCGCCGAGTACGACGCGCTGCCCGGCCTCGGCCACGCCTGCGGGCACAACGTGATCTGCGCCGTGGCGGTGGGTGCCTTCATCGCCCTTGCCCCGCACCTGGGCCAGCTCGGCGGCACCGTCGAGTTGATCGGCGCTCCGGCCGAGGAGTCGGGCGGTGGCAAGCAGCTCATCCTGGACGCCGGAGGGTTCTCCGGCGTCGACGCCGCCGCCATGGTGCACCCGGGGGGATTCGACGTGGCGGCACACCCGACCCTCGGTCGCCGCGAGGTCCACGTCGTCTACCACGGCATCTCGGCGCACGCCGCGCTCGCCCCCCACCTGGGACGCAACGCTCTCGACGCGGCCGTAGACGCCTACACCGGTCTCGCCCGGCTGCGCCAACACATGCTGCCCACGGATCGGCTGCACGCGGTGATTACCGATGGCGGGCGCGTCCCCAACGTAGTGCCGGACCGGGCCGCGCTCGTGAGCCAGGTCCGCTCCTTCGAGACGGACAGCCTGGCCGAACTCTGCGACCGGGTGGACGACGTGCTGCGCGCCGCCGCGCTGGCTACCGGAACCATCGCCGAGGTCCGGTGGGACGGCGAACCACCGTACCTGCCGCTGCGGCACAACCTCGCCCTCGCCGCCCGGTACGCGGTGCACCAGGTCGCCTGCGGCCGTACCGTGCTGCCGCCGGGTGTGGTACCGGCCGAGCTCACCGGCTCCACCGACCTGGGCAACGTCAGTCAGGTCCTCCCGGTGATCCAACCCTTGCTGGCGATCGCACCGCCGGAGACGAACGTGCATACCGCGGCCTTCGCCCGGTCGGCTCGCACCCCTGAGGCGGATCGCGGGGTGCTCGACGGGGCGTACGGGCTCGCCGCGACCCTGGCCGACTACCTCGCCGACGAAGCGCTGCGTACCGCGGTGAACGCGGAGTTCGCCGAGGACCGGTCAGCTGACCCCACGACCGACGCCGCACCTCCCGCCGCTACCGGCGGTGGGGGATACCGCGAGGAGATTCGATGACGGCGCCTGCACCACCCGCTACCCGCGCCAGTTGGTGGCACCGCACCAGGGAGGCGCGTGCCGGTTACCTGTTCGTGCTGCCGATGCTGCTGCTGTTCATCGTGTTCCGGTTCGCGCCGACCGTGGAATCGGCATTCTTCAGCTTCACCGAGTTCTATCCCGGCGGTGTCCCCACCCTGGTCGGTCTGGACAACTACACCCGCCTGCTGGAGGACCCCACCTTCTGGGACAGCCTCCAGGTCACCGTCGTGTTCGCGTTGATCCTAGTACCGCTGACGGTCGGGATGGCGCTGGGAACCGCGCTGGGGCTGCACCACGTGATCTTCTGGCGAGGGTTCTTCCGCGGCGTCTACTTCCTGCCGTACGTCACCAGCCTGATCCTCGCCGCGGTGATCTGGGAGTGGGCGTACGACGAGGAGGACGGGCTGATCAACGGCCTGCTGAGCCGGTTCGGGGTCGAGCCGCTCTCTTTCCTCGGCGACTCGGTGCTCGTACTGCCCGCGGTGGCTCTCATGGTGGCCTGGAAGAACTTCGGCTACTCGATGCTGATCCTGCTCGCCGGGCTGCAAGCGGTACCGCCGTCCTATGTGGAGGCCGCCCGGGTGGACGGCGCGTCGGGGATGCAGATCTTCCGCCTGATCGTTCTGCCCCTGCTGCGGCCCGTCCTGTTCTTCGTGATCGTGATCAACACGGTCATCGCGTTCCAGATCTTCGAGCCGATGTACGTGATGACCGGCGGCGGACCGGTCCACGCCAGCTACACGCTGGTGTACCTGCTGTACGACTCAGGCTTCAAGTACCTCGACTTCGGCTACGCCAGCACGGTGGGCATGGTCCTCTTCCTGATCGTCGTCACGATCTCGCTCGCGCAGCGGTACGCCCTGGACCGGGAGAAGGAATGACCACGACCCTCGTCGACACCTCGCCACAGAAGACCCGGCCGACCGGTCCGGAGCGTCCCCGCTCAGGCCTACCGCGTCGCCGCTGGATCGGCCGATTGTCGCTTCCGATGATCCTGCTGGTGGTGGCGGTGGCTACCGTGCTGCCGTTCCTCCTGATGCTGGTCGTGGCGCTCACCCCGCCCGGGACTATGGGCATCCCCGCCGATCTGCTCCCGAACCGGTTCGGTGTGGACAACTTCGGCGACCTGCTCGCCAGCGGCATGATCCTGCGCTGGACGATCAATTCGCTGATCTACGCCGGGGTGTCCACCGCGGTCACCCTGCTGCTGGCGACCATGGCGGGATACGCGTTCGCGAAGAAGCGGTTCCCTGGCCGGGAACTGATCTTCTGGGCGTTCCTCGCAATGCTCATGGTGCCGCTCGAGGTGAACCTCATCCCGTTCTTCGTGCTGGTCTCCTCGCTCGGTGGGGTGGACACCTACTGGGGACTCATCGTGCCCACGCTCGCCAACGCCCAGGCGTGCTTCCTGATGCGGCAGTTCATCCGCCAGTTGCCGGACGAGTTGATCCAGGCCGCCAAGGTGGACGGCGCGTCCGAGTGGCAGGTGTTCACCCGGATCATCGTCCCGCTCGCCAGGCCCGCGATGGCCGCCATCGGGGTCTTTCTCTTCCTGTGGCACTGGAACGACTTCCTGTGGCCCCTGATGGTCGGCCAGGACGAGCAGATGCAGACCCTCACGGTCGGCCTGGCTACCCTGCAGACGGAGTCCGTACCGATCGGTCAGCAGATGGCGGCGGCGACGCTGGCCGCCCTGCCCTGCCTGGTGATCTTCATGCTGCTGCAGCGGTACCTGGTCGACTCCATCGCGGCGACCGGCCTCAAGAGCTAGCGCTTACGCACGGATCGAGGGCGTCAGCGCAGCCAGCGGTCGAGGAACGCGTAGCCGGACTGGCGGGCGGGCGGGGGGAACGTGTGGCTCCCCTCGCCTGGCAGGAACTCGAACTTCTCCGGGTGTCCAAGCACCCGGTACAGTTTGTCGACTTCGGCCATACCGGCGGCGATCGCCGGCCAGTGTGGGAAGGTCTCGTCCTTCTGGGTGCACCAGGCGAACATCGGCCGGGGCGCGACGAGCGCCGCGATCTCGTGCCATTCGAACGGCACCTCGCCCTCGTCGAGGTCGCGGGTTAGGGCCGGCAGGTGGGAGAACCATTCGCGCTCACCCCACCGGTTCGGTTCCGGATCGTCGGCGAACACGCTGAACCCGCAGCTGGCGACGACCGCACGGACCCGCTCGTCGAGGCCAGCCAGGAAGATCGCGTTGTAGCCACCGAGCGAGTGCCCGATGGCCCCGATCCGGTCCGGATCGACCACCTCGAGGGCGCACAGCAGGTCGAGCGCCTGCCGGTGGTCGACCAGCATCCGGCCTACCGCGGTCCAGCCCGGGTTGCGCGCGTAGAAGCCGGCGGTGTGGAACGGTGCCTCGTCGTCGCGGACCCGCTCGCCAGCGGTGATCGTGTCCGGCGCCAGCACGACGTAACCGCGCTCGACGAGCTCCACGCCGTATCGGCGGTCGGGTCGGCCCTCCGGCGTGGCCACGTCGACCTTCCCGGTGTCGACGGTCGGGTGCAGGGCCAGCACGGCCGGGGACCGGCGACGCCTCGCCGCCTCCAGGGGCAGTAGCAGCAGGGCAGGCACTTGCTCGCCGCCGGGTGCGTCGTACACGAGGTGCCGGCGTACGTGGCTCGCCTCACGATGTTCGGCGACGATCGTGTACCGGACCGGGACGGAATCCGGAAGGACGCCGAGATAGCGGCGCCATGTGCGTTCCGTCGCCAGGCGCACGTCGGGCCAATCGGCGCTGGTGGCCCCGGGCGGCAACAGTGCGGGCAGGGCGTCGGCACGGAGGTCTGTCAGACGGTACGCCAACGAAGGTCTCCCAGCGCGATGCGAGGTGCTGCCGCAGTCTACGACCCGGCTCCCCACCTTGGCCGCCCCACCGCCGGCTACACCCCTCGACCACGCTTGGCTCGCCACTACGGGGTGCGCGCGGACGAGGGCATCGCGCGGTCCGGGCTCTTCGCGGTCACCGCCGTGATGTTCGTGGCCGCACTGACGATCCCGGAGGCGTTCGACGACCTGCCCGGCGGGCTACCCGGCCCTCTGCTGCTGGTCGGCTGCTACGTCCTCGTGCGGGTGCTGCACCTGGCCATCTACTGGTTCGCCAGCGAGGAGGATGCGGCGCTGCGCCGCCAGGTCCGCCGCCTGAGCCTGACGATGATTCCTCCTGATCCTTCGGGCCGCTGCTGCGGGTGCTCTCCCGAATAAACGCTGCGATCACTTCCACGACGGTCTCGTGTTCGCGTTGGGACTCGAGCATCAGATGTTCGAGGGCATAGATGCCGCCGAGGCGCTCCGTAAACTTGTCGGATGCTATTTGTGTGATCGCCCTGCCGTACCGGTCGGTGAACTGTCCCCGGCGGGACAGATAGTAGGTGCGGCCGGTAAACCCGAGACCTATCAGGACGGCGAGGCCGCCGATCGCGGCGAGGAGGGTTTGTCGGGTGGCGGTGAGGACGTCGGCGAGTTCTTTGCCTTTCAGCTCGTCCACCGGGGTGGCCCAGTGGGTGATCGGGCCGAGTACCAGCCACAGCAGCACTACCGCCGCCGGGACACCAAGTAGCGAGTACACCAACTTCCGCACCGCCGGGTCGGCGGCGCGCAGACGCCTCCACACACGAGCCGCCGCGGCGACGCTGGCGGCGGCGAAGACACGACACGGGTAGCCGTGTACCCGCCGGCTCGACGGATTCGTTCTCGCTTCACTGCTGCATCGTGCCCAATACCGCCTCCTGAATGGAACCACCTGGCGATCCCGTCAGGCCCTGGTGTCAAATCCACCAACCCGGACGCCAGCCACCCAGAAGGTGCGGTCACTAGCCACCAACAAGTGGTGTCGCTGGCTGCCAACAGAGTCACACGTCAGAGATCGGGCCAGGTGTGTTGCTCGACGTAGTTGTGGAAGCCCCGGAAGAACCAGTCGGCCAGGTCTTCGAGCCGCTCAAGGCAGTCGCTGTGGTATTGCTCGGGCTCTGGGTTGGGGAAGTGGGAATGTGAGGTTCAGTCCCGCACGAACCGGGGATGTAGTAGAACCCTTCTGCCATCCACCGGTCGAGTTGGTCTTGTCCCTGT
>JBOGDK010000197.1:0-8508 GCA_050701795.1 Micromonosporaceae bacterium
GTACGCCGACATCGACCCCGATGAGATCCCGACCACCGAGACGTACCGCGGACCGCGTTCCTGAACATCAGCGGTCGGCGTCGAGATCGAACCCGGACGTTGACCGCAGGCAGGTGTGTCTCACTGCTGAGCGATGGTCACCCTCCACCTGGTCAGCCTCGCGGCCGAAGCGCGGTACGCAAACGCCACCGGCCGGAAGCTCGGCGAGCTTCCGGCCGGGACTGGCGTACGTCAGATGACGCGGACTCCACTGGCCTGCTTGCCCTTGGCGCCCTGGGTGACGTCGAACTCCACTCGCTGGTTCTCGTCCAGGCTACGGAAGCCGTTGGACTGGATCTCAGAGAAGTGAACGAAGAGGTCGTCTCCGCCACCGTCCACGGTGATGAAGCCGAAGCCCTTGTCGGCGTTGAACCACTTCACGGTTCCCTGTGCCATATGAATCTCCTCCTTGGAGTGCAGGTCCGCACCGTGCGGATCCGCTGGCCGGTGTCGGCCGGCGGCTTCACCACCCGGAAGGGGAGATGACGACGCCCGCGAGACCTGATTCGCGGGCTTGATGGATCACAAGAACACGCAGAAAATCACGACCAGTGCCTGTAACTATGCCAGGCCGGCGGGTATTCCCTCACGCGATCTGGGTTTTCGGGCCGCGGCTCCGGTCGAGGCGTACGTCAGCGGGCGGCCAGCTCGCGCACCGTGGCCATATCGCTGAACGGGACCAGCGTCTCGCCGACCACCTGGTACGGCTCGCTCCCCTTCCCCGCCACCAGGACGCTGTCGCGCGGCCCGGCGACAGACAGGGCGTACCTGATCGCCTGCCGGCGGTCGGCGTACCGCGCGTACGGTGTGCCCGCGAGGGTGAGGCCTTCCTCGATCTGATCCAGGATCGCCTCGGGGTCCTCGGTCCGGGGGTTGTCCGACGTGAGTACGCACAGGTCGGAGTGCTTACCGGCGATCTGTCCCATCTCGGCGCGTTTGGTGACGTCGCGGTCGCCGCCGCAGCCGAACACCGTGATCACCCGGCCGGTCGCGAATCCACCGATCGCGGTCAGCACCTTGTCCAGGGAATCCGGCGAATGCGCGTAGTCGACGATCACGGACGTGCCGCGCAGGGTCCGGAAGCGCTCGAACCGGCCCGGGATCTGCGGCATCCGCGCGAGCGCGGCGACCAGCTTCTCGAGGTCATTTCCCAGCAGGTGGCACGCGGCCACCGCGGCCAGCGCGTTGGACACGGAGAACCTCCCCGGTACGGGTATCGCCGCGGGGAACGCGCGGCCGTCGTACCACAGCGTGAAGCGGGTGCCGGAGGCGTCGACCACGAGGTCGGTGGCGCGGTAGTCCGCCGGCGAGTCCAGGGCGTACGTGGTCACGGCGCCGGGCATCGTGTCGACCACCGCGGCGCAGACCGGATCGTCGGCGTTGACCACCGCGCGCCGGCACAGCCCCTGGAACAGCCGCAGCTTGGCGTCCCGGTACGCGGCCATCGTCCCGTGGTCGTCGAGGTGGTCCTGGGTCAGGTTGGTGAACACGCCGACGTCGAGGAACGCGTGGTCCACCCGGTGCGTCAGCAGGCCCATCGAGGTCGCTTCCAGCACCACGCTCGCGGCGCCCAGGTCACGCATCCGCCCCAGCAGGTACTGCAGGTCGGGGGACTCCGGCGTGCTCAGCGCCGTCGGCGGCATCGGGATCACGTCGTCGCCGACCCGGCTGCCGGAGGTTCCGATGACGCCGACCTTCGCGCCCGTCGAGATCCGCAGGATCGACTCGACCATGTACGACACCGACGTCTTCCCGTTGGTGCCGGTGATCGCCACCATGTCCATCTGCCGGCCCGGCTCGCCGTGGTAGCGGGAGGCGACGAGCGCGGCCGCCCGGCGGGCGTCCGGCACCTCCACCACGCACGCGCCGGCCTCCGACGCCCACGCTGCCGGCTCGATGGCTCCGTACTCGACGAGCACGGCCGCCGCTCCCCGGGCCAGGGCCGGTCCGACGAACTCGGGGCCGCCGGCCGGGTGCGCGGGTACCGCGATGTAGAGGGCACCCGGGGTCACCCGGTCGGCGTCGAAGCACGCTCCCGCGGTGATCCGGGTCTGGATGTCACCCTGGACGAAACGGTGGTCGACTCCGGCCAGTAACTCGCTCAACTTCACGACGATCCCTTCGAGGGCGTTCGGCCCTGTGGCGCGGCCGTCGCGCACCAGCGGCCACCGGCGGAGCCGGAAGCCGAGGCAGTGACGCGGACAGGCGACGTGGGATCCGAGCCGGAGAAGGACAGCCCGGGGCTGGCAGGAAAATCTGCCGGATACGTAGAAGGAACTGCGGGGCAGAACGGTCCGTGGCCCCCGCACCCGGTGATGCCCGGGCGTCTCGTGGACCCGACTATATGCCCGGCGCCGCCGCAGGGCCTCGGCGTCTCAGTCGAATAGCCGAGCCGAACGTACCGGCGAGCCGTACGTTCTTAGCTCACGCTAGTGGCCACCCTCACCGACGAGACCCAGTTGTGGGGAGCGCTGCGCGTCAGCCTCCGGCTCGGGCAGCGGACGCCGGCCTGCCGCACTGCGAGCGGCCGTGCTGTGCTCTCGGCTCGCTGTGCTCGTTACGTCTCGACCCGCAACCGGTAGCCGCGCTTCACCACCGTCTGCACCGTGTCCGGATCCCCCAGGGCGGCACGCAGCCGCGCCACCGCCATCTCGACGGCGTGTCCGTCGGCCCCGCGGGGGAGCACTGAGAGCAACTCGGTACGGGACAGCACCCGCCCAGGTTGGCGGGCCAGGTGCCGCAGCACCGCCATGGGGGCCGGCGCGAGGCGTACCAACTCGCCGTCGATCATGATGGCGTGGCCACGTATGGCGAGGGTGTGGCCGGCGGGGCGTAGCACCGCTGAACGGCGTAGTGACAGCTCTTCGGTGACGGTACATGCCAGAGCCCCCAGCCGACCGCGAGCCGGCTGCACCGTGGGTATCCCGAGCCGGCGCAACGGCGCCGCGCACACCGGGCCGACGCACGCCGCCAGTACGTCCCCGGAGAAAGCGTCGAGTACGGCGCCGTCCGGGTCGAGGCGAAGCAAGGAGTCGACTGCTGGGGCGCTGGTGAACGTGACCGCGTCGACCTGGCGCGCGGCGACCTGTTCGACCAGGCGCTTCACTGGTTCGATGTCGGCCGGTGGCGCCCAGCGGTACACCGGTACGGCGACCACGTCGGCGCCCGCGGCGCGAAGCCCGGACACCAGGTCGGGGTCGGGGTCGCCGTGCAACTGCACAGCTATCCGCAGCCCGGCGACGCCGTTGGGGGCCGGCGAGGCAACGCCCCCACGGCGGGTCGCACCGCGGGCAGCACCGCCAGCAGCACCGCCAGCACCGGCAGCACCTCTGGGAGCGTGGCCGGCGAGCAGGTATTCCAGCACCTCAGCGGCCGCCTCCGACTCTGGAGACCACTCCTCGGTGAGGCCGGCGGCGCGGATCGCACCCCGTGCCTTCGGGCCTCGGGCGATCAGCCGGGCGGCCGCGATCCGCTCCAGCAGGGGCCGGAACAGCCCCCAGCCTTCAGCCGCGGACAGCCAGCCCCGGAACCCGACCCCGGTGGTCGCCACCACCACGTCCAATGGCGCCTCCAGGCACCGCTGGGTCGCCGCCAGGCAGGCGGCGTCGTTCGGGAGCGGGACGATACGTACGGTCGGGGCCTGCACCACCCGGGCGCCGCGGCGTTCCAGCAACGCGCACAGTTCGTCCCGGCGCCGGTCTGCCGTGACCGCGACGGTGAAGCCGGCCAGCGGTGGCGGCCCCGTGGCTGCGTCGGCGGACCCGGCGACGGCGTCGAACGGCCCGGCGGCGGGATTCACGGACCGGACACCTCGATCAGCCCGTCCCGGGCCCGTACCCCGAAGACCGGTACGGCCACCGCCGCGTCGTCCAGGCACACCCCGGTACGCAGGTCGAACACCTGCTTGTACATCGGTGACGCCACGGTGGGCACGTCACCGCGGGAACCGACGATCCCCCGCGCCAGAACCTGAGCGCCGCTGAACGGATCCAGGTTGCCGATCGCGTACACCTCGTCGGTGCCGGTACGGAACAGCGCGACCTGTTCACCGTTCACCAGCGCGACCGCCCCACGGTCGGGGAACAGGTCGGCCAACGGGCACACGATGGTCCACTGTCGAGTCAGCACGGCCGTCATCGAAACTCCTCCAAGGTGGCGGTTGATGGTGCTGAGGTCTGAGAAGGCCCGCCGGGTACCGGCAGCGTCGGGCCGGCGATGAGCGTCGCCGCGGCACGCCTGGTCGGGACCGGAACCGGCTGGCCGCGTTCGGTGACGAACTCGATGCCCGGGTCGGGAGTGTCCGGGGCGTTCACGAACGACGTGAACCGGCGAAGCCGCTCCGGGTCGTCCAGGACACCGGCCCACTCGTCGGCGTAGCTGGCGACGTGCGCCGCCATCGCCTCGTCCAGGTCCGCGCAGAGCCCCAGCGAGTCGTGGACGATCACGTCCCGGAGGTGCTCCAATCCGCCATCCAGGGACTCCAGCCACGCGGCCGTACGCTGCAGCCGGTCCGCGGTACGGACGTAGAACATCAGGTACCGGTCGATGTATCGGATCAGCTCCTCCGAGGAGAGGTCGGAGGCGAACAGGTCCGCGTGCCGCGGCGTGAAGCCGCCGTTGCCGGCGACGTACAGGTTCCAGCCGTTCTCGGTGGCGATCACACCGACGTCCTTGCTGCGGGCCTCGGCGCATTCCCGGGCACAGCCGGAGACCGCCGCCTTGATCTTGTGAGGCGCCCGGAGTCCGCGGTAGCGCAGCTCCAGCGCGATCGCCATCCCGACGGAGTCCTGGACGCCGTACCGGCACCAGGTCTCGCCGACGCAGGACTTCACCGTACGCAGCGCCTTGCCGTACGCGTGGCCGGACTCGAACCCGGCGTCGACCAGGCGGCGCCAGATGTATGGCAACTGCTCGACGCGGGCGCCGAACAGGTCGATCCGCTGACCGCCGGTGATCTTCGTGTAGAGGTGGAAATCCCGCGCCACCTCACCGATCACGATCAGCTTGTCAGGGGTGATCTCGCCGCCGGGGACCCGGGGCACCACTGAGTACGTGCCGTTGCGCTGCAGGTTCGCCAGCATGTGGTCGTTGGTGTCCTGCAGGGTGGCCTGCTCCCCGTCCAGGATGTGCCCGGTGCCAGTGCTCGCCAGGATCGAGGCCACCGCGGGCTTGCAGATGTCGCAGCCGCGGCCGGTGCCGTACCCGGAGATCAGCGCGGAGAAGCCGCGGATGCCGCGTACCCGGATGATCTCGTACAGCTCCTGCCGGGACTGTTCGAAGTGCTCGCACAGTGCCTTGCTGATCGCCACGCCGGACTCCGCGAGCAGGCTCTTCAGCAGCGGTACGCAGGACCCGCAGCCGGTGCCGGCCCTGGTGCACGCCTTCAGGTCCGCGACCTCGGTGCAGCCCTGCTCGGCGATCGCCGTGGTGATCGCGTCCTTGGTGACGGCGTGGCAGCTGCACACCTGCGCCGTTCCGGGCAGCGCACCGGCGCCTGCCTGGTCACCGAGCCCCGCGCTGAGCAACTCCAGCGGGCTGCCGGACAGCGGCTGGTCGAGACTCGCCCGCAATGTGGGGTACGCCGAAGCGTCCCCCACCAAGATCCCGCCCTTGAGGGTCTGGGCATCATCGCTCACGACGAGCTTCGCGTAGCTCCCCTGCACCGGGTCGGTGTAGACGACCTCCAGTGCGCCGTCGCCGGTGCCGAAGGAGTCACCGAAGCTCGCCACGTCCACCCCGAGCAGCTTCAGCCTGGTGGACGTGTCCGCCCCGGGGAACGTGGCGTCGCCGCCCACGAGTCTGTCCGCGACCACCTCGGCCATCGCGTACCCGGGGGCCACCAGGCCGTAGCAGCGGCCACCGACGGCCGCCACCTCACCGATCGCGTACACGGCTTCGTCGCTGGTCAGGCACGTGTCGTCGACCAGGATCCCGCCGCGTTCGGCGATCTCGAGCCCGGCGCCGCGCGCGAGCTCGTCGCGGGGACGTACCCCCGCCGCGAACACCACGACGTCCGGGTGGAGTTCCGGCGGGAACGCTGGTGTGGTGCCGTCGGTGGCGCCGGGGCGCAGCACCATCCGTGCCACGCCGCCGAGCCGGCCAGCCTCCAGCCGGCCAGCCTTGGCGGCCAGGTGGACCCGTACCCCGAGACCGGTGACGTGCTGCTTGAGGATCTGTCCACCCGCCTCGTCGACCTGCACCGGCATCAGCCGCGGGGCGTACTCGACGACGTGGGTTTCGAGGCCGAGCAGCCGCAGCGCGTTCGCCGCCTCCAGGCCGAGCAGGCCGCCGCCGACCACCGCGCCGACCCGCTTGCCGGCGGCGTACGCCCGGATGCTCTCCAGGTCGTCCAGGGTCCGGTACGTGAAACACCCCGGCAGGTCCTGTCCCGGCACCGGAGGCACGAACGGGTACGACCCGGTGGCCAGGACGAGCACGTGATAGGGGTGTTCCCCGGCGCCGGTGACGACCACCCGGCGTTCCCGGTCGATCGCCGTTGCGGTGGTACCGAGACACAGCGTGACACCGCGTTCGGCGTACCACCGAGGGTCGGCGAGGCTGAGGTCCGCCGGGGAGGCGCCGTCGAAGAAGGACGACAGCGCCACCCGGTCGTACGCGGGCCGGGCCTCCTCGCTGAGCACGGTTACCCGCCAGCGCCGCTCGGCGTCCCGGTCGGTCAGGGCCTCCACGAACCGTTGACTCACCATGCCGTTGCCGACCACGACGACGTGCTGCTCCACGGCACTGTCTCCTCTCCTCGGGATCGCGGACGCCGGCCGCGGCGGGCCCGGCTCGGCTGCCCGGGACCTGGGGACCGGCGAGGTCGGCTCGGCCGCCCGGGAGCCGGGCACCGGCGGGGTCGGGTCAGGTGGCGACGGGGCGGCAGTGGCGTGCCGTGGCGCGGACGGGCCGGTGTCGGCGGTTGCCAGCCACTCGCAGATCCCGTCGACGGCGGGCCGGCAGGTGCCGCAGCCCGTACCCGCCCGGGTCGCGGCGACCACCGCGTCGGCGCTGTGCGCCCCGTCCAGCCAGGCTCTGGTGATCGCTCCCTTGGTGACGGTGTTACAGCGGCACACCACCGTCCGATCCGGAATCGTGGCCGGCGACTCGTCGCGGCCCGGCCCGGGTACGTGCCCGGTGAGCAGCAGCGCCCGGCGGCCCGGCGGCACCGGCGTACCGCGGTCGTAGAGCTGGATCAGGGACCCGGCGGTGGGGTTGTCGCCGAGCAGGATCGCGCTGCTGACCCGCCCTTCCCGGATCACCAGCTTCTGGTACGTACCCCGCCCGGAGTCCGCGAAGCTCACGGTCTCGGCGGCCACCGGCGGGGCCCCGGCAAGGTCGGAAGGCGGGTCGGACAGCGGGTCACCGAGCACCGCGAGATCGACCCCGGCGACCGTGAGCCTGGTGACCGGGCGGGTGCCGGTGTAGCGGCCGGTGCCGCCGGCGATCACCTCGGCGGCGACCCGGGCCTGCTCCCAGGCGGGCGCGACCTGCCCGTGCACCACACCGGCGTGCTCGGCGCAGTCGCCGATCGCGTAGATGTCGCGGTCACTGGTACGCAGCACGTCGTCGACCACCACGCCGTCGGCGACCGCCAGGCCGGCCCCGGTGGCGAGCGCGGTGTCCGGGCGTACCCCACAGGCGATCACCAGCAGGTCCGCGGCGAGTGAGGTGCCGTCGGACAGCGACACCTCCCGGACCCGGGCACCGCCGGTCACCTCGGTGACCGTGACAGCCACCCGTAGCCCGACACCGAGCCGCCGCATCGAGTCCGCGAGAACGGCGCCGGCCGCGGCGTCGAGCTGCCGCTCCATCAGGTGCCCGGCGGCCTGCACCACCTCGACCGCCACACCTCGCGCGGCGAGCCCGCAGGCAGCCTCCACACCAAGCAGGCCACCGCCCAGGACGACCGCCCGGCGGGCACCGGCCGCGAGGATGGCACGGCAGTCGGCAACCGTACGGAATCCGGTCGCGCCCGCGATCAGGGCACCGTCCTCCCTGGTCAGCCCCTTGATCGTGGGGATCACAGGCTTGCTGCCGGTGGCGAGGACCAGAGCGTCGTAGGCCACGCTGGTGCCGTCCGCGGCCGTCACGAGACGGCGTACCCGGTCGATCGACACCGCCGCCACGCCGCGCCGTACGTCGATCCCCGCCGACTCCGGCAGTATCACGTCGGCTTCCCGGGTGGCACCGGCCAGCACCGACGAGAGCAGGATCCGGTTGTACGGCCGGTGCGGCTCAGCTCCCAGAACCGTGACGGAGAGACCCCGGCGGTGAAGTTCCTCGGCGACCCGGACACCCGCCATTCCGTACCCGACGACGACAGCACTCATGGCACCTCCACGCCCGATGCCGCCACCGCCGTCACCTCTGACGCCGTCACCTCCGCGGCGGTCACCGACACGGCGCAGACCTTGAACTCGGGCATCCGGGATGTCGGGTCGAGCGCCGGGTTGGTGAGCCGGTTCG
>JBOGDK010000198.1:0-8503 GCA_050701795.1 Micromonosporaceae bacterium
GGTCGAGCCCGATGACGTGTCAGTGGTGCTCACGTCCAGCGGGGAGGAGTCCGCCGCGGTCTCGGAAGCACTCGGCGGCATCCCGGAGGAGCTGGCGGTGCGTGACGTGCTCGGCGACTGTGGTGCCCCACCGGCGGGTTGATGCTCGCGGCGCTGCTGGCGACGCGGCGCGCCGGCGTGGGCCTGCTGACCTCGCGGAATGCCGAAGGCGGCGTGGCCGCGGCGCTCGTACGGGTGCCATCTGGCGGTTACGGCCGTGGCTGAGGTGTCGCCACACGTGCTCAACGCCGGTCGGCCGGGATCACCGCAGGTGGTCTTCGCTCACGGAGTCGAGGACCACTGGGAAAGTTGGCGGGAGCTCGCGAATGTGCTCGACTCGACGTGGCGGACCGTCGCCCTGGAAATGCCCTGGCGCCACGGCAACGACTACCTGTGGCGCCACGGCGGCACCGCTGGCCAGTGGCTGGCCCGTGGCCTGAGCCAGGTGGACGGGCCGGTTGATCTCCTCGTGGGACACTCGCTCGGCGCCAACGCCGTCCTGGAGCTGCTGGCGACCGGGGACACCCGCGTTGCCGCGGCAGCGGTGGTGTGCCCGCCGTACCAGCGTTCACCCGACGACATGACCTGGGAATTCCTCCAGGCGATGGTGCCACGCCTGCACGGGGAGTTCCGTGAGCTGGTACGGATCCGAAGCCGCGACCGGAGGCGACCGGTCGAGCCGCGGATCCTGGAGACCATGGCCGCCAAGGTCATCGAACGGATCAGCCCGATCAGCTTCCTCGCCGTACTGGAGCACTACGTGGCGGCGGCTGCCCTGGACCTGGAGGCGATTGCGGTACCGACGTTCGTGGTCTCAGTGGGCAATGACCCGGGACTGTCGGTCGAGGGAGTCAAGGACCTGGTCAGCCGGATTCCGGGCGCCACCACCTGTCATCAGGACGAGCTGGGACACTTCTGCCACGTCCACGGCGTGAACACCCTCGCGGCGGAACTGAAGCAGTTCATCCGGACCAATCTGCCTTAGGCCGTGTCTCGAAGTCGCCGGCCGAGCGAACCGGGGCTCGGCGGCCCGTGACGGATCTGGTGGCGGGTCCGAGTGCGGCCAACCATCGCGGCAATGCGTCCGGCGCACCCGCCAGCACGCCACCGGCGGGGTCGTCGCCGTCCGGTCCGGCGCCCAGGTCGTGCGCCGGGCGGATGATGTCGCGTACCACCATCGCCACGAAGTAGATCGTCGCGAGGATCCGCAGCACGGTGGCGGTGTCGTACAGCCAGCCGTACTCGCCGAGGTAGCCGCCGATGTGCATCCAGATCATCACCCAGTACGTCGCCTCCGCGCCCTGCCAGATCGCCCAGTCCCGCCAGCTCGGCCGGGCGAGTACGGCGAATGGCAGCAGCCACAGCACGTACTGCGGCGAATAGACCTTGTTGACCAGCAGGAACGCGGCCAGCACCAGGAAGCAGAGCTGCGCCACCCGGGGGCGGCGGGGTGCCCGTAGCCCGAGTACCGCGATACCGGCGCAGGCGGCGAGGAACAGCCCGGACGAGATCTGGTTCAGCGCCACCACGGGCTCACCAGCGAGCGCGAACAGGTACCAGAGGGAACCGAACTCTCCACCACGGCGTTGGTTGAATGTCCAGAACCAGGCCCAACCCTCGGGGCTGATCACCGCCACGGGCAGGTTCACCGCGATCCACACCACCACGGTGGCGATCAGGGTGCGCAGGAACTCCCGGCTCTTTCCGGCCCGCAGGCACAACACCAGCAACGGGCCGAGCAACAGCACCGGGTACAGCTTCGCGGCGAACCCCAGGCCGATGCAGATCCCGGCGACCACCGGCATCGAACGGGCCCAGAAGTACAACGCCAACGCCGCGAACATCACCGCGAACAGATCCCAGTTGATCAGGCTGGTCAGTGCCAGGGACGGCGCCAGCGCGAGCATCAGGGCGTGCCGGGTACGGGCGGCCACGCGAGCGGTGGTCCACACCGCCACCAGCCCGCACAGGATCAACAGCACCGCGTTCACCTCGTAGAAGGTGACGGAGACGGCGTCCGGATCTGTGGGAGTGCCGCTCAACCAGCGGGCGATGCGGGCGGCGAGGTCAGCGAACAAGCCGGTGAGCACCGGGTATTCAAGCGTCTCGTACCCGGGCTTGACGGCGAACGGGAACTCACCGGTGGGGAACACCCGGTGGCGGTACAGCAGGGGAATGTCGCTGTAGCACAGGTCACCCATCAGGATCGAGTAGTCGCCGGGCCACCCGGCGGCGTGACAGGGCCACCGTTGCAGCACGCCGATCAGCATCGTCACCGCGCCAACAACCACCACCAGCGGTACGGCGCGCGGCAGCGACCTGCGTACTCCCCCGATCACCCGACCTATCCTGCCGTACCGGTGCGCGGCGGTGGCAGCGGCATCATCCGCCGGTGGGGCGCACCCGCTGCAACGTGTCCTCCGGCGCCAGCTGCGGGGTGGCGGCACCGGGATCCGGCCCGGGCGAGATACGGGACACCACGACGGCCCCGCCGGTCGGTCGACGGGGCGCGCCGATCCCCTTCACCGGGTCCGCCCGGGGCACCTGGTCCGACCACGGCGCCCGGTCAGGGACGGACACCTGGCCCGGCTGAGACACCTGATCCGGCCGGGACGCCGGTTCACCCGACGGTGGGGGCGGCACGACCTTCACGGCCGCGACCCGCCGGCCATCCATCCTGGTGACCGTCAGCCGCCAACCGTCCACCTCGACCCGCTCGCCAGTGCGCGGGATCTTGCCCAACGCCGCCATCAGGTACCCGGCGACCGTCTCGTACGGCCCATCCGCGAGCACCAGCCCGGTACGCTCCGCCAGGCTCGCCAGGTTCAGCCGGCCGTCCACGGTGGACGCCACCAGATCACGGGCAGTACCCGGGCGTACCTCTCCGACCAGGCCCTCCACCAGACCGTCCAGGGTGACGATGCCGGCGGTGCCGCCGTACTCGTCGACCACCAGGGCGATCCGCCAGCCCTCCCGGCGCATCTCGGCGAGCGCGGAGATCAGCGGCTTGGAGGCGGGGATTCGTTCGATGTCGCTGGCGAGCGCCCCGACGGTCAGCGTACGGTCCCGGGTCGGCGGTGCCACCAGATCCCGCATCTGCACCACCCCGATCACCTCGTCCGAGGAGCCGTCGATCACCGGGTAGCGGGAGTGGACCTCGTCACTGACCTGCCGTAGCGCCCGACTCACGGTCAGTCCCGCGTCCAGGAACACCACCCCGGTACGCGGCACGAGTACTTCCCGTACCTGCCGTTGGGCGGCGGCGATCACATCGCCGATCAGGGCGCGCTCCTCGTACCGCAGTACGGTGTTCGCCGCGATCAGGTCGCGCAGCTCGGCGCCGGTGATCTCCTCGCGACCAGCCGAACGACCCACCCCGAGCCCGGTACTGATCCGGTCGGCGAGGCGGGCCACCAGCCGGGCGAGACCGCGACGAATCCGCGACCACGGACTCTCGGCCTCGTCCATCCGGAGATTCTAGGGTCCCTGGTGTTCCGGCGGTGAATGGTGTGATCAGTGAGGCAGATCCAGGTCTATCCCGGGTTCGCCCGCTGATTGCGGGGCGTACCCTCGGCGCATGTCGTTCTCGGGCTGGCCTGAAGAGGCACACGAGTTCTACGTCGGACTGCAGGCCGACAACTCCAGGACGTACTGGCAGCGGCACAAGGCGGTGTACGAGAACGCCGTACGTGCCCCGATGGCGGAGCTGCTGGCGGAGCTGGGGTCCGAGTTCGGCGAAGGGAAGATCTTCCGGCCGTACCGGGACGTACGGTTCAGCCGCGACAAGTCCCCGTACAAGACCGCCATTGGAGCCACCCTCGCCGACGGTGGGTACGTGCAGTTCTCCACCGAGGGGTTGTCCGCGGGCAGCGGGATGTACCACCTGGCGCCCGACCAGTTGGAGCGCTTCCGCACCGCGGTCGCCGACGACTCCACCGGCGGCGAACTGGCCCGCCTGGTCGCTGACGCACGCGCCCGGGGCATCGACGTCGCCGCCCACGACACACTGAAGACGGCACCCCGCGGGTATCCGAAGGACCACCCGCGGATCGAGCTGCTCCGCAACAAGGGCCTGATCACCTGGAAGCAGTGGCCCACCGGCGCGTGGCTGAGTCGTCCCAGCGCCAAGCAGCGGGTGATCGAGTTCCTCCGGGAGTCGATCCCGATCCGCGACTGGCTCAACAAGCACGTCGGCCCGTCCACCCTTCCCGACGACCGCCGGCGCTGAGAGCGACCGCCGGCGCTGAGAGCTCGACCATAAACCGGTGGCGCCCGGCGATGCCGCCGCTAGCCTGGCGGCGTGACACTCGACATCACCACCGTGGCCGAGCGCCCCGAGCTTTCCGAGGAGATCGGGAACCTGGCCGAAAGCTGGCCGGAGTTCATGCTCCAGGACATCATCGCGGACGCGTACTGGTTCCAGCTGCGGAAGGTCTTCGCAGAGTTCACCCTGGTCGGTACGTACGAGGGCGCGGTGGTGGCGCGTGGCTACAGCGTTCCGTTCGCGTTGCATGGCAACCGCCGCGGAGAGTTGCCGCCCGACGGCTGGGACCGGGTCCTGGTGTGGGCGTTCAGCGACCACCGGAGCGGCATCACGCCAGACGCGGTGAGCGCGATCGAGATCAACATCGACCCGTCGTACCAGGGCCGCGGCTGGTCCCACGAGATGCTCAGCGCGATGCGGGCGAATGTGGCCAGCCACGGCATCACCGAGCTGGTCGCTCCGGTACGCCCCAACCGCAAGCACGACGAACCCGCCACTCCGATGACCGAGTACGCGTTCCGCACCCGGGAGGACGGCCTGCCGGTCGACCCGTGGCTGCGGGTCCACGCCCGCGCGGGCGCGGAGATCGTGCAGGTCGCTCCGACCTCGATGACAATCGCGGGCTCGCTCACGCAGTGGCGGAAGTGGACCGGCATGCCGTTCGACACCGACGGCCCCATCGAGGTCGAGGGTGCCCTGGTGCCGGTGGAATGCCGCCTCGCCCACGACTACGCCGTGTACGTCGAGCCCAATGTCTGGGTACGCCACCGCGTCGGGTGACGTACCCAGGACCTACAGGGCCCTTTAGCCGCGCAGCGGCGTGATCGTGTTCGCCGTCACGCGCGCGTCGCGGGTTGTCGTTCCCGGCTCCGCGGGGCTGAGGACGATCTCGCCTGTGGCCTCTCCGCTGGTGTGCCCGTGGAAGTTGATGGTGGAACCCACCTGGTCGAAGGTGAATGAGATCTCGGTGCTCAGAGAATCCTCGAACCGGATCCAGCCGGAGCCCTGCTGCAACACCGGACCTTCCGGCACGGTGATCCCCTCGGCTACGGCGTACGCATCGGCCCACATCTTGGTGACGGCCACACCGTTGAGCGTCCCGTAGCAGGTTCCGCGGCCCCGGAACTCGACGTACGGCTCCACGACGCCGTTGAAGACGCACTCGCCGATGAACTCTTTGCTCGTCGGGTAGTGATCCGCCGAGGCGGCCGGGGCAACCAGGCCCACTCCCAGGCACGCCGCGGCCACCATGACCAGCACTCGTCCTCGCATCTGTCCACTCCTGTCTGGATGCGCCCCGAGCCGCAGCACTACGCCGCGACGATCACAGTGATCATCGGCCGGACGTGCGAGATGGTTACCGATCGATGTCGGAGCCGGGTCCCGCCGAGACGCAGGCGCCCCCAGAATCGGTGTCGGACACGAACGGGCCCGTACCCGCGAACGGGTCTAGCCTTTGAGTTTCGCAGCGAGGTTGTCCGAGACGGCGGTCATGAACTCGTCCGTGGTGAGCCACTGCGCGTCGCCACCAATGAGCAGCGCCAGGTCCTTGGTCATCTGGCCGCCTTCGACGGTGTCGACGCAGGCCTGTTCCAGCGCGGCGGCGAACTCCGACACCGCCGGGGTGTTGTCGAGCTTGCCGCGGTGTTCCAGACCCCGGGTCCACGCGAAGATCGACGCGATCGGGTTGGTGGAGGTCTTCACACCCTTCTGCCACTGCCGGAAGTGCCGGGTGACGGTGCCGTGCGCGGCCTCAGCCTCCACAGCACTGCCGTCCGGGGTCATCAGCACCGATGTCATCAGCCCGAGCGAGCCGAAGCCCTGCGCGACCACGTCGGACTGCACGTCACCGTCGTAGTTCTTGCACGCCCAGACGTACCCACCTTCGCCCTTGATGGCCTGCGCGACCATGTCGTCGATCAGGCGGTGCTCATACCACAGCCCGGCGGCGTCGAACGCGGTGGCGAATTCCGCGTCGAAGACCTCCTGGAAGAGGTCCTTGAACCGGCCGTCGTACGCCTTGAGGATGGTGTTCTTGGTCGACATGTAGACCGGGTACCTGCGCTCCAGGCCGTACCGGAAGGACGCCCGGGCGAAGTCCCGGATCGAGTCGTCGTAGTTGTACATCCCCATGCCGACGCCGCCGCCCGGGAAGTCGGCGATCACGTGCTCGATGGCTTCCCCACCATCGGCCGGCTCGAACCGCAGCGTGAAGCGACCCGGGCCCTTGGCCACGAAGTCGGTCGCCTTGTACTGGTCGCCGTGGGCGTGACGGCCGATGATGATCGGCTTGGTCCAGCCGGGGACGTACCGCGGGACGTTGCTCATGATGATCGGCTCGCGGAACACCACGCCGCCGAGGATGTTCCGGATGGTGCCGTTCGGCGAACGCCACATCTTCTTCAGGCCGAACTCCTCGACGCGCGCCTCGTCCGGGGTGATGGTGGCGCACTTGACGCCGACGCCGTACTGCTTGATGGCGTTGGCCGCGTCGACGGTGACCTGGTCATCGGTCTCGTCGCGGTGCTCGATCGACAGGTCGAAGTACTTCAGGTCAATGTCGAGGTACGGCAGGATCAGCTGGTCCTTGATCTGCTTCCAGATGATCCGGGTCATCTCGTCGCCGTCGAGCTCGACGACCGGGTTGGCTACCTTGATCTTGGCCATCGGCCGGGCTCCTCGTATCGTGGGGGATCCGTAAGCAGTACGAGCGTACTGGATGGTGATCTGGCTGGCACACCAGGGCTGGCAGGATCACCCACATGGCGATCGAGATTCACCCGGTTACCGACGCGACGGGCACCTTCTTCACCCCGCTGTCAGGCGCGTTCCCGCAGGTGCCCGGAGCCACCTGGCAGCGGGCTCGCGAGCTGGACGCCCACGCATTCGTTGACGATGACACCTGGCGGCTGAGGTTCCGGTGTTACCTCATCGCCACTGGGCGGCACACCATCCTGGTCGACGCCGGGGTCGGGCCGGCGGGAGCCCCGGCCGCGTCATGGGCGCCGGTGCCTGGGGCGCTGCCCCAGGAGTTGACAACCGTCGGGATCGCGCCGTCCGACATCGACGTCGTGGTACTCACCCACCTGCACACTGACCACGTCGGCTGGACGGTCGCCCCGACCGCGTTCGGCAACGCCCGGCACGTGGTGCAGCGGATCGAGCACGACGCTGTCACTGATCTCAACCCAGCGTTGCGGCACAGCCTGCTCGACCCGTTGCGCGCCGCCGGCCAGCTCGACGTGATCGACGGTTCGGCGTCGTTGGCGACGGGGGTACGCGCCCAACTGGCCCCTGGCCACACCCCCGGGCACCAGGCGGTCCTGGTGCACCAGGCCGGCGAGACGGTGGCGATCACGGGGAATGCGTTCGTGCACGCCGTACAGGTGGTGGACCCGAGCGTGGCCTACCGGCACGAGAGCGATCCCGAAGCCGCGTACCGCACCCGGCTGGCGCTGTTGCAGCAGGCGGACGTACTCGCCACCGCCCACCTCACCGAACCGTTCCTGACCCCGGATCGCTGAGCCGGAGTCGCCCGTACCGGACCTCCTACCGCCTGCCGGCCTGGCGTGTAGGAAACCATCGACTCGTGGAGTCATGGCGTAGGTTCTTGCCGTACGGTGTGAGCCCTGCCACACTCAGCGCATGAGTGCGCCAGGCGTACTGCGGTTCGGCCGCTGGACCGCGATCACGGCAGCAGCGGTGGCATGTGTGCTCCTGGGGACAGCCGGTATGGCGAACGCCGCCTCCGGCACCGTCAACACAGCCGGTTCCCCTCTCAGCGTCCGCGCCGCGCCCGGCACCGGGTACGACGCATGGAGCAGCGTCGCCGACGGCGCGAGCGTGAACATCCTGTGCCAGACCGAAGGCTCCTCGGTCACCGGCACGTACGGCACCAGCACGATCTGGGACATGCTGTCCAACGGCGGCTTCGTCTCCGACGCGTACGTCTACACCGGCGGTGACGGGTACGTCGAGAAGAAGTGCACGTACGCCGCGAACCCGCCACGTAACAACCCGCGTGGCAAGAACGCGGCCATCTCCTGGCAGTTCGCGCGACTCGGGTCCACCGCACACGAAGGCTGGTGCCTACGGTTCCAGGCCCAGGCGTACGGGTGGTCGTACTCCGGTGTCAACTCCGCCGAGATCGCCGGCGACTGGATGGTCTCGCACGGCTACATGCACACCAGCGGCATCCCG
>JBOGDK010000199.1:0-8451 GCA_050701795.1 Micromonosporaceae bacterium
TCCTGGTGCTGCTCCCACCGATCCTGCCGGCGAGCATCAGCGACCCCGGCAACACCGGCGCCAAGCTGTGGTTGCGGATTCCGGGCCTCGGCGCGATCCAGCCGAGCGAGTTCGCCAAGCTGCTGTTGCTGTGCTTCTTCGCGTACTACCTGGTCCGCAAGCGCGAGGTGCTGTCCCTGGCGAGCAAGCGGCTCCTCGGCATCGACTTTCCGAGGCCGCGGGACCTGGGTCCGGTGCTCGTGGTGTGGGGCGCGAGCCTGCTGGTTCTGGTGGGTTCGAAGGACCTGGGCACCTCGCTGATGTACTTCGGCTGCTTCATCGCGATGGTGTACGTCGCCACTGAGCGCACCAGCTGGTTGTTGATCGGTCTCGGGCTGTTCAGCCTCGGGTGCGTGATGGCGTACTCCCTGTTCGCGGTGATCCAGTTGCGGGTATCGGTGTGGTTGGACCCGTTCCAGGACCCCGACGGGAAGGGCTACCAGCCGATCCAGGCGTTGTTCGGGTTGGGCACCGGAGGACTGTTCGGCACCGGCCCCGGCGTGGGCGCCGCCGACACCATTCCGGTCGGCCACAGCGACTACATCACCGCCGGCCTGGGCGAGGAGATCGGACTGTTCGGTCTCACCGCGCTGGTCGCGCTCTACCTGGTGATCGTGGAACGCGGGATGCGTACCGCGCTTCTGGTCCGTGACTCGTTCGGCAAGCTGCTGGCGGCCGGGCTGGCGTTTTCGCTGGGATTGCAGGTGTTCGTCATCGTGGGCGGGGTGAGCAAGTTGATCCCGCTGACAGGTCTGACCACGCCATTCCTGTCCTACGGGGGCTCGTCACTTGTGGCGAACTGGATCCTCGCGGCACTGCTGCTGCGAATCTCCGACGCGGCACGGCGACCAGCCCTCCCGCCCGCACCGACCGGCAAGCTGCAGAGCGAACCGACAGAGGTGGTACGGCTGTGAACGCCCCACTCCGCAAGGTCGCCATTGCCGTGATGGTGCTGTTCGGGCTGCTGTTCCTGAACCTCAACTACGTCCAGTTCTACAAGGGCGACTACTACCGCAACCACGAGCTGAACACGCGCGTGTTGGTTCAGGAGTACCAGCGACAGCGCGGCAACATCAGGGTCGGTCGGGACGCGGTCGCGTTCAGCAAAGACACCGGGGGTGAGCTCCGGTTCACCCGGCAGTACCCGAGTGGACCGGAGTACGCCCACACCGTCGGTTACAAGTCCATCAACTATGGGCAGTCCGGAATCGAGGCGGAGTACGACGAGACGCTCTCCGGTGACGACCCGCGGTTGTTCGTACGACGGGTCTCCGACATCCTCACTGGGCGCCGTCCGGTAGGGGGTGACGTGATGCTGACCCTCAACGGCAAGGTGCAGAAGACGGCGTACGACCTGCTCGGCAAGAAGAAGGGCGCCGTGGTGGCGATGGACCCGACCACCGGCGCCATACTCAGCGCGGTCTCCACGCCGAGCTACGACCCCGCACCGCTGGCCAGCCACACCGCATCGACCGCGAAGAAGGCGTGGAACGACTACCTCAATGACCCTGACCATCCGATGATCAACCGGGCACTGGGCGAGCACTACCCGCCGGGGTCGACGTTCAAGACGATCGTCGCCGCGGCGGCATTGAAGTCCGGGAAGTACAGTCCGGACACCCAGATTCCGGCCGGGTCGTCATACCAACCCCGGCAGGCTGGTGACTTCACGATCACCAACGCCCACCCGTCGATCTGCCCGGAGTCCAAGGTCAGCCTGGAGGAGGCGCTGCGAGAGTCCTGCAATACGGGCTTCGCGAAACTCGGTGTCTCACTGGGAGCCGAGACGATCAAGAAGACGGCGAAGGAGTTCGGCTTCGAGGCCGACAACCTCGACGTACCGCTGCCCGTGTCGGCCAGCAATACCGGCGACATGCCGGATGAGCCGACCCTGGCACAGTCCTGCATCGGGCAGCGTGACGTCCGGATGACCCCGCTGCAGGGCGCCATGATCGCGGCGTCTGTCGCAAACGGCGGCGTCATGATGAAACCGCACCTGACGGAGGAGGTCCGGGGGCCGGCGGGGGTCGGGGTCCTGGAGGCCGAGAACATCGACGAGTGGCGTACGCCGCTCGACAGCACGACCGCTGGAGAGCTTCGGGGCATGATGGTCAAGGTCGTCGAATCGGGGACCGGTACCGGCGCCCAGATCGACGGGGTCGAAGTGGGCGGCAAGACCGGTACCGCGGAGAACGCTGAGGCCGCGGGCGAACACGGCTGGTTCATCGGCTTCGCGATCGAGGACGGAGAGCCTAAGGTCGCGGTCGCGGTATTCCTGGAGCGCTTCGGGGAGGGCGGAAGCTCGCGCGCCACAGAGATTGGCGGCACCGTCATGGAGAAGGTGCTTGAGGAGCGCGGATAGACCTATGAGGGGGAAGTACTGATGCTCACGCCCGGCAAGTCCATGGGCGGCCGCTACCGGTTGGACGAACGCATCGCCACCGGTGGAATGGGTGATGTCTGGAAGTGCGAGGACACTGTCCTCGGCCGGGCGGTCGCGTTGAAGGTGCTCCAGCCGGCGATGCTGGAGGAGCCCGGATTCGCCGAACGGTTCCGCGCCGAGGCGCGGGTCATGGCCACCATCAACCACCCCGGTGTGGTCCAGGTGTACGACTACGGCGAGAACGGCCTCGAAGGCGGCGGCACCGTGGCGTACCTGGTGATGGAGTACGTCGAAGGCGAGCCGCTGCACCAGGTGCTCGGCAACGTCGGCCGGCTGGCTCCGGCCCGGGTGATGGATCTCACCGCACAGGCCGCTGACGCGCTGCAGGCGGCGCACGACCGCGGGATCATCCACCGCGACGTGAAGCCCGGCAACCTGCTGATGCGCCCGAACGGCAAGCTGGTGCTGACCGACTTCGGGATCGCCCGGAGCGCGATGACCGGCAACCTGACCCAGGTGGGTGCGGTGCTCGGTACGGCGTCGTACGTCTCCCCGGAGCAGGCCACCGGCACCGGGGACATCACCCCGGCGAGTGACATCTATTCGCTGGGCGTGGTGGCATACCAGTGCCTGGCGGGGCGGCGCCCGTTCGAGGGTGAGAACCCGATCGAAGTGGCGATGAAACACGTACGGGACGAGCCCCCGCCGCTGCCGCAGGACGTACCGGACCCGGCACGCGCGGTGGTGTCCCGCGCCATGGCGAAGGACATGGCGGCACGCTGGCCGGATGCCAGGAGCATGGGCGAGGCGGCCCGGGAAGCGGCTGCCGGTCGGAGCGTCGCGGGAGGCGCGGCCGCCGCGGCTGCGGGCGCGGCTGCTGCGGGAGCGGCGACCACGATGATCCGTCCCACCTCCCCGGCCGGCCCGGGAGACGGCACCTCGGTGCTGCCGGCCGCCGGTGGTCCGCCACCCGGTCATCCTGGCCAGTACCGCCGCGGTGCCGCGAGCGTGCCGACCGGCGCGCCGGGCGACGACGACTTCTACCCCACTGCCCAGAAAGGTGGCTACGGCGGCGGATACGGAGGCGATGACTACCCGAGCGGCGGTCACCGGCCGCGCAAGAAGGGCCGCGGTGGCCTGATCGTCGCGGCGGTGGCGGGTGTGCTCGCGCTGGCGCTCGGGATCGGACTCGTCGCCTGGCTGGCCAGCTCCGGCGGTACGCCGAACACCAAGAACTCACCCACTGCTGACAAACTGGTCGCCCTGAACGAGGAGGACTACCTCAACGAGCCGGTCGACAACGTGGTGAACGACCTGAAGGACCAGGGCTTCACCAACGTCAAGAAAGAAAAACGAGAACAGGACGGTTTCCAGCCGAACACTGTCAACGGCGTGGACCCGAGCGACAAGAAGGTCTCGAAAGACACTCTGATCACGGTGTACTACCAGCCGAAACCGCAGGGCGGTCAGATGCCGACAATGCCCGGCGGTGGCAACGACGGCGACGGAGACAACGGCGGCGGAGACAACGGCGGCGGAGACAACACCCCGACGGGGGACCCGACGCCCTCGGAGACCGAGCCGTCCGAGTCCCCAACTGGGTCGACTTCTCCAGGCCCGTTGAGCAACGACGGCACGACCTCGGACGACACTGAGAGGGACGACTGAGGATGACTCAGCAGGCCCGCCTGTTAGGGGGCAGGTACCAGCTCGGTGAGCTGCTCGGCTACGGCGGCATGGCCGAGGTGCACCTGGGCCGTGACCTGCGGCTGGGCCGGGACGTGGCGATCAAGATGCTGCGTGTCGACCTGGCCCGGGACGCCACGTTCCAGGCCCGGTTCCGTCGCGAGGCACAGAACGCCGCCTCGTTGAACCACCCCGCGATCGTCGCCGTGTACGACACCGGCGAGGAACGCGGCGAAGACGATGTCCGCCTGCCGTACATCGTCATGGAGTACGTCAACGGCAGGACCCTCAAAGAGGTGCTGGCCGCCGAGGGCCGGATCATGCCGCGGCGGGCACTGGAAATCGTCGGCGACACCTGCGCCGCACTGGACTTCAGCCACCGGCACGGGATCATCCACCGGGACATCAAGCCCGGCAACGTGATGTTGACCCGTACCGGCCAGGTCAAGGTGATGGACTTCGGCATCGCCCGCGCCCTGGCCAGCGGTACGTCGACGATGACGGCCACCAGCGCGGTGATCGGCACCGCGCAGTACCTCTCCCCCGAGCAGGCGCGCGGCGAGACGGTCGACGCTCGTAGCGACGTGTACGCCACCGGCTGCGTGCTGTACGAGCTGATGGTCGGCCAACCGCCGTTCATCGGCGACAACCCGGTGAGCGTGGCCTACCAGCACGTACGGGAGGATCCGCGGTCGCCGAGTGAGCTGAACCCGGACATCAACGCCGATGTTGACGCGGTGGCGCTGAAATCGCTCGCCAAGAACCCCGCGAACCGGTATCAGAGCGCCGGCGAGATGCGCGCTGACCTGTTGCGCGCTGCGGCGGGCCGCCCGGTCGAGGCGACGCCCGTGATGTCGATGGAGGACCGCACCCAGTACATCTCTCCGATGCCGGGCGCACACCGGGATCACCCGACGGCGCGGGTGCCGGACCAGGGCAAGCGCCGTGCAGCGAGCTGGGCACTGATCGGGCTGGCGTTGCTCGCCGTGTTCGCTGTGGTGGCCCTTGCCACCGGCTTGATCCTCGCCAACCAGAACCCCCCGGTCACGGTCCCGGACGTCAAGGGCGACAAGTACGAAGTCGCGGTCGAGACGTTGGAGAACAAGGGCCTCAAGCCCGAACAGAAGGCCAAGTATTCCAAGGACTGCACCAAGGGCGACGTCGTCAGTCAGGACCCGCGCGCCGGCAGGAAGGTGGACCGGGGCGCCCGCGTCACGTTGTCCGTGTGCCAGGGGCCTAGGCGGGTCGAGGTGCCCGAGGTGGTCGGCAAGGACGTGCAGACCGCCCAGGGAGAGCTGAAGGATGCCGGGTTCGGCGTCAAGATCACGGAAGAAGACAGCGGGCAGCCGGAGGGCGAGGTGCTCCGTACGAACCCGCCTGGCGGCTCCGACGCGGGCGAGGGTTCGAACGTCCGGCTGTACGTCTCGAAGGGCAACATGACCGAGGTGCCCAACGTCGTGGGCAAGAGCCGTGAGGAGGCGGAGAACCTGCTGCGGGGCAAGGGCTTCGGCGTCGACATCGCGGAACGTGATGCGGAGGACGACGAAACCCCCGACACCGTCGTGGACCAGAGCCCGGGCGGTGGCAAGCAGGCGGTACGCGGCACGGAGGTCACCATCACCGTGGTGACCGAGCCTGAAGAGTCGCCGTCGCCGTCGCCTTCACCATCGGACACGGATCCGGGGCCGCTCGGCATCGACAACGACCGCGGCGGGCCAGCCCGCCGGGAAGGCTGAACTCGCCCCTGTCGAACCGGCGACGCCACAGCTCGCCGTTGAGAAACAAGTGAGAACGCCGCGAGCGGTGTTCCAGGCTCTAACTGGGAATGCTGAGGCGGCGTTCCTCCGCCTCTGCCACCAGCGCCGGCGCCTGTTCCAGGGCCTCCGGGTAGCCGCAATTGGCGAGCCAGTTCGCCAGCATCTGGTGCCCGGCCTGGGTCAGTACGGATTCCGGGTGGAACTGCACACCCTCCACCAGCAGATCGCGGTGCCGCATCGCCATCACCACGCCCGAGGGTGTCCGGCCGGTCACCTCGATCTCATCGGGCAGGGTCTCCTCCCGTACCGCGAGCGAGTGGTACCGGGTCGCGGTGAACGGATCGGGTAGCCCGGTCAGGACTCCCTCGCCCTTGTGGTGGACTTCGCTGGTCTTGCCGTGCAGCAGCTCCGGCGCCCGATCCACCACAGCGCCGTACGCGACGCCGATGGCCTGCTGCCCGAGGCACACCCCGAAGATCGGGAGCTGGCCGGCGTATTCCTTGATCAGCGGTACGCAGATCCCCGCTCGCTGCGGCGTACCGGGCCCGGGTGAGAGCAGTACGCCCGCTACCCCGAGCTGCCCGACGTCGGCCAGGTCCAGCTGGTCGTTGCGGCGTACCAGGCATGCGACGCCGAGCTGGCCGAGATACTGCACCAGGTTGTAGACGAAAGAGTCGTAGTTGTCGACCACCAGGACTCGCGGCGACGTACGTTCAGGCATCGGGCAGCTCCGGCGGGATCTCGTCTGGCGCCTCATCGGGCTCGGGGCAGCCGGGCGCCCCACCAGCGTACGTGTCGGTGCGGGAGGTCAGCCGCCGTCCGTACCGGAGTCGCCGGGAAGTTCGCCGGATCCGGGCTCGCCGCTCGGCTCGGGCGAGACCAGGTCCGCGTCGCCGGGCTGGTTCGGTCCACCCGGGTTCTCCACCTGTACGTCGTCGAACGGCAGCAAAGGCTCTGCCGCGGGGAACACGTGATACCACAGCAGCCACAACATGATCCCGACGAGCAACAGTGACCCGATGATCTTGCCGGGGAGCCCGAACGGAAGCTTGCGCCAGATCCAGCCGTACATCGGCGCCTCAGTCGGCCAACTCGATCGGCCTGCCATCGCTCTTCGGCTTTGGCTTGCCTGCCATCTTGGCGTGGACGATCAGACGTTCGTAGTTGTCCCATTGCGGGTTGCAGGTGGTGATGGTGAGCATCGCCGCGGTCGGTTTCGCGCCGGGTTTGCCCGGCACCGGAGCGACCACCTCGACCTGGTTCGGCAGAACGATCTTGACCTCCGTGACCTGGTACTCGTACCAGTAGCGACTGTCCTCCAGGAAGATCTTGTCGCCGTTCTTCATCTTGTGCAGGTTCCAGAACACCGCGGGCATCCGGTGCCCCGCGGCTGCGAAATTGCCCAGTTTGCCAGGCATCGCGGAATCCGGGTAGTGACCCGGCGCGTTCTTGATGTCCGCCGGCGCGACGCCCTCGACCACGACCCAGTGCTTGTCCAGTCGCGGGATGTGGAGTCGGGCGATCGCGTCACCCGGGAGTGGATCCTCCTTAGGCGCCTTGTCACCACCCCAGGTGTCCTCGAGCTTGTCGTCGAGCGCGTTCTGCGCCGCGTCGACCTGCGCGGACTTCCCCCAGACCTCGTACCCGGCGAACAGCAGCACCACCAGGCCGAACGTGATCAACAGCTCGCCGAAGCCTCGTACCCCGGCGCGCACCCCGTCCATCGCGTCGCGGGGTTTCTTACGGTCCCGCTCCACATGGCCGTCGTAGTCGCCGGTACGCCTGCGCGGCCGGTTGTAGCCCGGCTCGTCGTCGTCCCGATCGTCGTACCGACCTTGGTACGGGGGCTCATCGTCGTACCGGCCGCGCTCGTCATACCGGTCGCGCTCGTCGTCGTACCCGTCGTCGTAGTCGTCGTCGCGCTGGTGATAGCGACCCCGGTATCCGTTGTCGCCGAAGTCGTCCTGATACCCGTCGTCGGCAGGGTCGTGTCGCGAGTGGTGTGCGGCCCGCCCGTACCCTCCCGCGGCTGAGTGAGCGTACGGCTCGGAGTCGTAGTCGCCTGCGGCATCGGCCGGCTCGGCGACGGGGCCCTCATCCCGGGAGCCCGTCTGGCGGGGGCGGCCGTAGACGGTGCCGTTCCGGCGGGAGGAGTCAGGTGTCGTGTCGTGGCCCGGTACGGACCGGTCGGGATCGACCCGAGAACCAGACAGTGCGGCGGCCGGCCCACCGTAGCCAGGGTCCGGATAGTCCGGATAGTCCTCCTGGTCCGGGTAGTCGTCGTCCGGAGCGGCATGCCGGCCTCTGCGTGGCCTGTCCTCATCCCCGTCGTCCGGGGCCACCGAATGGGACCGGTAAACGCCCATCGTGCTCCCCTTACCGCTTTGCCCTGGCGTGGCTGAGGCCCTCGGCGCCATCGAACGCAGGCACCGTCACGTCCTCCTTCACCGCAGTCTCGTAGCCCAGCCCGAAGTCCTTCGCTGCCGCACGATACAGGCGCACGCCCGGCGCCTGGTCGAGCGCGTGCTGCATCCGCTGGGGATCACCGATCGCGGTGATCTCGAACGGCGGCGAGTAGACCCGGCC
>JBOGDK010000200.1:0-8416 GCA_050701795.1 Micromonosporaceae bacterium
GTAGCACGCCCCAGCACCAGGCTGACCGACTCCGGCGGGTGCTGCCCGAGCGGCGCCATCGCCCGGTACGCACCGTCGTCCGCCTGGTACGCCCTGGCCCGTACCGGTTCCAGCACGGTGATCTCGGCCGGCGCGTCGAGGCTGGCGTACCCGATCGAGCCGGCACCTGTCATCAGCGCCGCCCAGTCGGCGCCGAACAGTCGCGGCGCGGCGTCCACCAGCGTGGCGAGGCCACGGTCCGGATCCGCCGCCAGCTGCCCGAGCACCGCGACGTCCGTCGCCACCCCCGGTACGGACATGGCCGGCCAGACCCCCTCGACCGCTACGCCCGGGACCTCCTCCAGGGTGGCGACCAGGTGCTCCCGGGTGACCGAACCCGGCAGCTCCACGGTGAAGTCGTCGACGGCACGTCCGCTCCCCCGGCCCAGTACGACGACCTGACAGATGTCCACTCCGAGCGACCCGAGCAACCACGTCACCCGTCCCAGTGACCCCGGCCGGTCAGCGAGTCGTACCCGTACCTGCAACAACATGCGTGCCCCCCTCTCGCCGGCCCCGTGCCCCAGCCTGCCCGAGAGTTGTTTCCCCCATGTTGCACGGTGCCCCAGGTCACGGCCCAGGTCAACGGCAGACCCGGAGGCCCCCCGGGTCAGACCGGCTTCACGCCGGTGACCAGCACGTTGTAGAAGAGGTCTCGGGGGAGTACGTGGCGCAGGACCGTACCGTCCACGGCGCTGAGGCCCTGCCAGGTCCGGTACGCGAACATTCCCCAGTTCCAGCCCAGCTTGCCCTCGGACACCGCCGCCTCGAAGGTACGTACCGGCCAACCGAACACCGCGGCCGTCAGCTCCTCTGTCTTCACCACCACGTCGCTGGCGCCTGCCTGCCGTGCGGTGTCCGCCAGCTCCCCCGGCACGAACGTGTGCAGGTCCACCACGGCCTCCAGGGCCGCCGCCGCGCTGGACTCGTCCAGCTGCTCCTGGGGTTTGCGCCAGCTGGTCAGACCGGGAAGCTTCGTCAGGTTCGTGGTGGCCCACCAGGTGAGTCGACCGAGCCGGCGGGCGTACCAGTCGCCGATCCGGGTCGGGTCTCCGGCGAACACGAACCGGCCACCGGGCTTGAGCACCCGCAGCACCTCCCGCATCGCGGCTTCGATGTCCGGGATGTGGTGCAGCACCGCGTGCCCGACCACAAGATCAAAAGATTCGTCCTGGTACGGAATCTTCTCCGCGTCCGCTGGCCGGCCGTCGATCGACAGGCCCAGCCCGGCCGCGTTGCGCTTGGCCACCTCGACCATCTTCGGCGAGATGTCCGTGACCGAGCCCTTGGCGATCACCCCGGCCTGCATCAGGTTCAGGATGAAGAACCCGGTGCCGCAGCCCAGCTCCAACGCGGTCGGGTACGGCCACCCCGCCTCCCCTGCGACGTACGCGAACCGGTCCCTGGCGTAGGAGATGCAGCGCTCGTCGTACGAGATCGACCACTTCTCGTCGTACGTGTCGGCTTCCCAGTCGTGGTACAGGATGTTCGCCTGCTTCGGGTCGTCGCGTGCCGCCTCGACCTCGGCCCAGCCGGCCGTCGTACCCGGGCTCTCGGCGGCGACCACGACGGCGCCGCGGTGCGCGTTGTTGTCTGAGTGGCCAGCGACCGTGTTGTCGGAACCCATCGTGCTCACCGTCCCGTAAACTTCGGCGGCTGCTTGGCGACGAACGCCTCCATGCCGACCTGCTTGTCCTCGGTGGCGAACAGGCCAGCGAACAGGTGACTCTCCAAGGCCAGCCCGCTGGCGAGGTCGACCGCCAGACCCCCGTCGACGGCCGTCTTCGCCGCCCGGAGCGCCTGCGCGGGGCCCTCCGCGAACTGGGTCGCGTACTCCAGGGCCGTCGGATACACCTCCGCGGCGGGCACCACCCGGTCCGCCAGCCCGATCCGCTCCGCCTCGGCGGCGTCGACGAACCGGCCGGTGAAGACCAGGTCCTTCGCCCTGGACGGCCCGAGCAGCCGGGACAGCCGCTGGGTGCCGCCGGCGCCCGGAATGATCCCGAGCTTGATCTCGGGCTGCCCCAGCTTGGCGTCCTCGGCGACGATCCGCAGGTCACAGGCCAGCGCCAGCTCGCAGCCGCCACCCAGGGCATACCCGGTGATGGCGGCGATCACCGGCTTCGGGATCCGCGCGATCGCGTCGAACGCGCTGGACAGCGCACCGGCACGGGCCACCATGTCGGGGTAGCTCATGTCCGCCATCTCTTTGATGTCGGCCCCGGCGGCGAAGACCTTCTCCCCGCCGTACACCACGATGGCGCGTACGTCGCTCGCGGTGGCCTCCGCCGCGGCGGCCCGTAGCTCCTCCTGGACCTGCATGTTGAGCGCGTTCATCGGGGGCCGCTCCAGCCGGATCACCCCGACGCCGGTCGCCCCCTGCGGGTCAGCCTCGAACCGGACAAACTCTGCCACCTGCTCTGCCACCTGCGAACCTCCTCGACGGACCTGCCGGCAGCCTATCCGTACCCAGCGGTAGCTCGGCGTACGACACAAGGACCCGCCGTACCGGCCGTCAGCCGCCGGCCCGGACCCCTGGCCCGGACTCGACACCGGCCGCCGGCGCGACAGTGGACCCATCCCATGAGACACGCCACCGTGTCTCATGGCCCGAGCCCACTGTCGGCGTCGTGGTTGTCCACCGCTCCCACGGGGTCTATCGGTAGGCGTGTGCCCGATGATCGATGTGCACGACCTCTACCACCACATAGGCGGTGTCGATCCGGTAGATGACCCGGTACGCGCCCCGTCTAGCGGATCGGAGTCCGGCCAACTCCCCGACGAGCGGCTTGCCCAGGCGGTAGGGATTTGCCGCCAAGGGCCCGTAGATGAACTCCACACAGGCCGCCGCGATCTTCTCGGGTAGCCGCTCCAGGTCACGCGCGGCACGAGCCGTGAAGCGGACGCTGTGCTCGACTGTCGCCGCAGGTACTTGGCTCTGATCGCCTCAGCGTTGGCGAACCGGCCGGTTCCCCGAATCGGCTTTCCCGTTCCCGCCACCCAACCCAGTCACCGCTAGTGAAGCTCTCAAGCAGTTCGCATCTCTCTTAGCGCAGCCTCGATAAGGCCCTTGGCGTTCTGTCCATAGACAGCGAGTTCGGACAGCTCGCGAAAAGCTTTCGCATAGATGGCGATCTCACGAGGCTGCGTGATCGCCAATTCGGCTGATACCGCCTCCACATGCACCACGCGGTCGTCGAAGATGACGAATTGGTTCGTAGGTACCCGGTATTGAGCACGCGCTGGAACTACGCCAAGACTGACCCGCGCAAGCGACAGTACCGTCAACAGACGGTCAAGCTGTCCCACCATCGTCGTCGCGTCACCGACCATCGTCCACAGTGCTTGCTCCGCGAGAATGAAATGGAAGCGATGGCCACCCTTGTAGAGAACCTGCTGCCGCTCCATGCGTGCTGAGACTCCGGCTTCCAGGTCGTCGGGTATCTGGTAGAAGTCGATGACCCGTCGCATGACGGCCGAGGCATACTCAGCCGTGTGCAGAATTCCTGGCACAAGGACTGGCTCGTACCAGCGTAGGAGCTGACTTTCCGCCTCTATCGCGATGGACTTTTCTTGACGTCTCCTCGTACCGGTACGAAGCCGACGACGCCATTCGACGTACATCGATTCGATGTGGCGTGCGGTCGCGATCAACTCGTCAGCCTGGTCCAGCGACGCAGTGTGACTGCACCAGGCGCGGATGTCCTCGTCGGAAGGGATCTGCTTCCCGTACTCGATCTTCGAGACCTTCGAGCTGTGCCACCCCGAAAGCTGGGCTAGCTGCGTTCCCGTCAACCCAGCGTCCTTACGCAGCTCCCGGAGCTGCGCACCGAGCGCTTCTCGGGCCTGGTGGACAGTGCTCGACACAGATTCCCAATCAGGGCGAGACGTAGACGTGGTGCGGCACAGCACTTTCCCAGACCTGATCGCGCACCTCGCGACAATGCCGCACGATCACTGGGTCCAGAGTCTGCGCCCCACCCCCGAATCGTCCGCTCGACTCAAAGACGGTGAAGACCACGCGACTGTCGTCGAAGAGCCAGTAGTCATCCGTCGTCAGAGCCATGCCGCTAGCCAGATCGCGGGGCAGGTACCGGATGTCCTCCCCGGCCTCGATGTTGAGCGTGGCAACGGTCAAGCCCCACCTTGTGTAGTCGACGTGCGGCACACTCACCACCCGGGCACGGGTGATCAGCTTTCCAGATCCCGTCACCTCACGTACTAGTGCCAACCACGGCTGGTGCCAGTCGTAGTCGTCGCGCTCACCGCGCAGGAACCGCTGGAACGGGTCCGCCTCCTCGGGTGTCTCGTACGAGTCCTGCAGTTCGAGGTGAAAGGCGGTTCGTTCGAAGCTGCGGAACAGCTCGCTGAACGCCTCACCCTGAAGCAGTTCCATCCGCATCACCTCTCCGAACCTTCTCGACTTCGACACAGGTCTCGTGACCCGGTATGTCCATCTGCCCCAACGCTTCCGGATCGGTAACTGGCGCTCCAGACAGTACGTAGGTGCCTCGCCCGGTGTCATGCAGCGCGACACCGAGAGCCGTGTCGCGCTCAAGATGGGCGAGCAGACGACGTGGAATCTCCACGCGCCCCTGACCCTCGGACACCTTCCAACCCTGGACGACGTACGTGTCGCGGTCGGTTGCGAACAGCGTCGGCGATCCGCCTCCCTGAGTGGCCTTGCCGAGGAACGTTAGCCGCATGACTTCCCTCCGGGATCCATCTTTGCGTTGGTTTGCTCAACGCCACCCGATGATTGGATGGCGGAGCCAAGTAAGTCAAGGCATTTAAGACGAGCAAAGAGGAGCAAACATCTTGATCGATGTGCGGGCGACACCGATAGCGTCTTGCGAACTCAGGTCAGTGAGGGTGACAAGCCGGTGCGACTTACAACGACCCCGCAAGACGACATCCAAGAAAGGTGTGACCCGTGGACGCACAGCGAGAGGGTCGACTTGACGCCGCTGGGGTGCTGTTCGAGATTGGCAGGCGCGTTCAGGCCGCGGCAGTCGCGATGTGGAAGCACCGCCTGGTGCCCAGTCAACAAATCTGCACCTGTGGCCGGATGTGTGTTCGGACCCTTCCGACGTTTGGCCTCCGATGCGACGTGGCGTGCGACGACTGGGACACCGCAATGTCGGCGATGGAACGGCTGCTGTCGCGAACATACGAACAACCCGATGCCTGGTTGCTTCGCGGGAGCGGTGGCTCGGCTCCGTCAGAGGCCCCGATCGCGCGCGGCACGGCCCGGGTCCACCAATCTGACGCGACAGCTCCGCCGGACTGAAAAGTACGTCGGTGGACGCACAGACATTGCAAATGTTCCGGCGAGAGCGGCGTTACACCTCGCGGTTGACGACGACCCTGCCTACCTCGTCCGACGGAACGATCTCGTGGCCCAACGGGGTCAGCGAGACCGGCAGCAGCTTCAGGTTGGCGAGCGCGAGCGGGATCCCGATGATCGTGACGAACTGCGCGAGCGCCGCCGTCAGATGGCCGAGCGCCAGCCACCAGCCGGCCACGATGATCCAGATGACATTGCCGATCGACGAGGCGCACCCGGCGGTCGGTTTGCGTACCAGCTCACGGCCGAACGGCCACAGTGTGAACACCGCCATCCGCATCGAGGCGACCCCGAACGGGATGGTGATGATCAGTACGAAGCAGATCAGTCCGGCGATCGCGTACCCGAGGGCCAGCAGGAGTCCACCGAAGATCAGCCAGATCACGTTCAGCAGGAAGCGCACGTGATCAAGTCTGCCTCACCAGGTCGCGCCCAGGACCACGCCGGCTCCGGAATCCGACACTGGCGGCGGGCGCGGAAATCAACACGCCGATACGTATCGATTCCACTATATGACTCGCAGTACCGTGGCAATCACCCAGACAGGTCCGTACCGCCCAAATTCCGTGAATGGAAGCGACGAGTATGAGCGCACTGGACGAGGTCATCGCGGCCATGGAAAAGGCCGTCAGCGGCATCGAGAACTCCGAGGCGGACGTCACCGCGGCCGGAGGCGCAGCGGACGATGCCGTAAACGCGGCCAGTGCGTACGGGGCACAGGACGCGATCGCCGGCACCGCCGCGGTGAAGAGCGGAATCGAGTCGCTGCTGACCCACCTTGCTTCCGCGAAGTCCGCCGCACAGGACGTACTCGCCCAGGCGATCGCGGTGCGTGACGGCGGTTGAAGACCGGCCGGCCCCGCCGGTGGCGGCACACCCGCGTACCGGCGAGGAGGGCCGACCGGCTGGCAGTCGCCGCTCCCCGACGGAGCCCCCGAGCCACCTCCGGTCGCCGACATCCGGATCAACGACGCCCGGCGCCACCACATCCTCGACGGCGAGCGAGGCAGAGGAGGCGGTCACCGACACGGCGTTGGGAAGCCCGGCAAGTCAGAGTTCCCTCGACGATGGAGCGATCCGGCTGTGATCGGGCACGTACTCGACGTAGCGCGATTTCCGGACGAGGTCACGTGGCAGTCACGACGGGGTCGATGGAGGGTGCATGGCTGGCGCGACGACGTCGACGTAGTCGTGATCGTTGACCGCAACGGCGACATCCGGACGTCGTTCCCACGGCCAGGTGGCCGGGGCGTCGTTGTAAACCCTGTAGAAGGGGGCGACCAGGCGTGAACGAAAATGACATCGCACGAGCCGCTGTCGCACTGCCAGACCGCTTTGCGGACCGGCTCGCCTCGGACGATCTCGCGGCAGTCCGGGAGTTCGCCGAGGTCGGTGAGTGGGACGAGGAGATCGACCTGCTGGTCGCCTGCCTGCACCAGACGGGCGCCGCGGTGACCTCGGCGGAACGTGAGCTGCTGGCCACACTGCTGACAGAGATGCGACTGCCCACCGACCCGCTCGACCAGGTCGCCAGCTCGGAGTGACCGGCCGTCACGTGGCGGCATCCACCCGGATCCGTACCGACATCAGGGCCGCGAGCAGGCACAGCCCGCCGGCCGCGAGCCACGCCAGGTGGTACGTGCCCAGCTGGTCCCGGATCGCTCCCGCTCCGGCGGCGGCCACCGCGGCACCGAGCTGGTGCGAGGCGAACACCCAGCCGAACACGACCGGGCCGGACCTACCGAACCGGTCCCGGCACAGGGCCACGGTCGGTGGCACGGTCGCGACCCAGTCCAGGCCGTAGAACAGGATGAAGAACCACATGCTCGGTTGTACGTGCGGCGCGAACAGCTGCGGCAGCACCAGCAGCGACAGCCCGCGCAACAGGTAGTACGCACCGAGCAACAGCTGTGGTCGTACCCGGTCGGTCAGCCAGCCCGACAGTACGGTGCCCGCCACATCGAAGACCCCGATCAGGGCGAGTAGCCCGGCGGCTGTGGTGGACGGCATTCCGTGGTCGTGGGCGGCCGAGATGAAGTGGGTACCGATCAGCCCGTTGGTGGACATGCCGCAGATCGCGAACCCGCCCGCGAGCAGCCAGAACACCCGGGTACGCGCGGCGTCCCGAAGCCCGGACAGCGCCCGGGCGGCGGCTCCCTGTGTCGACGGGACGACGTCCTCGACGACCCCGCCGTGTGCGACCGTGCCGACGTCACGCGGGTGGTTCCGGAGGAACAACAGCACCACCGGCACCACCGCCAGCGCCGCACCCGCCACCGCCAGCGACGCGGTACGCCAGCCGTACCCGGTCGCCAGGTGTGCCACCAACGGCAGGAACACCAGTTGCCCGGTGGCCCCCGCCGCGGTCAGTACCCCGCTGACCAGACCACGCCGGGCGACGAACCAGCGGCTCACCACGGTGGCGACGAACGCCATCGACATCGAGCCGGCGCCGGCCCCGACCAGGATTCCCCAGCACAGGATCAGCTGCCAGCTCGCGGTCATGAACACGGTGAGTCCACTGCCGGCCGCGACCAGCAGCAGCGCACCGACCACCACCCGCCGCATTCCGAGCCGTTCCATCAGGGCCGCGGAGAACGGGGAGATCAGCCCGAAGAACACCAGGTTGACCGACACGGCGGCCCCGATCGTGGCGCGCGGCCAGTCGTACTCGGCGTGCAACGGTTCGATCAGGACGCTGGGAGCGGCCCGGAAGCCGGCGGCGCCGATCAGGGTGACGAACGCGGCGGCGGCGACGATCCACGGCCAACGGGCCCCGCGACTGGCGGCCCGCGAAGGACCGCGGGACGGCTGGTGCGGCTCAGGCTGGTGCGGGTCAGGCTGGTGCGGGTCAGGCTGGTTGACAAGTTGGGTCACGACCGAAAGCCTCGTCAATTCCCGCACCCGGAACGAGTGGCAGGATCGCCAATATCTGAAAGGATTCGGCCATGAGCCTGTGGAAGCCGCATCGCGTCGCCGTCCTGGCGTTGGAGCCCGTCGTCGGCTTTGACATGACCATCGCCCCGATGA
>JBOGDK010000201.1:0-8398 GCA_050701795.1 Micromonosporaceae bacterium
CCGTCGTCGACACTGCCCGCGGTGGCGAACCGCAACAGGTCGGCCTGCATGCCGCTCGCCGGGTTGGTCTCCAGGGTCGGCTGCGCCATCAGAAGTAGCCCTCCTTCTTACGGTCCTCCATCGCGGCCTCACTGACCCGGTCGTCGCCCCGCGTCGCGCCCCGCTCGGTGATCCGGGTGGCGGCCACCTCGGCGATCACCTTGGCGATGGTGTCGGCGTCGGACCGTACGGCGGCGGTGCAGGTGGCGTCGCCGACCGTGCGGTAGCGGACGGTCTCGGTGAACGGCTGCTCCCCCGGCAGCGCCGTGAGCAGGTCGTTCACGGCGTACAGCATGCCGTCGCGCTCCACGACCTCCCGCTGGTGAGCGAAGTAGATCTGGGGGAGCCCGATGCGCTCGGCCTCGATGTAGTGCCAGATGTCCAGCTCGGTCCAGTTGGACAACGGGAACACCCTGATCGACTCGCCAGGGTGCACCCGCCCGTTGTAGAGCCCCCACAGCTCCGGGCGCTGGTTCTTCGGATCCCACTGGCCGAACTCGTCCCGGAAACTGAACACCCGCTCCTTGGCGCGGGCCTTCTCCTCGTCCCGGCGGGCACCACCGAACAGCGCGTCGAACCGGTACTTCTCCGCCGCCTCCAGGAGAACCGGGGTCTGGATCGGGTTGCGCATCCCACTCGGCGGCTCGACCACCAGCCCGCGGTCGATGGCGTCCTGCACGCTGGCGACGATCAGTTGCAGGCCCAGCGCGTCCACCCGGTCGTCCCGGTACTCGAGAACCTCAGGAAAGTTGTGCCCGGTGTCCACATGCATCACCGGGAACGGCACCGGCCCCGGCGCGAACGCCTTGCTCGCCAGGTGCAGCATCACGATCGAGTCCTTGCCGCCGGAGAACAGCAGACACGGGCGTTCGAACTCCGCGACGACCTCCCGGAAGACGAAAATGCTCTCCGCCTCCAAGGCATCGAGGTGCGATACCCGGTAGTCCGCTGTACTCATGACCTGCTCCTGTCTCCCATCGAGAAACGTTGGTACGCCCTCAGGGCGCCGCGATCACCGGACCTCTGCGAGAGCGGCGACCAGCCGGGTGGCGATCTCGGGCCGGCTGACCACCAGGTCGGGCAGCAACGGGTCCGGCCGGTTGTATTCGAGGATGCTGCCATCGAGCCGGGACGCGTAGTGCCCTGTGGCCAAGGCCACCGCCACCGGCGCCGCGGAATCCCACTCGTACTGGCCGCCGGCGTGCACGTACGCGTCGACCGTACCCTGCACCACGGCGGCCACCTTGGCTCCCGCGGACCCCATCGGCACCAGCTCGGCGTCCAGTGCGGCAGCGACGCCGGCGAGGAACTCCGGGGGCCTGGTACGTGAGGTGACGATCCGGATCCGCCGCACGGGCACCGACACCGGTGGCGCGGGTCGCTCGGTGCCGAGCACCACATTCTGAGCGGGTAGCGCGACGGCGCCGCCGGTCAGCCCGAGGTCCCGGGTCCACAGCGCGACGTGCACCGCCCAGTCGGTACGGCCCGGCTCGCCGTACTCCCGGGTGCCGTCGAGCGGGTCGACGATCCAGACCCGGTCGGCGGTGAGCCGCACCGGGTCGTCGCGCCCCTCCTCGGAGAGCACCGCGTCGTCCGGCCGCCACTTGGCGAACGACTCGACGAGCAACTCATGGGAACGCCGGTCGCCGGCATCCCGCAACGCCCTGGGGTCACCGAACCCCAGCTCGCGCCGCAGCTCGACCAGCAACTCGCCGGCCTTTCCGGCCAGCCAGGTCGCGAATCCGGCGTCAGAGGACGGCGGCACATCCTCGTGGTGCAACGACATGCTTCAGATCACTCCCGAACCTGGATACACCGAGACAGTACGCGAGTCAGTACGCGAGTCAGTAGGCCCCGGATGCACGCCACACCGCGGTCAACGTACGCAGCAGGATGACCAGGTCCAGAGACAGCGACCAGCTCTCCACGTACCGCAGGTCCAGCCGTACGGTCTCCTCCCAGCTCAGGTCGGAACGGCCACTCACCTGCCACAGTCCGGTTAGCCCGGGTTTGACCACAAACCGGCGGCGCATGTCATCGGGGTACAACTCGACCTCGCGGGGCAGCGGCGGCCGGGGCCCCACCAGCGACATGTCCCCCCGGAGCACGTTGCACAGCTGCGGCAGCTCGTCCAGGGAGGCACGTCGCAGCAGGCGACCGATCGGCGTCACCCGCGGATCGTCCGGCATCTTGAACAGCACACCGTGCCGCTCTTCACGCACCATCAGATCGGCCAGCCGTTGTTCGGCGTCGACGTACATGGTGCGGAACTTGTACATCGTGAACTCGCGGCCGTCCCGGCCGACCCGTACCTGGCGGAACAGCACCGGCCCGGCCGAGTCATGGCGTACCAGCATCGCCAGCGTGAGCAGCAACGGCGAGAGACACACCAGCAGTAACGCCGCACCGACCCGGTCAAAGAACTCCTTCGCCACCCGCGCGGCGCCGGTCAGCCGGGGAGGCTCCACGTGCAGCATCGGCAGGCCGTCGACCGGCCGGATGGTGGTACGGTCCCCCGCCACGTCGATCAGTGAGCTCGCCAGGATCAGGTCGATGTCGTCGCGCTCCAGCTGCCAACCCAGCCGCCGCAGCTCCACCCCGTCGAGCTCCGGGCAGGACAGCACCACCACGGTGTCGGCCGCGCTACGGGTCACCGCGGCGGCCACGTCGTCGAACGTGCCGTACACCGGAAGATCCACCCCACGGATCCGGGGTACGCCAGGCAGCGGCAGACAGGCGGCGACCACCCGCAGGCCGTGGAACCGCTCCCGGCGCAGTTGCTCGGTGAGGTGTGCGACCGCCCGTTCGTGCCCGACGACAAGGACTCTCCGCTGGTAGGCACCCCGGCTCCGGGCCCGGTGCAGGTGATGGCGTTGCAGGTAGCGGGTCACCACGCAGGCGAGCACAGTGGCGGGCAGAGCCACCAGTACGTAGCCGCGGGCGAGCCGGATCTCCAAGCCGTACGAGACGATCGCCACCACGGCCAGCAGTGTGATGCCGGCCCGGAACACCCGCTGGTACTCCTCGGTGCCGACGAACAGGTACCGGCTTTCGTAGCCACGGTTGACCGCCAGGCACGCCACCCAGGCCACCGGCAGAATCGCCGAGAACAGCACGTACCACCTCGAGTGCTGGGTGACGTCCGGGCCGAACCGGACGCTGAACGCGGCCGCGGCGGCAAGCCCCGCCACCACCAGATCGACAGCGAGCAGCAACCGTACGTAGCGGTTCTCCCAGGCTCGCCACGGCGTGCGCTCGGGTGGCGGACCGGAACTCGCTCGTTCTATCGAAGGAGCGGACGGTTGTGGTGCGACCTGCACGGGCGCCCCCGAAACAGCCCGGTCCGCAGCCACGGCACCCCTCCCGATCGGCACGCAGCGATACACAATTTGTACGTCTGCGGTAACAACGTGTGACCGCAGAATACGTGACGGTTTGCTGGCAAAATCGGCAAAACGGTCAGAATGCCTTACCCATGCGGCGGACCCGCGCTGCGGTCGACTCCCCACTTGGTCGGGGGAAAACGTGTCGACACGCCGCCCGCGTCGGCGGGTCGACACGTCGCCGCCCAACCAGGTCGGCTGCTGACGGGCCGGCGTGCGATCTGGGGCACGCAACCGAGCGAGAACGCCGCGAGAGGGAAGCTGGAGCCGTTCGCCGAGCTCAGGTTTCCGTTGCCAAGGCCGCACAAGCCGCCGCGTGCGATCTGTGCACGCAAGGCGCGGAGAACGCCGGCAACGGGAAGCTGAGCTCGGCGATCAGAGGGGGTGGAACTCGTTTTGTGCGTACTCCACGCCGCGGAGGGTCAGGGTTTCCACGGCGTCGGCGGCCCGGTCGACGTAGAGGGCGAGCTCCTTGCGCTCCACGGCGGAGAAGTCTTCGAGGACGTAGGCGGCCGGGTCCTTGCGCCCGGGCGGCCGGCCGATGCCGAACCGTACCCGCAGGTAGTCACGTGTGCCGAGCGACTTCGAGATCGACTTCAGCCCGTTGTGACCACCTTCGCCGCCGCTCACCTTGAGGCGGAGCACGCCGTACGGCAGGTCCAGCTCGTCGTACACCACGACGGTACGTTCCGGGGCGATCTTGTAGAACCCGAGTAGCCCGGACACCGGCCCGCCGGACAGGTTCATGTACGACAGCGGCTTCGCCAGTACGACCCGCGGACCGCCGTACCCGCCGAGCCGGCCCTCGCAGACCTCGGCGTGCGTCTTTCCGTGGCGCTTGAAACGGCCGCCGACCCGCTCGGCGAGCAGATCGGCGACCATGTACCCGACGTTGTGGCGGTTGCCCGCGTACTCCGGACCGGGGTTTCCCAGACCGACGACCAGAAACGGATCGGTCATCAGTGATGGGCTCAGGCCTCGGCCGACTCGTCGGCCTTGGCGGCGCCGGCTTCGGCCTCGGGAACCTCAGCTTCGGCGGCCTCGATGCCGGCTTCGGTCTCGGCTTCGGCCAGCTCAGCCTCGACCTGCTCGGCGGACGGCGCGGCGACGATGGTGACCACGGAGGCCTCCGGGTCGGTCAGCAGCTCGACGCCATCCGGCAGCGTGACATCGCCGGCGGAGATGTGCGAACCGATCTCCAGACCCTCGATCGACACCTGGAACCCGTCCGGAAGCCTTGTGGCGTCAGCGGAGACCTGCAGCGTGTTCAGGTCATGCACCAGCAGGCCTTCCCTGGCGGCCTCGCCGACCAGCTCCACCGGCACCTCGACGGTGACCATCTCGCCACGCTTGACGATCAGCAGGTCAACGTGGTCGATGGTGTCCTTGATCGGATCGCGTTGCAGGGCCTTCGGCAGTGCCAGGTTCTTCGAGCCGTCTTCGATCACGACCTCGAACAACTGGTTCAGGCCACCGTGCCGTAGCGCGGCGGCGAACTCGAGCGCGGGCAGCGCGACGTGCCTGGGCTTCTCGCCGTGGCCGTACAGCACGGCGGGGATTTTCCCGGCCCGGCGGGTGCGGCGAGCACCACCCTTGCCGAACTCGGTGCGGGGCTCGGCGCTGATACGTACCTCGGACACGGGAGTACTCCTCCATACCTTCGCGTCATGAAAGTCGGCCTTCAGTGCCAGGGCGGCGGGCAGACACGCCCGAAGCACCGCGTCGATCACGGGCCCGGAGGCACCCTCGCCGTGGCAACCGCAGTAGTCTACCCGCGCGCCGCCCAGGTCGCCTCCCGGGGCCTGGTCGACGCGGGCCTGGCCAGAGGGCCTGGTCGTCGCCGAGTCTGGTCGTCGCGGCTGGCGGGCCGGACACTCGACGGGTGATGGGACGGTGAGGATGATCATTCCGGAGCGGTTCAACGGACCCGCGGGGACGGGAAACGGCGGCTACAGCTCAGGGCTGATCGCGGCTGAGTTCGCCGCACCATCCGGGAGCGCTGTCGAGGTGACATTGCGGGTGCCGCCGCCGCTGGACACAGAGTTGACCGTGGAACGCGACGACCCCGGCGCCGTGGTACGGCGCGGAGACACCCTGGTGGCCAGCGCACGCCCCGGCACCGTGGACGACCTGGTGCCCGCGGTGCCGTACGAGGTCGCGGAGTCGGCGTCCCGGGACTACCCGGGTTTCACCAGCCACCCGTTCCCGACCTGCTACAGCTGCGGTACGGAGCGGCCCGACGGGCTCCGGGTGTTCCCGGGGCGGCTGGCCGACGGGCGTACCGCGGCGCCGTTCGTGGTGCCGGAGGACGTCACACCGGCCACCATCTGGGCCGCCCTGGACTGCCCCGGCGGCTGGACCGTTGACGTCGAGGCACGCCCGTACGTGCTCGGCCGGATCACCGCCCGGTTGGCCGGCGTACCGGCCGCTGGCACGAGATGTGTGGTCACCGGGAAGCTGCTCGGCAGGGACGGGCGCAAGGCACACGTGGCGACCACTGTGTGGGCTCCCGAGGGCCGACCGCTGGGCATCGCCAAGGCCACCTGGATCGCGCTGCCGGATCAGTGACCCGCCCGGGACGTGGGACGGCTCGGTGAACCCGGTTACTACCGGGCCGAGGGCGCCCACCGCCGGTGTCACCAGGGACATCGGGAACCCACGATCAGGTACGTGGCGACGGAGAACTGCGGGACCTACCGCTCGTCGAGCCGGTACGCGACCCGTTACGCCGTCAGGTTCTCCTCGTGCGCCACCGCCGGTCAGGCGAAGCGGATCCGCTCCAGAACGCCTGCCGCCAACCGTTCCGCCGCCCTGCCGGCGGCCCTGGCGTCCGAGCCGCCGAACTCCACAGTGACCACGACATTGCCACGGCACACCGCGACCGTGACGCCGTCGTCGTACGGCTGCCAGCGGTAACCGATGTCGCCGACCTCGACGGGAGTCACCGAGTCCTCGTAGTCCGAGTGGGCCGCCACGGTGTCGTACGCCTCCGCGGCGCCGCTGCGCAGGAAACGGTCGTCCAGCCTCTCGATCGTCACCGTCATCGTGGACAGCGTCGACGCTTCGGACGCCGCCGAGCCGCGGCACTCCTCACGGTCACCCAGGTACGTGACGGAGAGTGCCTCCGACTCCAGGCGCTCGCGCTGCGACCGTGGCCAGTGCCGTTCCAATCCGGCCCGCTCCGCCGCGTCGCAGGCGTCGGGCAGTGTGGACGCGTACGGCGCCCACGGCGGGATCACCGGTGACGTGGCAAGGCGTACCAGCCCCGCAGTCGCGAGCAGCCCGAACACCACCAGCGCCACGGTGCCAACCACCGCGGTCGCCGAGCGGACCGGGACGTCGACCCGACCGCCGTACCGCTGAGCGTGTCCCTGGAAGCTGGCCAGCGCGGCGGCCAGGCGAGGGTCGCTCCGGCGGTACCCGAACGGCGGGGCGACCCGTACGGTGCGGTTGTCGGCCAGCCGCAACCCGATCAGCCGTACGAAGCCGGCCCGGATCACAGCGACCCCGACCACAGCAGGCCACGGTACGAACCCGCGCCGCCCCCCGAGCCCCTGCGGCGGATAGTCCACCCCGTACGGGGTCAGTACGGTCAGCCGCCGCTTCCGGGCCATCAACGCGGCGACACCGAGCACCGCCGGTACGCCAAGCACCAGCACGAGACCCGGCTGCAGGGCCAGATCCCAGGTGTCCACCGGCTGGGCGTACCCGACCAGCCACTCGGTCAGCCAGCCCGTGGCCCGCATCGCCAGGGTGTAGAGCAGGGCGAAGCCTCCGAAGACCATCAGGTTGGTTCTGAGGTAGCCGCCGGTGGTGATCTGGAACTCGACCCGCCCGGTGTTCTGATCGATCTGTTGCACGCGCCTGCCCCGTACTCCCGGAGATTTGCGGTCCAGACTGGCAGCCACCCGCAACTGACGTCTGCTCAGCCCGAGAGACCTCCGAACAGGGTGGTGACCGAGCCGTCGTCGAAGACCTCGCGGATCGCGCGGGCGAGCAGCGGCGCGATCGACAGCACGGTGATCTTGTCCAACCGCTTCTCCGGCGGGATCGGCAACGTGTTGGTGAGCACGACCTCGCTGATCCGGCCGTTCTTGAGTCGCTCGGTGGCGGGGTCGGCGAGTACGCCGTGGGTGGCGGCGGCGACCACGTCGGCGGCGCCGGCCTCGAACAGCAGGTCGGCCGCCTTGCAGATCGTGCCACCGGTCTGGATCTCGTCGTCGACGATCACGCAGACCCGGTCCCTGACCTCACCGACGACACGGTTGGCGACGACCTGGCCAGGAACCGTGATGTCGCGGGTCTTGTGGATGAACGCCAGCGGGCAGCCGCCCAGTCGGTCGGTCCATCGTTCGGCGACCCGTACCCGGCCCGAGTCGGGGGCGACCACGGTGAGGGGTTGACCGGCGTACTTCTTCTCGATGTGCGCCGAGAGCAGCGGTAACGCGAAGAGGTGGTCGACCGGACCGTCGAAGAATCCCTGGATCTGGGCGGTGTGCAGGTCGACGGTGAGGATCCGGTTGGCGCCCGCGGTCTTCAACAGGTCCGCGACCAGCCGCGCCGAGATCGGCTCCCGGCCGCGGTGCTTCTTGTCCTGACGGGAGTACGGGTAGTACGGCAGCACCGCGGTGATCCGCTTGGCGGAGCCCCGCTTCAGCGCGTCGATCATGATCAGCATTTCCATCAGCCAGTTGTTCGGCCTGCCGCTGATGGACTGCACCACGAAGGCGTCTGAGCCGCGTACCGATTCGCGGTATCGGACGAAGATTTCACCGTTCGGGAAGTCGTACGCGTCGGTCGGGGTGGGGGCGATGCCCAGCTCGTGGCCGATCTCATCGGCCAGCTCCGGGAATGCCCGTCCAGGTAAGAGCATCAACGTCTTGCGGTTCTCCGCCACGATGCCGCCCATTGTTGTCTCGTGCTCCCCCTCGATCAGTGCCACGCTCGAGCTCTCCGCGTTCCCCGGCCCGACCCGC
>JBOGDK010000202.1:0-8344 GCA_050701795.1 Micromonosporaceae bacterium
GCCCCCAGAAGGGAGCCGGCCCGGCGAGTATGCCGTCAGGTGCTCGTGGTGGCTACGTGTGCCAGGTGCGCTGGCCGCCGGCGCTGGTGCGTCGGTGGTCGGCGCGTGTTAGTAGTTTCCGCGCCCGGCGCCGGCGTACGGCATCGCGTCGATACTGGACTTCTTCACGTACTCCCCGGGCTGCGGGGCGTGGACCACCGTGTTACCGCCGATGTACACCCCGACGTGGTGCAGGTCGCTGTAGAAGAACACCAGGTCGCCCGGCTTCAGGTCACCGCGGTTCACCCGGCCCGTGGAGTTGTACTGGTCCCCCGAGGAGTGCGGGAGGTTGACACCCACCTGCCGGTACGCGCCCATCGTCAGCCCCGAGCAGTCCCACGCTCCTGGACCCGCGGCACCGTACTCGTACGGCTCGCCGAGCTGGGCGTATACGAAGTCGACGATCTTCTGTGCCTTGCCACCCACGTACGGTGGCGGGCCGTAGTCCTGGTCCGGCGGGTAGAGCGGACCGTAGGCGTCCTCGTACATGCCCGTGAGGCGGTCCACTTCGCTCTCGATCTTCTTCTTCTTACCCGAGAGGGCCTTCTCCTGCTTGCGCTGGCTGGAGAGAAGGGCATCGATCTTGTCCTTCTTCTTGTCCAGGTCAGCCTTCGCGAGGTTCAGCTTCCGGATCTGCTTGTTCTGCTTGGTCGCCAGCGCGTCCAGGGTGGCCATCTGGTCTATCAAGGTGCTCGGCGAACCACTGCTGATCATCGCGTCCACCGCGGTGGCCTGGCCGCCCTTGTACGCGGCGGCGGCGATCTTGCCGGTCTCGGCGTACAGCTTGTCGACCTTGTCCTGCAGCGGCTTGAGCTCTTTGTTGAGCTTGGCCGCCTTCTTCTTGGTGGACTTCAACTTCTCCCGCGCCCGGTTGTACTTCTCCGTCGCGCCGTCGAGGTCCTTTCCGAGCTTGTCGATCTTGCTGATCAGCTCTTCCTTGCTCGGATCTGCCGCGGCCGCCGACGAGAACGCCAGCGCCATCGCCACGGCGGAGAGGCTCGCGACCACACCAAGTCCGACAGCGCGTAGCCATGAACGAGCGGATTGCGAGTTTCGTTCTCGCGAAACAGACAGGCGTTGTGACTTCCGTATTGATGTCACTACGAGCCGGCTCCTTCTTCCGTACCGCCTACCGAGTTAGCTGACGGGTTCGGGCGGGAAGAAGTAAATCGCCCTACCAGTGGGTTGGCCCCACCGGATTCACCCCAAGGGACATGGGTCCCCGGTTCGTCGAATTGCCGACGACTCGGCGGTGATGATCCGGTGCCGCCCAGTTGGACGACCGACTCCCGGACAATCGGTTCCAAAGCTTAGGGAAGGGCCAGGAGCGGTAGCAACCCCGCGTCGGACGCGAACGGGAAGCTTGTGTAACGCTTGAGATTGGTTGAAATCCCGACATAACCCTACGGTTAGGGCTGAGCACCCGCCCCGATCACCCGGCGGCGGTGACGGCTCGTACGACGGTCATCACAGAACAGTGCCGACCGGCTGAAGATCCCGATCGGCACCGCACTGTGCTGTTTGCCACACCGGACGGATTGTCGCCGCCCGAACAGGCTGTTTCGCCAATTACTCCAGGTTTTCGATCTACTTCACCGAACCCGCGAGCACGCCCTGCACAAAATAGCGCTGGAAGGCGAAGAAGACGATCAAAGGCACGATCATCGACAGGAATACGCCGGGAGAAATGATATCGATGCTGGAACCGAAAGCACGCGTCTGTTCACGCAGTGCGACGGTAATTGGCTTCGCGCCCGACGCGAAAACCTGTGCCACCAGAAGATCGTTCCACACCCAGAGAAACTGGAAGATCGCCAACGACGCGATCGCCGGCCAGCCCAGGGGCAGCACGACCTTACGGAAAATCGTGAACTCCTTACCGCCGTCCATCCGAGCGGCCTCCAGCAAATCCCGCGGGATCCCGATGAAGAAGTTCCGGAGCAGGAAGATCGCGAACGGCAGGCCGAACGCGACGTGGAACAGGACCGCGGCGGCCGCCGTACCGAAGATGCCCACACCGGCGAAGACCTGCGCGTCGGGGATCAGCCCCATCTGGACCGGCACCACGATCAGCGCGATCACGACCATGAACAGCCAGTCCCGGCCGGGGAACTCCATCCAGGCGAACGCGTACGCCGCCCCGGCGGAGATCAACACCACCAGCAGTGTCGCCGGCACCGAGATCAGCACTGTGTTCCACAGTGCCTCGATCATGTCGTCCTGCGCCAGGAGGTTCGCGTAGTTCTCGAAGTTCAGCTCGGCCGGCTTCGTCAGCACCGTCCACCAGCCGGAGCTGGCGGTGTCCTGACTGGGGCGCAGGCTGGCGATGAACAACCCCACCGTCGGCATCAGCCAGAACATCGCCACCAGCACCAGCAGGATCTGCACCAGGCCGCTGCCCAGCCGGCTCACCACCCGGTATGCGGCGCCCCGCTTGAGTGCGCCCGTCGCGGCCGAGTCTGCGGCTGGCTTCGTTGCGGTCGTCGTCACGACTGCTCCTTCCGGAACCGGCGAACGTTGAACAGCATCGCTGGCAACACCACGAGGAACAGCAGCATCGCGAGCGCGCTGCCCAGGCCCTCGTCACGGGAGCCACCGAACGACACCGCCCACATCTCGTACGCGATCACGGTGGCGTCTGAGGGGTTGGGAGGTATCACGAACACCAGGTCGAAGATCTTCAGTACGTTGATCATGAGGGTTACGAAGACCACCACCAGCACCGGCCGCACCAGGGGGATCGTCACCCTCCGGAACACCTGCCACTCCGTGGCGCCGTCCACCCGTGCCGCTTCCAGGGCGTCCCGCGGAATCGCGGCCAACCCGGCGGCGATCAGGACCATCGCGAACCCGGCCCAGATCCAGATGTACGAACCGATGATCGACGGCGTGACCAGGCTCGGACCCAACCACTTCACCCCGGCGTACGGTGCCGCGAAGTTGTCCGCCGGCAGCCGTACCGTGTACGCGCCGTCCTCAAGATCCGGGAACGAGAACCGTCCCGCCGAGTCGGTCACGTCCTTACCGACGACCTTCCCATTCTGAATCGCCTCGACCTGGAGTCCACCCAGACCCATTTCACCCGGGTCGATACCGCCGAGCGTTTTCGCGCCGCCCTTCTGGAAGTCCCGCCAGACCACGCCGGACAGGCCACGGTCGGGAACCTCCGGGTCGGCGTCCTCCGCGTCGGGAGGCAGTTGTTCGTCCTTGACCGCGACGAGCGGGATGTATGCCGGCTGGCCGGCCACGATCGCGTTCCGGGTCTGGAACGAGCCGTCCTTGTTCTTCACCACCGCGGCGCCCGGACCGTCCATCTTCGCGGCGGGGGGCCTGCTCCGGGCGCCCGGATACGGCGCCGGCTCCACGAAGGTGTCGTGCACCGTGACCGCGACAGCGTTCGCGACGCCGATGTCGGGGTCCTGGTCGTAGACCATCTTGAACGTCACACCGGCGGCCAGGAACGAGATCGCCATCGGCATGAAGACGACCACCTTGAACGCGGTCGACCACTTCACCCGTTCGGTGAGTACGGCGAACACCAGCCCGAGCGCGGTCACCACGGTCGGGGCGACGATCACCCAGATGACGTTGTTCTTGATCGCCGTGAACGTCGACGAGTCCGACTGCACCAGGAACACGCTGACGAGCAGGAAGACAGCCAGTGGTACGCCCACGATCCACTTGATCGCCGCCGACCAGGTGGTACGTCCACTCCGCACCGACAAGGCCATCGCGATCGCGGTGACCACCGCGCTGATCACCGCCAGCCAGAGCAACGTCATAAGCGAGTCGGAATCGATCGTGAACTCGAACATCTCGGCGTAGTTGTCGAGCGCGACGAACTCGCCGTCTTTGTCGAACAAGCTGCGGATCGCCGTATAGATGATCGGATAGACCACCAGCACTGCCAGCACCAGCAGCGCCGGGGCCAGGAACAACGCGGTGATCATCCCAGTGCCGCGCAGCCCTTTGTTCTCATCCGGCGCCGGGCCGCTGACAGCGTCAGCCGCCCCGGCGGTCGCCGCAGTGGCCGCCGGCCCCGCTACCCGGGAGCGGCCGCCGCCTGGTCCCGCGTTCTCCGGACCGCCAGTTTCGGGACGCTGGTGTGCAGCGCCGGCGGCGGCCTCTCCCGGGTGCGTCATCTAGTTCCCTCCGTACGCCTTCGCGGCATCTGCCTCCAGCTTCGAAGCGGTCGCATCGATGCTGGTGGGATTACCGAGGAAGTCCTGCAAGGTCTTCCACATGCCCTTACCGACCGTTGCCCCGAACGCAGCTGGCTGCAGGTCGGACATGTCGAACCGGAACGAGTCGCCGGACTCGATGACCGCCTTCGCGATCGCCCGGGTCGGCTCGTCCGCGTACGCCTGCATGTCGACGTTCTTGTTGGGCGATACGAAGCCGCCCTCCTTGGCCCACACTTCGGCAGCCTCCGGAGTGGCGAGGTACTCCAGCAGGCCCTGGGCTCCCTTGGTGTCCTTCATGGCCACCGCGACGTCACCGGCACCGACCACTGACTTCTCCGAGCCGTCGATAGCGGGGAAGTCGAAGAACTTCGCGGTCTCGCCGACCTTCGCCTCGGACTCCGAGCCGATCACACCGCCCACGAAGTCACCTTCGAAGACGATCGCGGCCTTCGGGTTGTCACCGAAGACGTTGGCGACCGAGGCCTCGAACTTGGTCTGCAGCGCGCCCTTCGGACCACCGGCCACGATGTTCTCGCCGCCCCACAGCTCGCCGAGGACCTTGAGGGTCTCCTTGACCGTGGGATCGGTCCACTTGATCTCGTGCTTGGACAGCTTGTCGTACATCTCCGGGCCCGCGACCCGCAGGTACACGTTCTCGAACCAGTCGGTCAGGGTCCAGCCGTCCGCGCCGGCCACCGACAACGGGGTCAGCCCCGAGTCGGAGATCGTCGACATCGTGGTGTTGAGCTCGTCCCAGGTACGCGGCGCCTCCACCCCGGCGTCCTCGAACGCCTTGGTGTCGTACCACATCAGGGACTTGTTGGCGGCCTTCACCCAGACGCCGTAGAGCTTGCCGTCCGAGGTGCCAAGGGTCTTCCAGATCTTGGCGTAGTTCTCGGTGATGGCCTTGTCGACCTGGCTGTTCACCGGCTTCAGGGAGCCGTCCTTGGCCAGGTCGTTCATCAGACCCGGCTGCGGCAGCACCGCGACGTCCGGCGGTTCATTACCCTTGACCGCCGTACCCAGCACGGTCGCGATGTCGTCACCGGCCGACGTGTAGCTCACCTCGGCACCGGTCTGCTCTTCGAACGCGTCCAGAACCTTCTTGAACTTTTCCTGCTCGGCGCCCGACCAGACAGCGGTGACCTTCACGGTCTCGCCTTCGAGCGAGCCTTCCGCGGGTCCACCCCCGCCGTCTTCGCTACCGCCACAACCAGCGGCAACGAGGGCAACGGCGGCGAGCGTGACGCCGATGCCTCGCAACTTCCGGGTCATCCTGCTCCTCCTCATAGGTGTTCAGCGCACGACGTACGGCAGCAGCCGCGACCCCGTGCTTACCCCGTCACGGACGGGGAGCCTGCGGCGGCGTGGGCCTCGTTGCCCCAGACCGACTGGCCGGTCGCCAGGTCGAACACGTGCAGTCGCTCCGTGTCGACCGCGACGGAGATCTGCCTGGCAACCCGTACCTGCGACCGGGGGTTGAACCGCGCCACCAGATCTGTCTGTTGGCCGCGGTGTCTCCCCGCGTCATCGCCGGCGTCGCGCGCCAGCTCCTTGGTGTCTTCAGTGACCACAGGCTGCACATCGAGTCCGAAGTGGACCAGAAGATCAGAACCCAGCGCCTCCACGAGGTCCGCGGTCGACTCCAGCACCGCGCGGTTCGCCCCGGAGGCGATCGCCGCATCCTCCATGTCCTCCGGCCGGATCCCGACGGCGACCGGCCGGCCCAGGTACGAGCGCACCGCCGGCCGTACCCGCAGCAGGGTTTCCGAGACCGCGACCTTCTGAGTGCCCAGGTCGAGGGTGAGGCTGCCGTCGCCGTTCTGGGTGAACACACCCTGCATCAGGTTCATTGCGGGCGACCCGATGAAGCCGGCGACGAAGAGGTTGGCGGGGTGGTCGTACAGCTCCTGGGGCGGCGCGACCTGCTGCAGCAAGCCCTTCTTCATCACCGCGACCCGGTCGCCGAGCGTCATCGCCTCGGTCTGGTCGTGTGTCACGTAGATCGTGGTGACCCCGAGATCCCGCTGGATCCGGGCGATCTCCGCGCGCATCTGGACCCGCAGCTTGGCGTCCAGGTTCGACAGCGGCTCGTCCATCAGGAACGCGGCCGGCTCACGGACGATGGCGCGGCCCATCGCGACCCGCTGCCGTTGACCCCCGGAGAGCGCACGCGGTTTGCGACGCAGGAAATCCCCCAACCCGAGGGTCTCCGCCGCCCGCTTGACCCGCTTGTCGATCTCCTGCCTCGGCAGTTTCCGCAGCCGCAGCCCGAAGGCGATGTTCTCGTACACGTCGAGGTGCGGGTAGAGCGCGTAGCTCTGGAACACCATCGCCACATCGCGGTCCCGGGAGGGCACCCGGTTCACCGGTCGGCCGCCGATGCTGACCACTCCCTCGCTGATGTCCTCCAGGCCGGCCACCATCCGCAACGCGGTGGTCTTGCCACAGCCGGACGGCCCGACCAGTACGAGGAACTCACCGTTGACGACCTCCAGATTGAGGTCGTCAACTGCGCGTGTGCCATCGGCGTAGATCTTGCCGACACCTTGGAGGACGACCTCGGCCATCGCATCTCCCGATTCGTAGTCCTTGGGCAGGTACTCGTCTTGGGGTGGCCCGCTCGGGGTCGTCGGCACAGCATCCGGGGCGGTGGCTGCGTGATCCTTCGACGGCGCCGCGTGGGGGGCCAGAACCGCTACGTGACGATCCTCGCCCTTGGGGGCCTCAGTGTCAGGCAGAACTTGCACACGGGGTACCGCTCCGTAACCGTTTCGAGATGGGAACGGCTGTATGGCGGACACGTTTCACTGTGCGTACGTGGCAGATAACTACATTCCGGTGGCGAAACGGCCGTACCGGACACGGCGAGTAACGCCCGCCAGCCGCGCAAGGGCGCACCGGGGTCGGGGGTACGGCGACTGCGGGGGGCATCGTCGCTGCGGTGAGTGATCACCGGTGGTCGGGCCCCGGCTCGCTCACTCCTCGGGCGGACCCTCCGGCCGGCCCGGGCGGTCCTCCGGGCCGGCATCACGGACATTCGGGCCCGGATCAGCAGCACCCGGGCCCGAGCCGCGGACTGCCGGGCCCGAGTCACGGTCTGTCCGGCGCTTGCCCAGGTTTCCCCAGCTGTTCAGGAACCGGCTGGCCATCCCCGCGGGGAGATAGGCGTCCATCACCGACCCCACGAGCGACCTCATGTGTTCCGGGGTGACGCCCCGGATCTCCACGTCATCACCCACCAGGATGTGAAATCCGCCGTCGACACGTACCGCCTTCAGTGTGGCTTTCGCACTGAGGTGGATCCGGATGTTGCGCTCGTCCTCGGCCGCGGCAGCGCCTTCGTCAGACACGTGCCGGATCTTAGCTCCCCGCGCCCTCGTACCTACCTCGGCGAGCCCAGAGCACCCTGCCGGCCGGCTCGCCGAGGTGGTCGCTCGCTCTGCGGGCCAGCGCGCCGAGGCGGACGCTGGCCACCAGAGCCCGCGCTACGGCTGGCGCGTTGTCACCGCGAGGATGTTGCCTTCGCTGTCCTTGAACCACGCGCCGCGGATGTTGCCCAGCTCGGCGACACCGTTCTGGGTCTTCAGCCCGGGTAGGTCGTACTCCTCGAACATGACCCCACGGGCCCGCAGGTCCGCCATCTCGGCATCGAGGTCGGACACCTCCCAGCTCGCGAGGGTGTGCCCGGCCATCTGGTCGCTGTGCGTCGGAAATACGTAGAGCCGGGTACCGGCGCATTCGAACGCGACGCCGTCGGCGGACTCCTCGTCGACCTTGAGCCCGAGTGTGTCCCGGTAGAAGTGCTTCGCCCGGTCGAAGTCCCGAGTCGGAATGGTCGCGTAAATCGGTGCCTCTGACAACATTGCCACCACCTCCGAACCTCACGCTAGGTGAGATGAGCAGGACGAAGGCACCGCCGAACGCCGCGATCTGTCCACCGACCGGACGTGCCTGGCTCCACCCACAGTGCCACCTGACGTGAACCGTTCTAGGCTCAGAGGCGGAGCTCACACCGCTACCACGTGGGGTCGCTACGAGAGGCGTGGGGGGCACACGATGAACGTGTTCCGTACCAAGTCGGCCGAGCTGTCGCTTCGGCATACCCAAGAGGCCGGGCA
>JBOGDK010000203.1:0-8305 GCA_050701795.1 Micromonosporaceae bacterium
CGGGCGAGGCAGGCGCCGCCGAGGCACAGTTCGCCCACCACTCCGACCGGGACCGGCCGTCGCCGTTCGTCCAGCACCCGCGCGACCACGTTGGCGATCGGCCGCCCGATCGGGGGCCGGTCAGCCGCGTCCGGGTCGACGGTGTGGCTGGTCACGATGATCGACGCCTCGGTGGGGCCGTACTCGTTGAACAACCCGCAATCCGGGTGGCGGGCGAGGAACCGGCGGATCCTGGGGGTCAGCTCCAGTGGCTCGCCCACAGAGATCAGCTCCCGCAGTGACGGCATCTCCGGGTCACTGTCCATCAAGGAGCGCAACGCCGTGTACGTCATGATCAGCCGTTCCACTCCGTGCCGCCGTACGGTCTGCGCCACCGACGCCGGCTCGTACCGTTCCTGCTCGCCGATCAGCACCAGGGTGGCACCGGAGGCCAGCGCGGTGAAGATCTCCTGGACGCTGATGTCGAAGCCGATCGACACCCACTGCATGGTGCGCAGCGTGGGCCGGTTGGCCAGATACCAGGTGATCAGGTTCGCCGGGCCGCGGTGCGGCACCGCCACGCCTTTCGGGTTGCCGGTCGAGCCGGACGTGTAGATGCAGTACGCCAGATTGTCCAGCCCGGTGGTGCGCGGCGGCGGGGTGGCGGCCCGGGAGTCCGGCGCGGATCCGGCCGGGGTGGCGGTGGTCGCGGCGGGGGAGTCCGGTGCGGGTTCCACCGGGGGCATCAGCGGCACCCGCAGCCGTTTCGCCAGCGCGTCATCGTCGCCGATCAGGGTGCCGGCACCGCTGTCGGAGACCAGGTAGGCCATCCGTGACTCTGGTAGCGCGGTGTCCAGCGGAAGGTACGCCGCCCCCGCTTTCAACACCCCGAGCACCGCCGCGATCTGGTCGATCCCGCGGGGCAGGCAGATCGCGACGATGTCGTCCGGGCGTACCCCCCGTTCGTGCAGTCGCCACGCCAGCTGGTTGCCGAGCCGGTCCAGCTCGGCGTAGCTGACGTCACGGTCGCCGTACCGTAGGGCCACCGCGTCCGGGGTGGCGGCGGCCTGCCGTTCGAACAGGTCGTGCAGGCAACCGGTCTGCCCGTTCGTGACGCTGCCCGCCCACTCCGACAGTGCCGCACGGTCCCGGTCGATCGGCGCGGTCAGCGCCGCCAGCCGTTGCGCCTGGTCGGCGACCGCGCGGCGGAGCAGCGCCTCCACGTACTCCAACAGGCGGCGTACCGTCGGCTCGTCGAACAGGTCGGTGTCGTACTCCAGTGCGAAGTCGACCCGGTTCTCGTGGTGGGACAGATACCAGGTGAGGTCCAGCGGGGCCCGGTCACTCGGTACGTCGGTCAGCGTCGCCTGAAGCCGGGGCGGATCGAAGTCGATCCCGGTGACCCGTTCGTACTCCACGAGCACCCCGAACAGCGGGTTGCGGCCCACGTCCCGGGTCGGGTTCACCGCGCTGACCAGTTCGTCGAAGCCGACCTGGGCGTGGTCGAACGCTTCGGTGCTGGTCTCACGTACCCGCTGCACCAGCTCGCCCAGCGACGGCTCCCCGGACAGGTCGATCCGCAGCGGTACGGAGTCCAGGAACAGCCCGATCAGGTCCTCGGTCCCGGGTGGGCGGTTCGTCAGCGCCGTACCGACCACGACGTCGCGCTGCCCGCTGAACCGGCCCAGCACCGCTGCCACCGCGGCCAACAGCGTCATGAACGGGGTGACCCGGTGCCGCTTGCTGAACCGGCCGAGGTCCCGGGTCAGCGCCGCGTCGAGCTGGTGGGTGACGGCGGCGCCCCGTCCCGAGGGCTCGGCGGGCCGGGGCCGGTCGGTGGGCAGCCGCAACGGCGGTGCGCCCTCCAAGGTGGTACGCCAGTACCGCAGGTCCCGCTCGGTGGTCTCGGCGTCCGGGTGCCGTTGCCGTACGTGTTCCGGGTAGCTGATCGGCAGCTCCGGCAGGTCGCCTGGCTGCTCCGGCCACGCCCGGTAGTACGCCGCGAGATCCCGGGTGAACACCACCGTGGACAGCGAGTCGAAGACGATGTGATGGGCGAGCAGGAACAGCACGTGCCGCTCGGGGGACAGCTGGATCAGTCGTACCCGCCACAGTGGCCCCTCGGCCAGGTTGAAGAGGTGCTCCCCGAACTCCCGCAGCGTGGTGCGTACCGCCTCCTCCTCGGTCATGTCGTGCCACTCGACCAGCGGGCAGTCGGTGTCCACAGTGGGCAGTACGACCTGTTCGGGGCGGCCGGCGACGTCGCGGAACACCGTACGGAGCGCGGCGTGCCGTACCGCCACCTGGCGCAGCGCGTACCGGAGTGCTTTGACGTCGAGCTGGCCGTCCAGCCGGATCGCCTTCGGTTCGTGATAGCTGGCGAGCCCAGGGTGCAGCTGCTCGGAGAACCAGATCCCGCGCTGCGCCGCCGACAAGGGAGCCGTGTCCACCGGGTCCTCCGGCGCGGCCCGTGCGGCCGGCGCGGTGTCGGCTGGCGCGGGCGGCGCGGTGTCGGCTGGTGCGGCGAAGCGCTGCCGCAGGGTATCGACCAACGGCAGGGAGGTCATGATGTTCCCGGCAGGGAGCCCGAAGTCCATGAAGCAGGCGATCTCGTTCACCCCGGCCGCGAGCAGCGGTTCGATCAGCTCGGACGTGCCGTCGACGGTCCCGATCAGCGCCCGGCCGTCGCAGTACCGCTGGTAGGCCTGCTCCAGCAGGAACTCCACGTCCTGCTCCGGGGTGTCGGCGTCGATCCGGAATCCGAGGCTGTTGGTGACCTGCCCGAACAGCGACAACGACGAGCGCAGGTAGTCGCAGAACGGCTGGTACGCCTCCGCCCTCGCCGCCTCGACGGTCTCGCCGAGGTACGTGTGCAGCAACAGCACCACCCGCCCGGCGTCCGGGTCCCGGCCGTGCTCGGCGCGGGTACGCCGGTACAGCGCGATGTTGCCGGCGAGCTGCTCCGGGGTCTGGGCCATCAGGTTGGTGACCACTCCGAGGTCGTGCTCGGCGGCGAGCCGGTAGGAGTCCGGATTGGACACCACGGCGGCGTACATCGGCGGCATCTGCTGCACCGGGCGCGGATACACCTTCAGCGGGGTCGTCTCGCCACTGCCGGTACGCAGCGGCACCTCCTCGCCGGACCACAGCGCCCGTACCGTGCCCAGGTGCTGGTACATCAGGTCGCGGTGGCTGCCGTACGCGTCGGGGTTGAGTGCGAAGTCGTTGGCGTGCCAGCCGCTGGCGACGCAGAGCCCGACCCGTCCGTTCGACAGGTTGTCCACCACGGCCCACTCTTCGGTAACCCGGGCGGGGTGGTGCAGCGGTAGCACCACCGATCCGGCGTGCAGCCGGATCCGTTCGGTCTCCCGGGCCAGCGCGGAGGCGAGCACCACGGGGTTCGGGAACAGCCCGCCGAACGAGTGGAAGTGCCGTTCCGGCAGCCACACCGCGTGGAATCCGTGCTGGTCGGCGAACCGGCTGGCGTCGATGATCATCTGGTACTGGTCGCGCTGGTCGGCGTCCGGGTAGTCGCCGAAGAAGTACACGCTGAACTCACACCGCGCGGTCCCGGGCACCGGCTCTGGCCCTGCCGAGATCGCTTCCAGTGGGGGTACGACGACCCGCTCCTGCCTGGTGGCGATCGCGGCCGTGCTGGTGACCCCCGCCGGGGCGGTGACCGCCGGTGCTCTGACCGCCGGGGTGGCGGCCGTGCTGGTCACCCCCGCCTGGGCTGTGGCCGCAGGGGCAGCGACCGCAGGGGCAGTGAGCGCCGGGGCGGCGGCCGGTGGGGCGCTCGCCGATCGGGTCGCAGCTGATGCAGCGGCGGCCTCCTGCGGTCGCCCGAGCGCCGCGAGCTGATCCCGCATCAGCGCGGTGACCTGCTCCACCATCCGGTCGGTGATCTCCAACTGCCGCGCCACCAGCGCAGCGGCATCGGACCCCGGTATCGCCCCCGCCGCCGATCCGCTCACCGGCCGGTCCGGGCTGCCGGACGACTGGCCCGGGCGTCCTGGAGGCTGCCCGCCCGGGCGCCCTGGCGGGTCAACGACACCTGACGGGTCCGCCGGGTTCCTGACCGGTGGCGCTGCTCCGGTCGTCGGGGTCGGAACCACCCCCCGAGCGACCTGACGGGGCAGTTCCGGTGTCACCGCTGCCGGTTCCGCGGGTTTACGGTCGCTGACCAGGGCGGCGAGCTGTCGCGGAGTGTCGGCCCCGGTGAACAGCTCCCGTACCCCGATCGAGACACCGAACCGCTGCCGTACGTGCTGCACCACCCGCAGCATCGACAGCGAGTCGGCGCCCAGGTCGATGAACGTACGGTCGGGGGCCACCTCGTCGGGCGCGATGCCGAGCTGGCCCGCGGTGGTCTCGCGTACCAACGCGAGGATCTCCTCGGACGGGTCGTCCCGGGGCGGCGGTTCCGGGGTGTCCGCCGTACCGGAGACCCAGTGGCGGGTGCGCTGGAACGGGTATCCGGGTAGCGGGATCCGGCGTCCGCCGTCGCTCATCGTGCTCCAGTCGATCTGTTCGCCGTCCCGGTACAGGTCGGCGATGGCCAGCCAGGTCGCGGGTACCGGGTCGGTGTCGCGACGTTGCGCCGGAATCCAGGTCAGTGCCGGTACGGCGCGGCGCCCGATGGCGCTGAGCACCCGGTCCGGGCCGAGCTCCAGCACCCTCCGGCAGCCCTGCTCCCGAAGCGTGTTCGCGGCGTCGGAGAACCGTACCCGCTGACGCATCTGCCGCCGCAGGTAGTCGGCGTCGACCACGGACCCGGCCGGCATCACCTCGCCGGACAGGGTGCTCACCAGTGGCACCCGCAGCGGCTGGACGGGCACACCGGCGGCCCGGGTGGCGAACTCGTCGAGGACCGGATCGAGCAGGGCACTGTGGAATGCCCGGTCGACCGGCAACCGCTGCCACACCACCCCGGTACGGTCCAGCCGCTCGGCCAGCCGTGCCACCTCGTCCGTGGCGCCGGTCAGTACGTACCCGGCAGGGCCGTTCAGCGCGGCGATCTCGACGGCGTACCGGTCGGTGAGGTCATCGGCGGTGGCCTGATCCACCAGTGCGGACACCATCGCGCCCGCCGCCGTGCGCTGCATCAACTCGCCCCGGGCAGCGGCCAGTCGTACCCCGTCGGCCAATGAGAGGGCGCCGGCGGCGTACAGGGCGGCGTACTCGCCGACGCTGTGCCCGAACACCAGCTCGGGGGCGACGCCGTACCGCCGCCAGAGTGCGGACAGTGCCGCCTGGTAGCTGAACAACGCTGGCTGGGCGGTGTCGGTGGGCCACAGCTCGTCGGTGTCGCCGCTGGTCAGCAGGGGGGTCAGCAGGCTGCGCCCGGTGGCCTCCCGGTATGCCTGCTCCGCTTCGTCGAGCACCTCCCGGAACACCGGGAACGCGGCGTAGAGCGGGGCCGCCATGCCGTACCGGGCGGCACCCTGGCCGGTGTAGCCGAACGCCGTGCCGCCTGGTGGTGACGCAGGCTGGTCGCTGACGGCGGTGGCATCCAGCGCTTCGGCCAGCTCCTCGACGGTGTCGCCGAGGACCGCGAGCCGGTACGGCAGGTGCGGCCGTCCGGCGCCGGTGGTGGCGAGCAGGTCGGCGGTACGTACCTCCGGGTGTTCGGCGAGGTGGTCCCGCAGTGACGTACGCAGCGCGTCCAGGGCGGCCGGGTCGGCGGCTGACAACGGCAGCACCCCGGCAGCGTCCCCGAGATCAGGGTGGCTGGCGGAGGGTGGCTCTTCCAGCACGACGTACGCGTTGGTGCCGCCCACGCCCAGGGCGCCCACGGCGGCGCGGCGTGGCGCTTCGTCCGCCGGCCAGGGGCGGCGTTCGGTGCCGATCACGAACGGGCTGCCGGCCAGGTCCAGCTCCGGGTTCGGGCGGTCGAAGTTGACCTGCGGCACCAGGGTGCCCTCCCGCAGCATCAGGACGGTCTTGATCAGCCCCGCCATGCCCGCGCAACTGTCGAGGTGGCCGATGTTCGGCTTCACCGAGCCGAGGTTGCAGAACCCCACCTGGTCGGTACGGCGGCGTACCGCCTGGGTCAGCGCCCGGAACTCGATCGGGTCGCCGAGCGGGGTGCCGGTGCCGTGCGCCTCCAGGTACGTGATCGTCTCCGCCGGTACGCCGGAACGGTCCAGCGCCCGGCTCAGCGCGTCCACCTGCCCGGACACGCTGGGCGCGGTGAAGCCGACCTTGGAGCGGCCGTCGTTGTTCACCGCGGAGCCCAGGATCACGGCGTGGATGGTGTCGCCGTCGGCCAGCGCCCGGTCCAGGCGCTTGAGCAGGACCGCGGCGACTCCGTTGCCGCCGACCGTACCGTCGGCGTCGGCGTCGAACGCCCGGCATTCGCCGGTGGCCGACAGGATCGAGCCCGGGCTGTGCCGGTATCCGGTGACCTGCGGTACGTGCACCGCGGCGGCGCCGGCGAGGGCCAGGTCGGTGTCGCCGGCCAGGATGGCCTGGCAGGCCAGGTGCACCGCGACCAGTGACGTGGAGCAGGCGGTCTGCACCCCGACGGCGGGCCCGGTGAGCCCCAGCCGGTACGCCACCCGGGTGGCGAAGAAGTCGGGCTGATTGCCCATCGCGATCTGCATCGCGGTGACCGGGTCCGCGTCGGCCCCGGACGATCCCGGGGCGAGGCCGGATGTCGGCACCGGGCCCGGTGCCGCCACGAGCCCCGCTGTCGGCATCAGGTTGTTGAGCAGGTAGTTCTGGTGGGTGTACAGGTTCATGCCGGAACCGGCGTACACCCCGATCCGGTCGGTGGTGGCGCCGGCGTACCCGGAGTGCTCCAGGGCGTGGTAGCAGGTTTCGAGGAACAGCCGCTGCGCCGGGTCCGTCAGCTCGGCTTCCCGCGGGCTGATCCCGAAGAACCCGGCGTCGAATCCGTCCACATCCGACAGTACGCCGCTGACCGGCACCAACGTCGCATCCGCCGGTACCCCCGCGGCCGCCAGCTCGCCGGCGGTGAAACGACGTACGCTGCGTACCCCTTCGCGCAGGTTCGACCAGTAGTCCGCGATGTTCTCGGCACCGGGAAACCGGGCGGCCATTCCGACGATGGCGATCCGGCTGTCGGTTGTGGATATCCCTGTGGACGGTGCCGATACGGGATCCGGGCGGCGGTCGCGGCGTACCTCCACAGTGGTGAGATGGCTGGTCAGCGCGGCGATGGACGGGTGTTCGAACATCGCCGCGCGGGAGAACTCGTACCCGAGGCGATGCTGTAGCTGGTGGTGGATCCGTACCAGCGTCACCGAGTCGACACCGAGTTCGTAGAAGGGCGCCTGATCGTCAACCGGACCACCGAGCAGGTCGCGGAAGGTGGCGCGTACCACCGAGGGAAGGTTCTGTGTCGTGGCCGCGGGCGGAGCCGGTCGTGGTGGCTCGGTGAGTTCTCCGGCGAGCAGCCGGGCACGCAACTCCGACCGCCGCACCTTGCCGCTCGGGGTACGCGGGAACTCCTGATCCGGCACCGCGACCGCCATCGCGGTCAGCCCGAGCCGGGAGAACAGCAGCTCCCGGATCTGCCTGGCGGTGTCCGTCACGTCCCGGTGGCCGGCTGTCGCGAAGCAGACGGCGAGCCGTTCGGTGCCGGTGTCCGGGTCCGGCAGGCCACACGCGGCGACCAGCCCGGAAACCACTCCGGGCGCCTCGCGGGCGAGCTCCTCGATCGCCATCGCGTAGTGATTCTGTCCATTGAGGACGATCCGATCGGTTTCCCGGCCGGTGATCACGACCTGACCGTCGGTGACGAAGGCGAGGTCGCCGGTGTCGAACCAGCCGTCACCCGTCGGGAACGCCTCACGGTTGGCGTCCGGGTTCTGGAGGTAGCCGGGCGTTATCCGGGTGGACTTCACCTGGAGCCGACCGATCCGGCCCTCCGGCACCACCTCGTGGTTCGGGTTTACCACCCGTAACGAGGCTCCGGGCGCCGGCTCACCGACGCTGACCAGGGTGACCGATCCGTCGGAGTCGTCCGCGGCCCACCGCAGGTCTCCGCTCATGCTGCTGGTACGGATCCGGCGTACCGTCCGGGGGTCGTCGTACCGCGCGAACGTGATCGCGGTGCAGGTCTCCGTCATCCCCCAGGCGGGCCGGAACGCCGCCGCGCCGACCCCGAACGGCTCCACCGCCTCCAGGAACCTGGTCATCACCGGTACGGTGATCTGCTCCCCGCCGCTGACCAGTGTCCGTACCGACGACAGGTCCCAGGTACGGCCGGGCGTCTCGGCCAGCGCCTCGGTCACCAGCCGGTAGCCGAAGTTGGGGCACCACGCGTGGTTCACCTGGTGTGCGGCGATCAGGTCGAGCC
>JBOGDK010000204.1:0-8284 GCA_050701795.1 Micromonosporaceae bacterium
AACAACGCCCCCGCCAGCACACCCAGGTGTCGACGTCCGGCGCTCGTGAGGGAAGCCATCGTGGCCCCTTCCGTCATCAAAGCGGACCGTCCGGTACGGCCCATGCGAACCGGAACGCAGTGTGTTGCCGGGATCCGGCGTGCCGCGTCCCTCAGCGAGCGGAACCGCGGCTACCCCGGTCGGCGTACGGGCTCCCGCGGGGCGTACGCCCGGTGCCGTACCGGCTCGGAAGACCTGCGTGGCGCTGCGGCTCGACGTACTCCCGAAGTGGGCCGTACTGAGCCCGAAATGACCGGCTACCCGGCGCTGGTGCTGGCGGTCCTGGTCGGCTTCGCGATCACCGGAACCGCTCCGTCCCGGTACGTCGCCTCAGCCATCGGCGTCACCGTCGGGGTCGGCGCCCACGTCTCGTTCACCGCCCGCTGCCCCGTCTCGTCCGGGCTCACCCGGCCCGGCAGGTCCGCCAGCTCGCGCTTGACCTTGCCGCGGCTACGCATCCGCCCCCGCGCCGCCACCACGTCCGGCCCACCTTCAGCCACGACCGGGACCCTACTCGGGTACGGCAGTCTCCCGGGAAAATCGGTGGCCGGTGTCGATCCGGCGCCGGCTCGAGCATCGTAAGTAGTGAGGACCCCAGAACGTCCATCGAAGGGATGACCACCGTGGCGAACTACCTGATCATGATCTACGACAACGAAGCCGAGCTGGCCGGCGCCGACGCGTCCGTCGTCGACGAGGAGCTGCGGCACCACGCTACGTTCGCGGAGAAGTACGGGTACGCGCTGCGGGGCGGCGCTCAGCTCACCAACGGGGCCACCGCCACGTCAATCCGGCACCACAGCGACGGTACGACGACCGTGACGGACGGGACCTTCGCGGAGACGAAGGAGGTGCTCGGCGGGTACTACGTCGTCGAAGCCGCCGACCTGGACGAGGCCATGGAGATCGCCAAGCACGTCCCAGCGCGCTTCGGCGGCGTCGAGGTACGTCCCATGGTCTCCGGCTGAGCAGTGGATACCGGCCACCACCGCTCTGCCGGCGGCCCACCGGCAGACCAGCCGGACGGCGGGCCCGGGCACCCACCAGTTGACCGGCCGGACGGCCGCGCATCGGCGGACGAGCCCGCCCACGACTCGCCCGGAGCCCGCCCCGACCAGGTAGCGAGCGCCGTCGCCAGGGCCCACCGCGAGGAGTGGGCGTACGTCCTCGCGGCGGCCGCGAGGGTCGCCCGCGACCTCGACCTCGCTGAGGACTGCGTCCAGGACGCGTACGCGCGGGCTCTCACGCACTGGTCCGTTGACGGCGTCCCCCGCAATCCCGCCGCCTGGCTCACCACAGTGGCCACCCGCCGAGCCCTGGAGCAACGGCGACGGGCGGCCAACCTCGCCCGCAAGATCCCGTTGCTGGTCACGGACGCCTCCGAAGCCGCCGAGGTGGACGCGCTCGGCCCTGGCGGGAACATCGGCCCTGGCGGCAACAAAGGCGACAGCGGCGGGGCCATCGCGGATTTCCCCGACGACCGGCTCCGGTTGATCTTCACCTGCTGCCATCCGGCGCTGTCCCCCGAGGCGCAGCTCGCGTTGACCCTGCGCCTGGTCTGCGGACTGACCTCCGCTGAGGTGGCCCGCGCCTTCCTGGTCAAGGAGCCCACGATGCAGGCACGGATCACCCGCGCGAAGAAGAAGATCGCCGAGGCGCGGATCCCGTACCGGGTGCCGAGGCAGCCGGAGCTGCCGGAACGGGTCGGCGTCGTACTCGACGCCGTCCACCTGCTCTACTCCTCCGGCTACACCGCCACATCGGGGGACGAACTGGTACGCGGGGACCTCGCGGCACGGGCACTCGACCTGGCGACGATGATGCACGTACTGCTGCCGGACGCCGCCGAGGTGAAAGGCCTGCTCGCGCTGCTGCGGCTGACCGAAGCCCGGCGCCCGGCGCGGGTCTCCCACAGCGGCGAGCTGATCCTCATGGAGCACCAGGATCGCGGCCTGTGGGACCGCGCCGGGATCGACGAAGGGCTGCGACTCGTACGCCAGGCCCTGGCACGGCCACCCGCCGGCCGGTACGCGCTGATGGCGGCCATCGCCGCCGTACACGGCCAGGCGCCGCGCTGGGAGGACACCGACTGGCCACAGCTCCTCGGCCTCTACGACCTCCTCCTGAGGCGCTGGCCGACCCCGGTCGTGACACTCAACCGTGCGGTGGCCGTGTCGTTCGTACACGGGCCCGAGGCGGCGTTGCACGCCACCGACCAGCTCGCCGGTGAACCGGTCCTCGCCACGTACCCGTACCTGGCGGCGACCCGAGCGGACCTGTTCCGGAGACTGGGGCGTACCGAGGAGGCGGTGGCGGCGTACCAGGAGGCCCTGCTGCTGAGCGACAACGCCGCCGAGGCAGCCTTCCTGACCCGGCGGCTCGACGCGCTCCACGGCAAGCGACATCAACGATGACGACCCACGGGCCCGACTTGCCGTGCATCCGGTTCGGCGGCTACCCGGCCAGTCGGTGCACCGCGAACTCCACATCAGAGCCGATGTCGGTACGCCCCCGGTAGAGGACCACGTGATGCTCGTCGATCGCGCCGATACAGCCGGGAAGCTTTGTGCCGACCCTGCGACCCGAACGGTCCAGCAGGGTGCATGTGAATTCCCGGTTGAACCGCGCGACCACCAGCCAGTCTTTCCACACCCGGCGCAGGTCTCCTCCGCCGGTGTCCAGCAACTGGGTCACAGTGACCTTGGCGCCGGTACGACGCGCGGTGACCAGGTCCGGTGCGTGGTCCTCGCCCACGCTGCACACGACGAAGCCGGTCTGATCTCCACACCATTCGATCTCTTTGCCCAGGTGGGCGAGCTTCCGGCCGGAATCGGGATCCAGAAAGACCGCCCCGTCCTCGACAGCCACCACGAGGAGTTCATCGGTGGCACGTCGCATGTGGGACGTCGGATACCGCTTCCCGAGATCCCATTTCCGCTTGCCGGTCTTCGCGTCGAGAGCGACCACCACGGCGTCCTCCTCGCCGCGGTCATCGGGCACGTCGCGGGAGCCGGGTTTCGGCTTCTCGCCGTACACGGTGTCGCCCTGCACGGTCCACGGGTCGATCCCTGGTGCCTCCCACAACTTCTTCTGGGTGGTCAGGTCATACGCCACAGTGCTGCTGGTGGTGCCGTCGTCCGGCTTGAACGTCGTCACGTCGACGAGCAGCGTCCTGCCGTCCGTCGACCCGATGTACGTGCTGTACCAGTCGTTGTTCCTGGTGTCACCACCACGACGGTTGTCCGCAAGCACCGGGATCTTCCAGCGGACGCTGCCGCGCGCCCCCCACAGCGCGGCCACTCCCTCTTCCATCGCGGCACCGTTGCGCTTGTGGTACCCGACGAGGACCACCCAGGCGCCCCCGACCCACGCCACCGTGGGCGCCGAGATCGACGCCCCCAGGTCGGCGGTCCCAGCGCCCGAGCCCAGCGACTCGCCGGAGGTCAACGACCACCGCACCTTGCCGGTCGCCACGTCCGCGACCACGATTCGCGCCGCATGGCTGTCGGGCTTCTCGCCGACATAGAGCAGCTGGTCACCGAGCAGCTCGAAGTCGTTGATCTCGTCCAGCGCGGAGTCCTCACCACCGGTGTGGCTGGTCGTACGGTCCCACAGCGGCTTCTTGTCGAACCGGAGCGGCTCCACATCGGATGTCGGTCGCACCGTCGAAGCCGGGACCGGGACCCGGGTCGCGCTGGAGTCGGCGCCAGCCCCGCCCGTACATCCCGTCACGGCCAGCAGTACGACAGACAGGAGCAACGCCGGCCGGGCCGTCATCGGAACACCCTGTAACCCGCGCACCGGGCATCGCTCCCGTCAGCCCCGGGAGAGGCGAACACGGCGTACCGGCCGGAGATCGCCATCACTTCGCCGGGCATCTCCCTGCCGATCCTCCGGCCTTCGCGATCCACCACGATGTGTGCGCCGTCGGCCTCAATGAACACGTGCCCCTTCCACACATCTGTGACGGACCAGCTGGACGCGCCGTCGACCGCGCCAGCCGAGTACCGGACCTCGCGTTCCGTCGACCGAATGGTGGCGAGCCCTTCCCTGCCCACGGCGTTGCACGCGATCAACGCGCGACCGTCCGAGTCGCAGGACGCCAGGGAGCGGAACTTATGAACGGTACGCCCTGTGTCCACGTCCACGATCACGGTGTGGTCCATGAAGTTGGTGTCGGTGTCGGCATCGGGGTCCGGCTCGGCGTCGACCACCGCGAGATCCCCCGCGACCGTGTCGAGGCGCGCCAGGGGGAAGCGTTTCGCCAGGTCCCAGCGCCGCTCACCGCTGCCCGCGTCGAAGGCCACCACGGTCGTGTTCTGGTAGCCCTCCGCCGCCCTGGACGCGGACGTGAGCGGTGCGCTTGGCTTCGGCACGTGCCCCAGCACCACGTCGCCGGCGACGGCCCCTGGCCAGACGCCTGTCTTCTCCCACAACTTCCGGCCGTCGGACGTACTCAACGCGACCATCCGAAGGTCCTCCGTGGTGGCGCCTTCATCTTCGGCTCGCAGCGACGCCACCACCACTTCGCCACCCACCGCCCCGAGTCCGATGCCCCGCAGGCCCACGGTCTCGCCGATGGTGTTGTCATCCACCTCCGCGCGACCCGCCGTCAACGGCGGGCTGAGCCACTCGACAGCGCCATCATTGACCGACACCAACGCCAACCCGTGTTCCTCAACGCGGGCCTTCGCTGTGGTGCGTGTCCTCGAATACCCCACAACCGCTGACCATTCGTCGCCGTCGCGTACCACCAGGGGCTCGCCTGACGGGTCACGGAAGCCGTCGTAGCCAGAACCAGCGTGCGCCCTGGCACCCTTGCCTCCGGGCAACGGATCCTTGTCGTCGATGGTCCACCGGACCCGTCCGGTCTCCCCGTCCACCGCGGCGAGCCTCTCCGAATGTGCGTGACCGGAGACAACCGCGGTGTCATCCGCCATGGCCACGCCGCTGACACGATTCATCCCGAGCTGGGAGCTGGCCCACACCGGCTGTTTGCTCACCGAGATCGACTCCGCGTCCGGCCCGTCGGTGCAACCCGACGTCGCCAGCAGTACGCCGGCGACCGCCACCACGGCGAAGGTTCTCATCCGGTACGCCCTCCACCCGCCGCCCTGGGGCCGGTCAGTCGTGTCATTCCGCATCGACGACGACTATGCCTGGTCGGCGCAATCCCGGCTGCCTCCCGCAGGCACCGCCCGGACCTGACACCGCGGGCAACGCCGCCACGGGCCGGCGCCGCGACGTACCCCGATCAGGCTGGTACGCCCTGGTCCAACTCCGTAAGGCTGGCGCGTACCTGTTCGGCTTCGGGCGCATCGAGCTCGGTGAACAGCGCAAGCGCCTTGTCGAGCTGGTCCCGCGCCCGGAGGTGATCGCCTTCGGCCAGCAGTGAACGACCGATGCCGTGGTGAGCCCGGCCGCGTTCGTGGTGATCGCCCAGGTGCTCCGCGACCGCCAACGCGGCGGTGTGCTGGCTACGAGCGTCACCGGGTTCACCGGCCGCCTGGCAGACCTCGCCGAGCCCGTTGAGCGCCTCCACTTCGAGCACCCGGTGCCCGATCTGCCGGTTCAGGGTCAGCGCCCGCTCGTACTCCTGCCGGGCCCGGTGGTGCTGGCGCTGACGCGCGTATACCTCGCCGAGACCCATGTGGGTGTCGACCTGGCCATCGCGATGGCCGAGGTCCCGCTGGATCTCCAGTGCCTCACCGAGATGTTCCAGGGCCCTTTCGTACTGTCCGAGCCGGGCGTAGAGGACGCCGAGGTTGGCCAGGGTCGCCGCGATGCCGAAGCGGTCGCCGATCGGGCGGCGCAACTCCAACCCGCGCTGCAGATGCTCGAGAGCCTCGGCGTGCCGCCCCAACCGCAGGTACGCCTTCCCCAGGTTGTTCAACACCCTGGGCAGAATGATCCTGGCCTCGGAGGAGCTGTCGTCGTCCAGGAACGCCAGGGCCTCGTGGAAGTGGTCAACGGCTTCGGTACGGCGACCGGACTGCCAGCACGCGATGCCGAGGTTGCTCGCCGTCAAGGCCTCGCCCTGCCGGTCGCCGAGCTGTCGGTGCAGCGCGATGGCGCCCTCCAGGGGAGCCAGTGCGTCCCGGAACCGGCCCGACTGCACGTACGACAGTCCGAGCTTGTTCAGCATCTCGGCCTCGCCGTGCAGATCGCCCAGGGTCCGGGTCGCCTCCAGGGCCAGCTGATTCGCCGCGATCCAGTCGTCGTTGTAGCCCCGTACGTGGAAGTACCGGTACAGCACGTTCGGGATCTTCCAGGCGTGGTTGTGGAACCCACGGGCGGCCGCGTCCTGCACGGTGGCGAGCAGGTTGTGGCGTTCGGCTTCCAGCCACGCCATGGCCTCGTCGAAATCTCGCAGCCGGGGTAGCGGCGCTGCCGGTGCGGCGACCTCTGGCACCTGCGGTTGGCGGTCGGGACGGATCAGTTTCATCGCCGATGTCACGGCGTGCAGATACCAGTCGAACAACCGGGCCAGGGCCGAGCGCTGTGCCGACTCAGGCTCTTCCTCGGCACAGGTCTGGGCCGCGTGGGCACGCAGCAGGTCGTGGGCGCGGTACCGGTCAGGGCTGCGCTGCTGAAGCAGGTGTACGTCCAGGAGGTCGTCGAGTAGCCGCCTGGCGTGGTGCGGTGTGGTACCGGCGAGTGCGGCGGTGGCCCTGGCGTCGATGTCGGGCCCCGGGCACAGCCCGAGCAACCGGAACAGCCGCCGCCGGTCATCGGTGAGGTGTTCGTACGACAGGTCGACAGCGGCGGTGACGCTACGGTTGCCCGCCTGCAGCTCGGCCAGTCGGTGCCGGCGGTCCCCCAGCCGTTCGACGAGATCGCCGAGACTCCAGGACGGTCGGGTACGCAACCTGGCGGCGGCGATCCGGATCGCCAGCGGCAGCTGACCGCACAACTCGACCACCTGTGCCACGCTGCTCGGGTCCTCTTTGACGAGCCGGTTCGCCCCGACGATCCGGGTGAACAGGGCAACGGCGTCCGGTAGCGGCAACAGGTCGAGCGAGATCGGGTTCACGTCGTCAAGTCCCGCCAACCGGCGCCGGCTGGTCACCAGGACCAGGCAGCCCGGTGCCGCCGGTAACAGCGGCTCCACCTGGACTTCGGTCTCCGCATTGTCCAGCAGGATCAGAACCCGCTTGTCGGCGAGCACACTGCGGTACAGCGCGGCCCGATCGTGAAGGTTGGAGGACGCCTGGTCGACCGGTACCCCCAGGGAACGCAACATCCGGTCAACCGCGTCGGCCGGTTCCACCGGTGGGACGCCCTCGGTGAAGCCGTGAAGGTCGAGGAAGATCTGCCCATCGGGATAGTGGGGAGCGAGATGGTGCGCGGCGTGCACCGCGAGCGTGGTCTTTCCGATGCCGGCCATCCCGTCGATCGCGGTGATCACCGCCGTACGGTGCTGACCGTGGTGCACCTCGAGCAGGTTGGCCAGTTCGTCACCGCGTCCAGTGAAAGTGGACAGGTCCGCGGGTAGCTGCGCGGGGCGTACCTTCACCGATGGTGTGTGTGACGTGGGAGCCGGCGGAGGACCGGCGAGACCGGGGTCTTCACGAAGGATCGCGGTATGGAGTTCCCGCAGCTCGGCGCCGGGGTCGATGCCGAACTCCGCAACGAGCCTCCGGGCGGTCTCCTGGTAGACCTCCAGAGCATCCGTCTGCCGGCCCGCGCGGTACAACGCGAGCATCCGGGCGGCGATCAGGCGTTCCCGGGTGGGGTGTCGTGAGGTGAGGTCGGCGAGCTCGGCGGCGAGGTCGTCGTGCCGGTTCCCGACCACGAGGTCGGCTTCCACCCGCAGCTCCAACGCACCCAGGCGCGCCTCGTCCAGTCCGGCGCACACCCGTTGTCGCAGCTTCGAAGCGAGGTCGGCCAGCGCCGGCCCCCGCCACAAGGCGAGCGCCTCACGCAGCACCTGGGCCCGTCGTACGGGGTCGTCGCCACGTCTGGCTCGCTCCACCATGCCGGTGAACCGGTGTACGTCGATCGCGTCCGGCTCGCAGTGGATCGCATAGCCGGCCGGGTGGCTGACCAACCGTACGGCCTCCGCCGAAGCCAGACACCGACGCAACCGCGAGACGTGAACCTGTAGCGCCTTCCGCGGATCACCAGGCGGGTCGCCGTGGAACAGCAGCTCGATCAGCCTGTCGGTGGACACCACCTGACCCGCCTCGAGCAGCAGCAACGCCAACAGGCCGCGCTCCCGGCGCCGGCCCAGCTCGACGGGAGA
>JBOGDK010000205.1:0-8257 GCA_050701795.1 Micromonosporaceae bacterium
GGGCACTCCTGGTGGCCGAAGCCGCGGACCGCTCCCGCACAGAACACCGACCGGTGTCCATCGAGGAGGTCCAATGAGCACGGTGCCCGGACACGGCACCTACGATGCCCCCGTGTCCCGACCCCGGGTGCTCGACCGGCTGGCCGCGGCACCGATCTCCTGGGGGGTCTGCGAGGTCCCAGGCTGGGGTCACCAACTGTCGTCCGGGCGGGTGTTCCGCGAGATGAACGAGCTGGGGATCACGGCGACCGAGTTCGGGCCTGAGGGGTTCCTCCCGGAGGACCCGGACCTGAGGGCGATGGCGCTGGCCGGGTACCGGCTCAGGCCGGTCGGTGGGTTCGTACCGGCGGTGCTGCACGACCCTGGCTACGACCCGACCGGGTACGTGGGCGCCATGACCGCCGGCTTCGTCGCGGCCGGCGCCAACCGCATGGTGCTGGCCGCCGCGACCGGACAGGACGGCTACGACACCCGCCCCGTACTGGACGAGGTGGGCTGGCGGACGCTGCTAGGCAACCTGGACCGGATCGCTCAGCGGGCAGCCCAGAGCCACTTCACCATCACCCTGCACCCGCACATTGGCACCATGGTCGAGAACTTCGACGAGGTGCACCGGGTGCTCGAAGGGTCGGGCATACCGTTGTGTCTGGACACCGGGCACCTGCTGATCGGCGGCACCGACCCGGTGGAGCTGACCCGGCAGGCGCCCGACCGGATCGCGCACGTCCACCTCAAGGACGTCGACGCGGCCCTCGCCGCCCAGGTGCGGGCCGGCGAGATCACCTACACCGAGGCGGTACGCCAGGGCGTCTACCGCCCGCTCGGCCAGGGCGACATCGACATCGCCGGCATCATCACCACCCTGGAAGCCAACGGCTACTCCGGCTGGTACGTGCTGGAGCAGGACACCATCCTCACCGCCGCACCGGGCAGTGACGGCCCCGCGGCCGACGTCCGCGTCAGCATCGACTACCTGCGGGCCCTCGATGTTTGACGTACTGACCGCCGGTCGGGTCGGGGTGGACGTGTATCCGCTCCAGACCGGGGTGGGGCTGGAGCAGGTCACCTCGTTCGGCAAGTGGATCGGGGGCAGCCCCACGAACGTGGCGGTGGCGGCGGCGCGGCACGGCCGTACCGCCGCGGTGGTGACGGGTGTCGGCGACGACCCGTTCGGTCGGTTCGTCCGCGCGTCGCTGAAGGGGTACGGCGTCGACCCCCGGTACGTCGCCACCATCCCGGGCCGGCCGACCCCCGTGACGTTCTGCGAAATCTTCCCGCCGGACGACTTCCCGATCTGGTTCTACGGCCGCGACCCCGCCCCCGACCTGCTGATCGACCACATCGACCCCGAAGCGGTACGTACCGCCGGGGTGTTCTGGGTGACCGGCACCGGGCTGTGCGCCGAACCGAGCCGCGGAGCCACCCTCGCCGCGCTCGAAGCCCGTGGCCGGCGCGGCATCACGGTGCTCGACCTGGACTATCGGCACCAGTTCTGGGAGTCCCGGGAACGGGCCCGCCGGTGGTACGGCCGGGCGTTGCCGCTGGTCACGGTGGCGGTCGGGAACCTCGACGAGTGCGATACCGCCGTCGGCGTCACCGAGCCTCGCGCCGCCGCGGCCGCGCTGCGCGAGCACGGGGTCGATCTCGCCGTGGTGAAGCAGGGGCCCAAGGGCGTCCTCGCCGACGACGGCGGCACGGTGGTGGAGGTGCCGCCGGTGCCGGTGGAGGTGGTGAACGGACTCGGTGCCGGGGACGCGTTCGGTGGCGCGCTGTGCCATGGGCTGCTCGCCGGCTGGGAGCTGCCGCGTACCCTCCGGTACGCCAACGCGGCCGGGGCGATCGTGGCTGGCCGGCTGGCCTGTTCGGACGCGATGCCGACCAGTGATGAGGTGGCGGTGCTGCTGCGGCAGGTCCCCGGCGACCTACCGGCCCACGGGGAGGCGGTCGATGACTGACCTGGCGAGCCTGCTCGACATCCGGGTGAACCGGCCGGAAGCGGTCGCGGAGGCCGCCGCGCGCCGGGTACGCCGCCAGGCACCGGTGGGCCCCAGCGGCCGGTTGCTGATCATCGCGGCCGACCACCCCGCCCGGGGTGCGCTGCGGGCCGGCGACCGGGCGTTCGCGATGGCCAACCGGACGGAGCTGCTGGACCGGCTCCGGGTGGCGCTCGCCCGCCCCGGTGTCGACGGGCTGCTCGCCACCGCGGACGTGGTGGAGGACCTGTTGCTGCTCGGCGCCCTGGACGACAAGGTCGTGATCGGGTCGATGAACCGCGGCGGCCTCGCCGGCACCGTGTTCGAAATCGACGACCGGTTCACCGGGTACGACGCCGCCGCACTGAGTCGGATGCGGCTCGACGGCGGCAAGATGCTGTTCCGGATCGACCCGGACGACCCTTCCACCGCGTCCACCATGCAGGCGTGCGCGCGTGCCGTGGACGACCTGGCGGCACACAGACTGCTGGCGATGGTGGAGCCGTTCATCACGCACCGGGAAGGCGGCTCGGTCCACGGCCGGGTGCGCAACGACCTGTCCCCCGAGGCGGTGATCCGCTCGGTGACGGTCGCCAGTGGGCTCGGCGGCACCAGCGCGTACACCTGGTTGAAGATCCCGGTGACCGACGAGATGGAACGGGTCGCCGCCGCCACCACATTGCCGATGCTGCTGCTCGGCGGCGAGGTGCAGGCGGACGCGGACGCCGCGTACGCCCGGTGGCAGAAGGCGCTGCGGTTGCCGACCGTACGGGGCCTGGTCGTGGGACGGACCCTGCTGTATCCACCGGACGACGATGTGGCGACCGCCGTGGACACCGCGGCCGACCTACTCAGGGAGGTCTCGTGAGGCGACCGCGAGTGAGCATCGCAGCGAGCGAAGCGAGCGAGGAGCGGAGCGAGCGCAGAGCCGAACCGGAGGCATCGTGAGCTCCAGGCTGCACCTGCCCGCCGGGTCGACGGCGGAGCCACCGTTCCCGCTGGTGGTGACGCCGAAGCGGGCCGGCTGGACGTACTCGGGGCTGCGGGTCCTGGAGTTGAACCCGGGCGACTCACACACCTTCGACACCGGCGATGAGGAGATGCTCGTACTGCCACTGTCCGGGGGTTGCACGGTGTACTGCGACGGCGAGTCGCTGCACCTGGCCGGCCGCGACGACGTGTTCTCCCGGGTCACCGACTTCAGCTACCTGCCCCGCGACGCGTCGGTGACGGTGACCTCCGAGCACGGTGGCAGGTTCGCGTTGCCGTCGGCACGCTGCGAACGCCGGTTGCCGGTCCGTTACGGCCCGGCTGAGGACGTACCGGTGGAGCTGCGGGGTGCGGGGGTGGCGAGCCGGCAGGTGAACAACTTCTGCTCCCCCGAAGCGTTCGACTGCGACAAGCTGATCGCCGTGGAGGTGCTCACCCCGAGCGGCAACTGGTCGTCGTACCCGCCGCACAAGCACGACGAGGATCGTCCGGGCGAGTGCGTACTGGAGGAGATCTACTACTTCGAGGTCTCAGGCGGTGGGATCGGCTACCAGCGGGTGTACGGCGCGGTCGACGTGCTGGCGGAGGTACGTACCGGGGATGTGGTGTTGATCCCGGCAGGGTGGCACGGCCCGTCGATGGCTCCCCCGGGCTACGACTTCTACTACCTGAACGTGATGGCCGGCCCCGGCGCCGAACGGGCCTGGCTGATCTGCGACGACCCGGCGCACACCTGGGTACGGGACACCTGGCCCGGCCAACCGGTCGATCCCCGGCTCCCGCTCACCAGCTGGAGGCAGCAATGAGGCTCACCGTCGCCCAGGCCGTGGTGCGATTCCTGACCCGGCAGTGGACCGAGCGGGACGGCGCCGAGCAGCGCCTGATCGCCGGCTGTTTCGGGATCTTCGGGCACGGCAATGTCGCCGGGATCGGCGAGGCGCTGCTGCAGGCCAGCGGGCGCGGCCCGGACGGAGCCCACGAGGACACTGCGCTGCGCTACTACCAGGCCCGCAACGAGCAGGCGATGGTGCACGCCGCTGTCGGGTACGCCCGGATCCGCAACCGGCTGTCCACCCTGGCCTGCACCACGTCCATCGGCCCCGGCGCGACCAACATGGTCACCGGTGCCGCGCTGGCCACCATCAACCGGATCCCGGTGCTGCTGCTGCCCGGCGACATCTTCGCCACCCGGGTCGCCGACCCGGTGCTGCAGCAGTTGGAGGACCCACGGTCGTACGACGTGTCGGTCAACGACTGCTTCGCACCGGTGTCGCGGTTCTTCGACCGGGTGAACCGACCGGAGCAGCTGCCGTCCGCGCTGCTCGGCGCGATGCGGGTGCTCACCGACCCGGCCGAGACCGGCGCGGTCACCCTGGCGCTCCCCCAGGACGTACAGGCCGAGGCGTACGACTGGCCGTCCGAGTTGTTCGGCCGCCGGGTCTGGCACGTACCCCGCCCGGCCCCTGACGCCGCGGCACTGGCCCGGGCAGCGGAGGTGCTCCGGAGTGCGGAACGGCCATTGATCGTGGCCGGCGGCGGGGTGATCTACTCGGAGGCCACCGAAACACTGGGCACGTTCGCCGACGCCACCGGGATCCCGATCGCGGAGACCCAGGCGGGCAAGGGTTCGCTGCGGTACGACCATCCGTGCGCGGTCGGCGCTGTCGGGGCGACCGGCACCACCGCCGCGAACGCCCTGGCCCGCGACGCGGACGTGGTGCTCGGGGTCGGCACCCGTTACAGCGACTTCACCACGGCGTCCCGCTCGGCGTTCCAGGCCCCCGGGGTGCGGTTCGTCAACCTCAACATCGCCGGCTTCGACGCCGCCAAGCACGCCGGTCTGTCGCTGGTCGCCGACGCCCGCGCCGGGATCGAGGCACTCGCCGCCGCACTGGATGGGTGGCGGGTCGCAGACGGCTACCGGGCCAGGGCACGGGAGCTGGCCGCCGGGTGGGACGCCACGGTGGAGCGGGCGTACCGGCTCGGGCATCGGCCGCTGCCGGCGCAGAGCGAAGTGATCGGCGCCGTGAACGAGGTCAGCCAGCCCCGCGACGTGGTGGTGTGCGCCGCCGGCTCGATGCCCGGTGACCTGCACAAACTGTGGCGCACCCGGGACCCGAAGCAGTACCACGTCGAGTACGGCTACTCCTGCATGGGGTACGAGATAGCCGGCGGCCTCGGCGTCAAGATGGGCGCGCCCGACCGGGAAGTCTTCGTGATGGTCGGCGACGGCTCGTACCTGATGATGGCGCAGGAGCTGGTCACCGCCGTGGCCGAAGGCGTGAAGCTGATCGTCGTACTGGTGCAGAACCACGGCTTCGCCTCGATCGGCGCGTTGTCCGAGTCGGTCGGGGCGCAACGGTTCGGCACCCGCTACCGGTACCGGGACCGGGCATCCGGCCAGCTCGACGGTGACGTACTCCCGGTGGACCTCGCCGCGAACGCCGCCAGCCTCGGCGCGGACGTGGTACGCGTGGCCACCGTGGACGAGTTGCGTGCCGCGCTGCGCAAGGCTCGGGAGGCGACGCGTACCACCGTGGTGCACGTCGAGACCGACCCCCTCGCGCCGGCACCGGACAGCGATGCCTGGTGGGACGTACCGGTCGCGGAGGTTTCGGCGCTGCGGAGCACCCAGGAAGCCCGGCAGCGGTACGAGACCGCCAAAACCGCCCAGCGCCACCACCTGTAGTTGGCGCCCACGGGGCGGCGCACCACCGGCCCTGGGCGGCATGATCTTCACACCGAGCGGTACGGACCCGTAACACCCCTACCTACCACGACCCCGGTGGCAGACCACCGGGAGGAAAGCCGGAGGATCACCATGACATCGCGGAAACGACTCCTTGCCGTACTGGCGGCCGTCCCGTTACTGCTCGCTGGATGCAGCTCCGCCGGTGACGGCGGCGACGCGGAGAAGACCAGCGACCTGTCGTTCGCCGTGATCTCCCACGGCAAGGCCGGCGACAAGTTCTGGGACGTGGTGAAAAACGGCGCCGAAAAGGCCGGAGAGGACCTCGGGGTCAAGGTCAGCTACAAGGGCGACGGGGACCCCAACAAGCAGTCCCAGCTGATCGACCAGGCGGTGAGTGAGAAGGTCGACGGCATCGTGGTGTCGATGGCGAACCCTGACGCCCTGAAAGAGGCGATCGGCAAGGCCGTGGCAGCCGACATCCCGGTGATCACCATCAACTCCGGCGCCGACAGGTCCAAGGAGTTCGGCGCTCTCACCCACGTCGGGCAGACCGAGAAGATCGCTGGTGAGGCGGCCGGGGAACGGTTGAAGTCCGAAGGCGGCAAGAAGGCGCTGTGCGTGATCCACGAGGCCGGCAACATCGGCCTGGAGGAGCGCTGCTCCGGCGCCAAGTCGACGTTCGGCGGGATGCAGAACCTGCAGGTCAACGTCAGTGACCTGGCCGACGCCGGCTCCAAGATCAAGGCGAAGTTGCAGTCGGACAAGTCGATCGACACCGTACTGACCCTCAACAACGGAGTCGCGCTGGCCGCCCGGGACGCGATCACGGACTCCGGCGCGGAGGTGAAGCTGGCGACGTTCGACCTGGACGCTGACGTACTCGCCGCGATCGAGGCGGGCGAGATCTCCTTCGCCGTCGACCAGCAGCCGTACCTGCAGGGCTACCTGCCGATCTCGCAGCTGTACCTGTACGCCACCAATGCCAACACCGTCGGCGGGGGCCAGCCGGTGCTCACCGGCCCGGGCTTCGTGGACAAGTCCAACGCCAAGACCGTCGCCAAGTACGCCAAGAAGGGCACCCGCTGAGCCTCGCCGCATGATCGTGGCGTCCTCCACGCCCCCGCGGGGCCTGGCGGACGCCACGATCACGGAGTGCCCGGGCACCGCTCGAAAGGAGTTCCACGATGACGACGGCCGCCACAGCCGCCGACGAACGGGTCGCCCACGTCGGCCTGATGCGCCGGCTGCTGATCCGCCCCGAGCTTGGCGCCGTGGTGGGCGCGATCGCGGTGTTCACGTTCTTCGCCTCGCTGTCACCGGTGTTCCGGTCGGTGGACGGGATCGCGAACTGGCTCGACCCGGCCTCCACGCTCGGGATCATGGCGGTCGCGATCGCGCTGCTGATGATCGGTGGCGAGTTCGACCTGTCAGCGGGCGTGATGACCGGCACCACCGGCCTCACCCTGGCCCTGCTCACCAGCCAGTACGGCTTCGACGTCTGGACCGCGATGGGGGTCGGGCTGCTGCTCGCCCTGGCCATCGGGTTCTTCAACGGCATCATGGTGGTACGCACCAAGCTGCCGAGCTTCATCGTCACGCTAGGCACGATGCTGATGCTGATGGGCATCAACCTCGGGGTCACCAAGCTGATGACCGGCAGCGTCCAGGTCGGCGGGATCTCGTTGGCCTCCGGGTACGACACCGCGCGCAGCATGTTCGCCGCGACGATCCCGATGTTCGGGGTCCAGTTCCGGGTGGCGATCTTCTGGTGGCTCGGTCTCACCGCACTGGCCACCTGGATCCTGCTGCGTACCAGGGCCGGTAACTGGATCTTCGCCGTGGGCGGCAGCGCCGCCGCGGCCCGTAGCGTCGGCGTACCGGTCGCGAGGACGAAGATCGCGCTGTTCATGACCACGGCGTTCGCCGCCTGGCTGGTGGGTTCGATCCTGGGGCTGCGGCTGACCTCCGTACAGGCCAACACCGGGATCAACCAGGAGTTCATCTACATCATCGCCGCGGTGATCGGGGGCTGCCTGCTCACTGGCGGGTACGGTTCCGCGATCGGGGCCGCGATCGGCGCGGTGATCTTCGGGATGGCCGACAAGGGCATCGTGTTCGCGGGCTGGGACAGCGACTGGTTCACGTTCTTCCTCGGCGTGATGCTGGTGCTCGCCACCCTCACCAACCACCTGGTACGCCGGTTCGCGGAGGAGAAACGGGACATGACCAGATCCAGCCGATGGCGAGTGCGATTCAGCCGCGGAGCAAGCGCGGAGGACAGCGATGACTGAGACCGCGGAGCAGCCGGGACCCGGCGCTGACCCACCGCAGCCTTCGCTGCTGGAGGTACGTGACCTCGCGAAGCGCTTCGGCGGCGTGATCGCGTTGCAGGGGATCTCCACCACGGTGAAGGCCGGTGAGGTGACCTGCGTACTGGGGGACAACGGCGCCGGGAAGTCGACGTTGATCAAGGTGCTCTCCGGCGTACACCGGCAGGATGCGGGCGACTATCTGCTCGACGGCAGGCCGGCCCAGCTCAGCAGTCCCCGGGACGCCCTCGACAAGGGCATCGCCACGGTCTACCAGGACCTGGCGATGATCC
>JBOGDK010000206.1:0-8240 GCA_050701795.1 Micromonosporaceae bacterium
TGTCCGCGGCGTCCCCGGCAGCCGATTCGATCTTGGCCAGGGCACGTTCCACGGACCCCCGGTTCGGCAGCCCGGGAGTCTCGGCGAGCAGTCGCAGCGCCACGATCAGGGCAAGCGCCTCGTCCGGGGTCAGCCGCAGCGGCTTGTCGATCCCGGCGTCGTAGGTGATCGTCACGGCGTCGCCGTCGAACGACATGTCGATCAGGTCGCCCGGGCCGTAGCCGGGGAGCCCACAGACCCACAGCAGCTGCAGATCGTCCCGGAGCTGCTTCTCGGTCACCCCGAGGTCGTCTGCGGCGTCCACGAGCGGGATCCCGGGGCGGCTGAGCAGGTACGGCACCAGATTCAGCAGCCGGGACAGCCGGTCGACACTGGCGGTCACCGGACAACCTCACGGGACCAGGCGGCGGCTCCGGCGGGTTTGCGTTCCGCCACCGGCTCCGGGTACCGCTGGGCGGTACGTTCCAGCAGCGCCACCACCGCGTCGCGTACGTCAGGGGGATCCAGCACCACCACGTCGGCGCCGTACCCCACCAGGTAGCCGGCGAGCGACTGCGGATCGGAGTACCGCAGCACCGCCGTGTCGCCGTCGACCCGCTCGGCGGTACGCCGCACCCCCGCGGCACGTCCCGGACGGAGCAGCACCGTGGCGCGTCCCGGGTGTTCCCGGGGACCGGACCACCTGGCCACGTAGTCGATCAGGTCGATGCCCTGGGGCAGCTGGAAGGCGCGAGCACCGCCGAGGCGGCGTACCTCGCCCACGATCCGGGACAGCCGGAAGCAGCGGGGCGCCTCACGATCGAGGTCGTGGCCGACCACATACCACTTGCCGCGCCAGCACACCACGCCCCAGGGTTGCAGCCGGCGTACCGTCGCGGAGTCCGCCTCCGGAGGCCGGTACGAGAACGTCACCGCCTGCCGGTCCCCCGCGGCCGCGGTCAGCGGCCCGAACGTCGGCTCCACCGTCACCACCGGCTCGATCCCCAGGGTGGCCTGCGGATCCACGTCGATTCCGGCGGCGCGCAGCTTGAGCAGCCCGGAGGACGCGGCGGAGGCGAGCCCGGCGTGCTGCCAGAGCCGGGCGGCGATCCCCACTGCGGCGGCCTCGTCCGGCTCCAGCAGGACGTCGGGCAGCGCGTACTCGGGGCGGGCGATCCGGTATCCGGGTTCGGTGTCGAAGACACTCGCGGTGCCGGTCTCCAGCGGCACACCCAGCTCCCGCAGCTCGGCCTTGTCCCGTTCGAACTTGCGCTGGAACGCCTCGTGGTCCCGCGGATCCTCGGTGTCGTGTTCGTACCCTGGCACGGTGTGCGCGATCTGCGCGGCGGTGAGGAACCGCCGCGTGGACAGCAGGCAGATCACCAGGTTGACCAGGCGTTCGGTGCGGTTGCGGGACACCCCACCGACGCTAGCAGCGGTTTCACCGTCACCGCGGTATCGCGCGCCACCGAAACACCAAACACCTGGGCTACGGTGCTGGCGTGGTGCGATGGAGATCCGGGACTGTCGTCTCGCTGGGCCGGTCCTGGCGGGGCGCGGTGGAGCTGACCGTCACGGTCGATGTCCGGTCACCTGACGAGCCCCGGCGGGTACGGGCGCTCGGGTACCCGGAGCTGGTGGGCACCCCCGAGGTCGGCGACCGGGTGCTCCTGAACGTGACGGCGCTGTCGATGGGCCTCGGCACCGGTGGGTACGCCTTCGTGGTGGCACTCCCCGACCGGCTGCCCGCCGATCCCACCGGCCCCGGCCACGTGGTGAAGGCGCGGTACACGCCGCTGCAGACCATCGTGCTGGCAGCCGACGAGGAGGAGTCCCCGTACCGGGAGGTGCTGGAGACGGCCGACGACCTCGGCGGCATGCCGGTCGTGATCGCCGACCTGCATTCGGCGCTGCCCGCGGTCCTTGCCGGGGTGCACGCCGACCGGCCGCAGGCACGGGTCGGGTACGTGATGACCGACGGCGGCGCGTTGCCGGCGTGGTTCAGCCGTACCCTCTCGGACCTGCGGGACCGGTTCGCCGGCACGGTGACCGTGGGACAGGCGTTCGGTGGGGACCTGGAGGCGACGAACGTACACACTGGCCTGCTGGCGGCCCGGTACGCGCTCCATGCCGACGTTGTTGTCGTCGCGCAAGGCCCTGGGAACCTCGGCACCGGTACGCCGTGGGGCTTCTCCGGCGTCGAGGTCGGCGAGGCGGTGAACGCCGCGGCCACCCTTCGCGGGCGCCCGGTGGGGTCGCTGCGGATCTCCGACGCCGACCCCCGGCCCAGGCACCAGGGCGTCTCGCACCACAGCGTCACCGGGTACGGCCGGGTGGCCCTGGCTCGAGCCGACCTGGTGGTCCCGCACGGTCTGCACCCGGTACTGGCGGCACAGGTCGACGCCGCGCTGGAACCGCTGGCCGAACGCCACCGGATCGTCGGCGTATCGACAGACGGCCTGCTCGACCAGCTGCGCGCCCTACCGGTGAAGCTCTCCACGATGGGGCGCGGACTCGATGCCGACACGGCGTACTTCCTCGCCGCGGCCGCCGCCGGCCGTCACGCCGCGGCGCTGCTGAGCCCCTGACGCGGGACCCTGGATCAGCTCCGGACGCGCCGGGTCGGAGTTGTCGACCACCACCCTGGCCCGGCTGGCGGGATCGCAGCTGGCGAGGTAGATCCGCTGGCCCTGGACGTACCGGGCGATGCTCGGGTGATCCGGATCCGGGTGGCTGCCGTCGCGTACCGCCATCCGGGCCGCGGTGATCGCGAACGGCACGTCGAGGAACACCGAGAAGTCCCACAGCCCCACCAGCTCGTCCCGGTGCAGGAACAATCCGTCGAGCACCAGCACCGAGGCGGGAGCCGCGACCCGGTGCGGGTCGTCCACCGTCGAGTCGGTTCCCAGGTGGTACGCGGCCCCGCGGTACCGCCGGTCGCCCCCCGGCCCGAACGGCGTCAGCACGCCGGCGGTCAGCGCCGGATAGTTGTACGAGTCCTGCCAGAAGCCCTCAGGCGAGTCGCGGCCCTGGCGATGGCGTACCGCGCGGACATTCAGGAAGTCGTCAGCACGGACCCTCACCACCGGGCGCCCCTGGTCGCGCAGCGCACTGGCGAGTTCGTCAGCGAACGTGGTCTTCCCGGCGGCGTCCACGCCGTCCACCCCGACCCGTACGCACTCCTGGCCACGCTCCGGGACCAGCCGCGCGATCCGTTCGACGAGCTGTTCGCGCGCGCCGGCGCCGCGGGCCTCCACGGGTACGGAGCCTAGTCACGTACCACCGGTCGCGCTCCGGGTACGCCGAGCGGCGTACCCGCGAAGCCGACCACGGGATGACGACCACTGTGGAGTAGCGGCCGACACTCATGGCGTGACTTTCCCCTTCTGGGTGGTACCACAGTCCGTCCTGATCGCGGTGCTGCACCTCTACCTGTGGTGGCGACTGGTACGCGGCACCACAGCCCCTCGGAGCCGGATCCGGCGCGTGGCGACGCTGGCGGTGGTAGTCCTCGGCACGTTGATCCCCGCTGCCCTGATCACCACCCACACCGTGGATCCGACCGTGTCCCAGTGGTTCGCCTGGCCGGGATATGTCTGGTACGGCGTCCTGGTGTACCTGCTCGTCATCCTCGTTCTCGCCGAGCCGGTACGGATCACTATCGGTCTCGCCCAACGGCACCGGCGCCGCTCTGCAGCGTCCACGCGGGCCACCGCGCCGGTCTCCCCGGCGGTGGTACCGGCGACCGCGCCTCCGACCATGTCGCCAACGCCGCACGGGCCCGACGCACCGCCGGACGTGACTGACGACCCGCCGGACGACGGGCCATCAGAGCGGTCGGTGATCGAGCGGCGCCGGTTCCTCGCCCGTTCGATCGCGCTGGTCGCGGGAGTGGGCGCCGCGGCCATCGTGGGCCCCGGAATGGTGACCGCTCTGGGCCCGCCGCGACTGGAACACACCCGGGTCCGGCTGGGCCGGCTTCCCGCTCAGGGAGCCGGATACCGGATCGCTCTGGTCAGCGACATCCATCTGGGTGCGATGCTGGGCCGCGGCCACACGGAGCGGATCGTGCACCTGATCAACCGCAGCGTCCCGGATCTGATCGCGATCGTCGGCGACCTGGTCGACGGTACGGTCTCCCAGCTCGGCGGCGCGGCCGCACCGCTACGTCAGCTACGCAGCCGGCACGGGGCCTTCTTCGTCACCGGCAACCACGAATACATCTCCGGTGCCGAACCGTGGCTCGACGAACTTCGTGAACTGGGGATCCGGCCGCTGGAGAACGAACGTACCGAGCTGCCGTACTTCGATCTCGCTGGCGTCAACGACCTGACGGGCAGCGACACCGGCCACGGACCGGATTTCGGACAGGCGCTCGGCGACCGCGACCCGAGCCGCCCGGTGGTGCTGCTGGCACATCAGCCCGCGCATGTCCGCGAGGCGGCGGAGCGCGGCGTCGACCTGCAGCTGTCCGGGCACACCCACGGTGGGCAGCTCTTCCCACTCAGCCTGATCACCGCGGCGGCGCAACCGACGTTGGCCGGTTGGGCTAGGTACCGGGACACCCAGCTGTACGTCACCAAGGGGGCCGGTTTCTGGGGTCCCGCGGTACGGGTCGGCGCCCCACCGGACATCACCATCGTGGAACTGACCAGCTAGCGCCAGGCCGCTCAGCTGCCGGCTGGCGGTTCCGCGATGCCGACGATGAAATTGCCGGCCGCCGGCTGGACCCGGACCGACCACCCCAGTGCCGTGAGGTCGTCGGTGAGGGCCTCGGCATCGTGGAAGACCTTCACGATCCGGTACTGGCGGCCGTCATCGAGCCGGCGCAGTGCGGCGGGCACTGGCTCGTCCACGAGAAACTCCTCATTCGCGGCTTCGGATGGGCCGTCGTCGACGAACACGACGCTGCCACCCGGTGCGGTCGCCGCGGCGACCGCGTTCCAGAAGTCCGGCAAGCGCGCCGGCGGGACGTGGGAGAGCCAGAACCCGAAGAACACGGTGTCGTAGCGTCGCGGTGGCTGCCACTCGAACACGTCGGCGCGAAGGAACCGGACGTTGCGGGAAGCGGCACGCTCACGAGCGATGGCCAGCACCTCGGCTGCCGCGTCGACAGCCGTCACCGAATCCGCCCGCGCGGCGAGCAGCTGGGTCCACTGGCCCGTCCCGCAGGCCAGCTCCAGCACATCACCGCCAATCGGGAGGCCATCGGCCGCGGCCAGCAACTCCCGCAGGCCTTCGCGTTCGGCGTAGGGCCGGTCGTACTGAGCCGCACCGGCCCGGTAGTAGGCCAGCTGCTCCGCCAGAATTGCGTCGTCATCAAGATTCATGACACGCCGCCGTTGCTGGGCTCGGCCACGAGGTCGGCCACGACGCAGGCGATGTTGTCCGGTGCTCCCCCGGCATGGGCGAGGTCGAGCAGCTGCCGTACCACCCGCTCCGGGTCAGCGGTCACGTCCAGGGCCTGGTGCAGCGCAGCCCGGTCGACGATGGCGGACAGCCCGTCGGAACACAGCAGGTAACGGTCACCGGCCACGGCGGTACGCAACGCCAGATCCGCCTCGACCGCCGCGCCGGCTCCGAGAGCCCGTACCAGCAGAGCTCTCCGGGGGTGGGCGGCAGCCTCGTCGCGGCCGAGTTTCCCCTGGTCGACCTGTGACTGGACCCAGGTGTGGTCCTGGGTGAGCTGGAACAGTTCGCCGCCGCGCAGGAGGTACGCCCGGGTGTCCCCGATGTGCACCAGCGCCAACTGGGAGCCGGACCGCAGGATCGCCGTCAGGGTGGTGACCGGCTGGTGGTCGTCCGTCGCGCTGGCACGGACCGTACGGTCGGCGTCGGCGACCGCGCCGGCCAGCATGGTGAGCAGCTCGGTGGCAGGCGCGTCGGACAACTCCAGCGGCTTCAGTACGTCGACCGCGGCGGCGCTCGCCGCTGCCCCGCCGGGTCCTCGCAGGCCGTCCGCGACGGCCAGCAACCGTTCGCTGGCGTACGCGGCGTCCTCGTTGCTGTCCCGTGCCACCCCGGTCTCGCAGTGGACGGCGTATCGGATGCCGAGTGACGGGTTCGGATCGGACATGGTGGCGGCCCTTCCAGACAGGTGGTCGACGAGGAAGGTGACGAGTTGTCGGCGGTGCGCGGTCTCCGCGGTGACCTGCCGCCAGTACCGGGTGACCGCCGCTGCCGCCGAATCGGGCTCCAGCTCACAAACCGTACGGGTCTCGGCCAGCGGCATGCCGATCCGGCGCAGATCCGCGATCAGCCTCGCCCGTTCGAGCTGCTCGGGATAGTAGAGCCGGTACCCAGACTCGGGATCGACCGCTGCCGGCGGAAGCAGGCCCGAATCGTCGTAGAGGCGCAGCGCCTTCGGAGTCAGACTGCTTTCCGCGGCGAACGCTCCGATGGTCAGCAGCCCCACGTCGACATCCTCCTCGTACCGGTCATGGTGACCGGCACGGACCAGGTTGGGGCTTGACCAAAGGTCAAGGTCAAGAGCGCGCGTGGTCGGAAGCACCCCGACCCGGGGCCGAGAGCGCTAACCGGCGACGACGACCAGGAGCACCAGCCCGGCGATCATCGCCACCAGCGCCAGGAACAGCACCCAGGTCGGCACGGCATACTCGCCGCGGCGGTTGGCTTCGATCTCGTCGGCGATCTTCTCGCGCCGGCTCTTCCGCCGCTTCGGTGGCTTCTGGTGGGGATGCTCGCTCATGGTCGTCACATGCTAACCGGGGTGTCCCACCGGCGACTGGCCCTGTGGGACTGGCGACCGGGCCGTGCCCCTTGCTGGGCTCACATGCTGGCGATCAGCTTCTCGACCCGCTCATCGTGAGCCCGGAACGGATCTTTGCACAGCACCGTACGCTGCGCCTGGTCGTTCAGCTTCAGGTGCACCCAGTCGACGGTGAAGTCCCGGCGCTTCTCCTGCGCCTTGCGAATGAACTCGCCTCGCAACCGTGCCCGGGTGGTCTGCGGCGGGGTCTCCTTCGCCTCGAAGATCTCCAGGTCGGTGGCGATCCGGTCCACCTGGCGGCGCTTTTCCAGCAGCCCGTACAGGCCACGGCCGCGACGCAGGTCGTGGTAGGCCAGGTCGAGCTGCGCCACTCGTGGGCTGGACAACGGCAGGTCGTGCCTGGCCCGGTAGCGCTCGATGATGCCCCGCTTGGTGACCCAGTCGATCTCCCGGTCCACCCCGGACATGTCGCCCAACTCCACCGCGGTCAGGACCCGGCCCCACAGGTCGATCACCCGCTTCGCCACCGCGTCGCCGCCGCGGCGATCGACGAAGTCACTGGCCTTGGCGAAGTACTCCTGCTGGATCTCCAGGGCGCTGATCTCCCGGCCGCTGGCCAGGCGTACCTTCCGGCGGCCGGTGATGTCGTGGCTGACCTCGCGAATCGCCCGGATCGGGTTTTCCAGGGTGAGATCGCGCATCACCGCGCCGGACTCGATCATGCGCAGCACGATGTCGGCGCTGCCCACCTTGAGCAGCGTGGTGACCTCGTTCATGTTCGAGTCGCCCACGATCACGTGCAGCCGGCGGTAGCGTTCGGCGTCGGCGTGCGGTTCGTCGCGGGTGTTGATGATCGGCCGGGACCGGGTGGTGGCCGACGAGACGCCTTCCCAGATGTGTTCGGCCCGCTGCGACAGGCAGTAGACGGCCCCGCGCGGAGTCTGCAGCACCTTCCCGGCACCACAGATCAACTGCCGGGTCACCAGGAACGGGATCAGGATGTCGGCCAGCCGCCCGAACTCGCCATGCCGCCCCACCAGGTAGTTCTCGTGGCAGCCGTACGAATTGCCGGCCGAGTCGGTGTTGTTCTTGAACAGGTAGATGTCCCCCGCGATGCCCTCGTCGTGGAGCCGCCGCTCGGCGTCGACGAGCAGGCCCTCCAGGATCCGTTCGCCGGCCCGGTCATGGGCCACCAAATCGGTCAGCGAGTCACATTCCGGAGTGGCGTACTCCGGGTGCGACCCCACATCGAGATACAGCCTCGCCCCGTTGCGCAGGAACACGTTGCTGGAACGCCCCCAGCTCACGACACGACGGAACAGGTAGCGCGCCACCTCGTCGGGCGACAGGCGCCGCTGGCCGCGAAACGTGCACGTGACGCCGTACTCGGTCTCGACCCCGAAGATCCGCCGGTCCATGAAATGACACTACCCGCTGAGCCGACGCGGTCACACAACAGATCTTCAGCTGCGTGCCAGTGGCGTCCACTCGGGACGGTCGGTCACTGCTCGCCGTCGAGTCGCCGGTAGTA
>JBOGDK010000207.1:0-8224 GCA_050701795.1 Micromonosporaceae bacterium
ACCGGAACCACGCCTCCGGAGAGCGCCTTGCCGACCAGCAGCATGTCGGGACGTACGTCGCCGACCCCCCACCACCGTCCCAGCCGACCCAGGCCGGTCTGGATCTCGTCGGCGACGAACAGGCACCCGTGTTCAGCGCAGACCCGGGCGACGTCGGCCAGGTAGCCCGCGGGCGGGATCACCACCCCCGCCTCACCCTGCACCGGTTCCACCACGAAACAGGACGGTTCCCCGTCGCTGAGCACCTTGCCGAGCGCGTCCGCGTCGCCGTACGGCACCTCGACCACGTCCGGTAGCAACGGCCGGAACGGGTCCTGGTACATCGGGCGGGCGGTCACGCTGAGCGCGCCCAGCGTCTTGCCGTGGTAGCCGTCCACTGTGGTGACCAGCCGCCGGGCGCCGTTCATCCGGGCCAGCTTGATCGCCGCCTCGGTGGCTTCGGTACCGGAGCCGGTGAAGTGCACCTTGGACAGCCCTGGTGGGCAGATCTCCACCAGTGCCTGCGCCGCCAGGGCTGCGGCCGGCTCGATCAGGATCCGGCTGGACATCGGGTGGCGGCGTACCTGCTCCACGACGGCCTCGACGACCAGCGGATGGGTGCTGCCGAGCAGGAACACCCCGTACCCGGCGCAGTTGAGGAACTCCCGGTCGTCGTGGGTACGGATCACCGCACCGGAGGACCGTAGCTCGAGGTGCCCGCCGAACATCTCGCCGAGCGCGGCCCGCCCGGACGACAGGTGCCGCCGGTACGTGGCGACCAGCTCTGCGGCGTCGAAGTCGGCCACGTCCTCACTGGGGTCGGGCACGTCACTGGACCCGCAGGTCGCCGCCGGCGAAGTACGCGGCGAACGAACCGGCCATCGCGTGCTGGGACGGTGGATGGAACTGCACCGCCTGGCACGCCGCGGACAGGTACGCGACGTCCGGGGAGGAGATGAACCCGATCCCGCCGAGCATCCCGACGGTCTGGTTGACCACGTCGCGGATCGCGCGGTGGGCACCGTACCGGGCGATCAGGGCCCTGGCGAGCGCGTCGTTGCCGGTGTCCCCCTCGTCCAACGCCCACGCCGCCCGGTCCACCGCGAGGGCGGCGAACTCCAGCTCGATCAGGACCCCCGCCTGCCCGGCCGGGCCGCCCCGGTCCGCCGCCAGCAACCGCTCCACCAGGGCGCTGGCCATCCCGAGATAGCTGGCGGCCACCAGCAGTGAGAACCAGATGAACCCGACGGTCTGCAGGTCGTCCAGGTTGGACCCCGGATCGAGCTTGGGGCGGATCATCAGATTCTCGTCGACCAGGACGTCGGTGAGCACCACCTCGTCACTCTCGGCACCGGTGAGGACCCCGCTGCGCCAGAACGGGCGCACCGTGATGCCCTCGCTGGCTGCCGGGATCAGCGCGACCCCGAGAGTTTCGCCGCCGTCCGGCTCCCGCAGCGCGACGCTGGCGGTGATCAGATCCATCGAACGGGACAGGCTGCACGGCTTCTTCCGCCCGTTCACCCGCCACTGGCCGCCATCCCGTACGGCGGTCATGGTCGGGTCCAGTACGCCGCGCCCGGAATGCCCTTCCGCGAACGCGCTGGAGACCAGCAGCCGGTCGTTGGCGACCGCGTCGAGCAGCATCCACTCGAAGCCGTCGCTGTGATTCGCCAGGGCCACCAGGCTCGCCACCGAGAAGTTGTGCATCGTGGTGGCAATCGCCAGCGACGGGGCGCGGCTGCCGATCGCGCGGGTGACCCGTACCGCCTCCCGGGCGGTGGCGCCACAGCCGCCGTGCTCGGGGGGCACCAGCAGGCCGGGCCCCCCGGCCTCCTTGAACCGGGTGATCCCGACGTTGCCGGGCTGCTCCAGCTCGGTCAACTCCGGTACGGCCAGCGCCTCGTCCAGCCCCGGCAGGATTCGCCGCAACGTGTCGCGTTCCGGGGCCAGGAAACTCATCGGGACGTCCCCTCCGGTGTCTCCGGTACCGGATCGACGCCGCCTCGCGCCAGGTCCGCAGCGCCCGGTACGGGTGGCGCGGCGCTGTCGAACACCGAGGCGCGCGGGGTGACCCCGGTGGCGATGCTGATCCCCTGCAGGTGGGAGGTACGCACCATCGGGAAGTTCGTCTCCCCGAACACCCCGCCGGAGAGCTGGTTGCCGCCGTGCGTGGCCAACCCGGAGACGAACCCGATGTGGCTGTCGTTGATCTTGAGCAGCCCGCCGTTGGTCACCTGCTCGGCGAACGCGTCGACCACCGCCGGATCGGTGGCCCAGAGCGAGTTCCGCAGGCCGTAGGTGTTGCCGTCGACGAACCGCAGCATCGACTCCAGCAGTTCGTCACCCGGGGCGTCGTCCGGGACCACCACCGGGAGCAGCGGGAAGAAGGTCTCGTCAGTGACCGCCGTGAGTCGTCGGGCCAGCTCGAACGAGTCCACCCGCAGCACGGTCGGGCTCAGGAACACACCGGAGCTGCTCGGGGTGCCGTCGTGGTCCATCCGGTCGCCGCCGCGTACCAACTTCGCCCCGGCCTGCAGCGCCTCCTCCAGGACGGTGAAGAACTCGCCGGTCTTCAGCACCGGGGAGAGTACGGCGTCCGGTTCCTCCGGCATCCCCGGTCGCATCCCGTCGCACACGTCGCAGAGCCGGTCGATCAGCTCGTCGGCGATCTCCGGGTGGGCGATGACGTGCTTCGGCACCATGCAGATCTGTGCGGAGCCGTAGAAGCACTCCCCGAGCGCCCGGGCGGCCAGGTCCAGCTCGGCGTCCCGCCACACCATGACGCCGTCGTTGCCGGCGAGCTCCAGCACCGGCTTCTTGCCGCGCTGGGCGAACCGGTGCCCGATCTCGATCCCGCGGGCGCTGGAGCCGAAGTACATCAGGTCGTCGACGTACGGGCTCTCCAGCCACTGGTCGAGGATCTCCTCGGGCTCGCCGCAGACCATGCTCAGGGTGCCGGGTGGCGCGTCGAACCGTTCCAGCAGCGGCGCCAGGATCTCGTGGCACACGTACGCGACCCCGAGCGGGGTGCTCCGGGGAGCCTTGACCACCAGCGCGTTGCCGGCCATCAGCACCAGCATGCCGAGCATCGTGTTGGCGGCGGCGGCGTTCTGCGGTGGGCTCAGACAGACCACGCCGTCCGGCTTGCGTACCAGCCGGATCTCGCGTTGCCCGACCCAGCGCACCGACCGCATCATCGCGGCGTTGCTGGCCAGGGTCTCCGGACTCGACCCGTGGATCGCCCCGGCCACCTCCCACTGCGCCAGCCTGCGGGGATGCCCCTCGGCGACCAGCACGTCGACGATGTCGTCGGCGGTGTCGCGTACCAGTTCATGGAACGCCGCACCGAACGCCTGCCGGTGCGCGAACGACGTCTTCGCCCACTCGCGTTGCGCGGTGTGTGCCGCCTCCAGGGCCCGGTCGGAGTCCTCCATGGTGGACAGTCCGACCCGTGCCACCACCCGGTCGTCGCCGGCCTCGGCGGCCCCGCCCCGGTCCAGGGCCCGCTTGAGGGTCAGCGCCCCGAACGCGTCCCGCAGCAACGCACTGGCGCGCAGGCAGTGGATCCAGGAGCTGACCTCTCCCGGCGCACCCGCGATCAGTGGTGGGTACGACTTCATCGGGAACCCCCTTCAGCCGGGTCCGCCACCCTCTCGGCGACCACGAACGTGAACGCGAACGCTGAGTCCTGCTGGGTCAACTCCTCGGAGACGTCCGGCAACGGTCGCAGCCGGTCGGTGAGCTCGTCCGGCAGCGGCCGCTCGGTGAGGAAGTTGCGGTAGCAGAGCCGGCCTCCGGGCTTCGCGACCCTGGCCACCTCGCCGAGGATGCCGGCGAACTCGGCAGGCGAGGTCCAGCCCGAGATGTCCGACAGCGAGAACCCGCTGAACCTGGCGTCAGGCTGCCGCTGCAGGAACTGGTCCACTCGTTCGGTCACCACCTCGATCGCGTCGATGTGCTGCCGGATCGCGCCGTAGTGCTTCGCGGACAGGTACGGCGGCACCCCCTCCGGGTGCAGGTAACGCCCGTGGACCAGCAGCGTGAACAGGTGGTTGTCGCGCGCCAGGTGGCTGCCGAAGACGTTGCGGAGCCGGGCCAGCAGATAGTCGGCGACCGAGGAGTCCCGGTCGACCTGCAGGAAGTAGCTCGGGTCGTTGAGCAGTGCGCGTACCAGCCACGGCTGCGCCAGGGCACGTACCGCGGTGCGCCACCCGGCGTGGTCCCACTTCGTGCTGTAGAACTCCCGCTGCGCGTCGAGGTCGTCGAACTGGTACAGCTCACGGAGTCGCCCGCGGCGCAGGATCCGGATCGCGGGGCCGATGTAGCGGGCGTAGAAGCGTTCGTGCGCGCCGCTGTAGATCACCCCTTTCCGGAGTACGTGGCGGTTGCCGTCCCAGAACCGGCGGGCCGGCTCGGGCAGGTCGGTACGGATCTGGTCGTACCGGTCCACCCGTTCGTCTCCGGGCGGCCCGAACAGGCCCAGCAGCGTCACGAAGTCTTCGTGGTCGTACGCACGGATCCCGGCGATCTTGAGTTCCAGCAGGTGGTTCTGGAGCGGGTTGCCGTCCACGGAGACCACCGAGCGGGGCCCGCCGAGCAGCAGGTTGAGGCTGCGGCAACCGCTGCCGGTGATGGACAGCACGTCGTCGTCCGGCCCGACCCGCAGGCCGTTCAGCTCGGAGAAGCTGTCTTCGTCGCAGCTGCTGTAGAGCACGGCGCCCTTGGTGAGCCACTGCCGTTCCTCGGCCGATGCCCGGTAGCTGCCCAGGGCGAGCAGCGGGATCCGGCCGCCGGACCGGCGGCCTGCGGGGTCGGCGTACACCGAACGGTGGTCCTGATCGGGGGCGGTACCCGTGGCCACTGGGCCTCCAAGAAGTGGTTGATGACGTACCGGTGGGTCGAGCCCCGACCGGAGGTCAGCTCGGGTGCTGGTCGAGGAACTCGCGGGCGATCGCGGTGGCCCGGTCCCGGGACGAGCCACCGTCGGGGCCGCTACCCGCGCTGGCGAGGCACCCCCGCACCGCCTGCCGGATCCGGGCGACGTAGGTCTCCAGGACGGTCGCCACGGTCGCCTCACCGGCGATCAGCAGGCCGAAGGCCACCGCCGAGCCGGCGTTGGCGATGAAGTCCGGCAGTACGGTGACCCCGCGCCGTTCCAGCTCGCGCTCCGCGCCGTCGGTGACCGGCGCGTTGGCACCCTCCACCAGGTACCGGGCCTGGTCTGTGACGGCGGCGACGTTGTCCTCCCGAATCACCCGGGCCACGGCCGCGGGCACCAGCACCTCGGCCGGCAGCTCGCACCACCGGTCCCGGTCGTGGCGCTGCGGCACACTGCCCAGTGCGCCCCGGTCGACGAGTCCGTCAGTGGTACGCGCCGCGGCCAGCGCCTCGACGTCGAGCCCGACGGGGTCGTGCAGTACGCCGTCGGCGTCGGCCACCGTCACCACCGTGACACCCGACTCGACCAGTGCCCGTGCGGCGGCGAGCCCGACGGTCCCGAACCCCTGCACCGCGGCGCGCAGGCCATCCGGCTTCTCACCCCTGGCCTCCAGCGCGGCGGCGAGTGCCTGGACAGCGCCACTGCCGGCGAGGATGCCGGCGAACTCGTCGTTCATCAGGTCGCCGAGCCCGAGACCGTCGGGTACGTCGAGCCGGATCCCGCGTGCGGCGTTGTGCTCGGTGACGAACCGGACCGGGTCGAGCCCGATGTGCTGGTAGATCGCCACCACATCGGCGCCTGTGGTGCCGAGGTCCTCACCCAGCACGTACCGGGTGCGCAGATGGGGCGCCAACGCCGTGGCGATCTCGCCGAGCAGGGCCTGGCGGTCGGCTGAGAGTCGGGGCACCGCTACCGCCTTGGCGCCGCCGAGCGGCACCCGGCACGCGGCGAGCTTGATCGACATCAGGCCGGCGAGCTCGTCGGCCTCCGCGGCACCGGTGTGCGTCGCGAGGCGCAACCCGCCAGCGCTGAGGCCATCGATCAGTCGGTCGATCGACAGGAAGAGTTCGCCGTTGTCGAGTCGCCAGGACTCCCGCAGCACCGGCACAGTCAAGCCCCCATGATCAGCCCCGAACCAGCCGGCCCGTTCGCCGAGTGCGCGAAGTGTGCCGCCAAAAAACGACGTCGTCGCAACAATTCGACGTCATGAAATCGATTTCGCGCACCAAACAAGGCGCCGGAAATGACGAAGTAGGCCATTCTGAAGGTTCCGAAGAAATGTTTCTAGCAGAACATCACGAGGTATTTCAGCCCCAGGCACGCGGCTTCACGTCTTATGTGATGTACCTCACAAGTCTGTAACGGTACGCATTCCTTACCCGAGCGGGGAAGCGATTCCGACCCATGTGCGAGCTCTGCTGGAGACCCCCGAGGCAGCGGGCCCCGACGTCGTAGGGGCAGGAGCCGGTCGGCCTGGCACCCCCTCTGACCAGCAAAGATGCCTTCCGATACAGGAGGGTGGAGCGAAGGTTGTCGCGCTTCCTGTCAAGTAGCGGAAAATTGTTTGCGAAGCATTCAGCACATTCCGCTATTGACGTCGACACGCTCGGTACAAATGCCCTATCGAAAGAATGGGATTTCTCCCGATAGTCTCGCCGTGCTCCACGTTGCCGACTTACCGCCGAGCACGTTCGCTGTCGCCAGACGGCCCTCGGCCGCTCATTCATCCGCAGGCGGCCGACGCAACGACTTCGTACGCCCCCGACGACGCTTTACGTCCAGCCGGGACGCCACCGCCCGGCGACTCGGACGGGTGGCACGGCGTGGTGGCGGAGGCGGCGCGATCGCTTCGGCGAGCACCGTACGCAGCCGCGCGAGTGCCGCTTCCCGGTTCCGCCGCTGGGAGCGGTGTTCGGAGGCGACGATCGTCAGTACGCCGTCGACCAACCGCCCCGACAGCCGTTGCAGCGCACGAGCTTTCCGGGTCGGCCCCAACGCCGAGGTGTTGGCCACGTCGTACGACAACTCGACCCGCGAGTCCGTGGTGTTGACTCCCTGCCCCCCGGGGCCGCTGGACCGGGAGAACCGCCAGGAAAGCTCGGCGGCGGGGACCACCACCGAGCCGGTGACCCGGACCCCGCCGTCCATGTCGTGCTCCTCCATCGATCGCTCGGCACCGCATACCCGGCCGCGCAGTCGTCGAGACCGGCGCCGCGGTCGGCCTACGTCGAGCCTCCCCCAGCACATCACGGCTGTCACGTCGATAACGTCCGTGAGGGTTCGGTGCCGGCGTTACGCACCACCAACCCCCGATTCCGGTGGCGCCAGACACCCGCCGCAGCCAGGGTCACGGACTGCAATCGGTGTGCCCGACGCATCCGCCCCCACCCACGTCGGCTCGTCGCCCGCGAGAAGGGCTCGGTGTCCCCAGGCGCTACGCCACGCTCGCGTGGACACGCCAGCGGCACGACACGCCGATGAGTTATGCCAATTATCGCCACGATGCGGCGTTATGCCAGATTTCAACCGAGTGCAAAGTGGAGTGATATCACTGCGTTGAGTTACCTCACCAGCCGAATCCGAGGAAACTCGCAATGTTTGAGGGCGTCGCGACCGTCTCAGTTGCCCGGCAGGCCCACCTAAGTACGGCATGACCTGTCCCCTTGCCTACACTCCCAGCTCCCCGTGCCCGTTTCGTTACCGTCCAGAGTGGAGCGCTACCGCCACTCTATGCAATCATTCAGCCCGCGCCGCGGTCTTGAGTAGGCGGCGCACCATCTCCCTTTCTGTTCTTCTAGGAGTCCTTTCCTTGAACATGCCCAGGATTCTCTCCGCAGCCGGCGGCCTGGTCGGTGCCGTCGCGCTCACCGCCGTCGTCACCGCACCGGCCGCGTACGCCGACCCCGCAAACCTCAACGGCTCGGCCTTCGGCGTCAAGGTGGACGTCAAGGCGAACAACGCCTCCCTGGTGAACGTGGCCCCGCTGCCGTCGGTGAACTCCAAGCCCGGTGGCGACAAGTCGGTGATCGAGCTCGAAAGCCGCGCGATCACCGAGGAGTCCAACGGCGTGGTGCACGCCAAGCTGATCAACGCAGCGTCGAACGTGAAGGACGGGCTGCTCACCAGCCGCGCCAGCGTCGCCGACCTCGCAGTGGAGCTGACGTCCAAGACGAAGGGCGTCGTCTCGCTGACCGCCGAACTCGTCACCGCGAAGTGCACGTACGGCCCTGACGGCATCACCGCCGAATCCGCTCTGTCCAATGTGGACATCAAGACGCTGGCGGGCCTGAAGAAGCAGCTGGTGTC
>JBOGDK010000208.1:0-8204 GCA_050701795.1 Micromonosporaceae bacterium
GGCGAGGCGATGAAGGTGGTCGCGGAGGCGAACAGGTACCTCTCGGACCAGGCTCCCTGGAAGTTGAAGACGGAGGCGGACAAGCCGCGGCAGGGCACCATCCTGCACACCGCGTTGCAGGTGGTCGACGACTGCAAGACGATGCTGGCGCCGTTCCTGCCGCACTCCTCGCAGAAGGTGTACGAGCTGCTCGGCGGCACCGGGGTGTTCGCTCCGATGCCGGAGATCGTGAAGGTCGGCGACCTTGACGGTGGACCGGACTACCCGATCCTGACCGGTGACTACGACACCGGGGTGCGCTGGGAGTCCGTACCGCTTCAGGTGGGCCGGAAGCTGGATCCGCCGAAGCCGATCTTCGTCAAGCTGGACCCGTCCATCGTGGAGGAAGAGCTGGCGCGGCTCGACCAGCAGTGAGCGCCGCCGGATCTGGCCCGGCCCGGTGCCGTTGACCCGCTGGCCCGGGTCGGTCCGGTGACGCTGCGGGCACCGGTTCCAGGCCGGACTGTGACTGTCCGTATTGCGTGGCTTGGCTACCGTGCGACGCGTTGCCGGGTGCCGGACGTGCGGGGGTCGTGTCGATGGAGGTCGTGTACTGCTTCCTGGTGATAGGTGCCGGATTCGCGCTGTGGGGATGATCTCGCCGCAGTCAGCCTGGCGGACGCTGCGAGCCTGGCAGTACAAGAACCCTGAGGCCAACGAGCCGAGCGAGGCCGCGTACGCGACAGAGCGGGTGGTCTCCGGGTTCGCCCTGGTGGTGCTGATCCTCCTCGGGATCTTCCTCGCGTCCAACACCGACGACTGGGAGCGGGACCGGCAGGAGCAGCAGTACCAGGACTGCCTGGAAGAAAACGACGACGACGAAGGTCTGCTGTCTCCGGAGGACTGGTGCGAGAACCTCTCCCCGTCCCCGGAGAACCCCTGATTCTTCGCGCGTCCCACACCGAACGGGGAGGTGTCGATGGAGCTACTGCCCTGCCTGCTAGGCATCCCGGTGCTGCTTCTGGCCTGGATGGCGATCTCGCCGCGGGGAGTGTGGCGGACGCTGAGCGCCTGGCAGTTCAAGAACCCTGAGGCGAACGAGCCGAGCGAGGCGGCGTACGCGGCGAACCGGGTGGTCGCCGTCGTGGGCATCGTGGTGCTGATTTCGGTCGGGTGCTGGGTGATGTCCGCGGTCGAGGACTCCCGGCGCGGTAACCAGGAACGCGATCGTGACCAGCAGGAACGCGATTACCAGGAGTGCCTCGACGAGCACGCCGACGACGAAGATTCGCTGGACGCCTGGTGCGGAGGCATGTCGCCGGACCCCCTGAGCCCTTGATCGGTCGCCGGTTCCCTGAGGCACCCCGGCCGGCGCCGGGGTCAGGCTTGTAACAGCTGCTTCTGCACCTTGCCCATCGCGTTGCGTGGCAGGGCTTCGACCAGGATCACCCGGCGCGGTCGCTTGTGGCGGGACAGGGTGCCCGCGACGTGGTCGATCAGGCCGCCGGGGGTGACGCCGGAGGCGACCACGTACGCCACGATCTCCTGCCCCAGATCGTCGTGCGGTACGCCGATCACGGCGGCTTCCCGTACGCCCGGGTGGGTGAGCAGCGCGTCCTCCACCTCGCCGGCCCCGATCCGGAATCCGCCGCTCTTGATCAGGTCGAGGGACGCGCGGCCCACGATCCGGTGCACCCCCGCGGAGTCGATCCTCGCCACGTCCCCGGTACGGAACCACCCGTCCCCGGTGTACGCCGCCGCCGTGGCGTCCGGTCGTCCCAGGTAGCCGTCGAACAGGGTGGTTCCACGTACCTGGAGTTCACCGATGTCCCCGGGTCGCGGTGCCGTACCGTCGTCGGTCACCAGTCGGGTCGCCACACCGCGTACCGGTGTCCCGACGGTGCCGGGTCGGCGGTCGCCATCGGCTCTGGTGCTCACCGTGATCAGGGTCTCGGTCATCCCGTACCGCTCGACGGGGCGGTGGCCGGTGAGTGCGGTGAGCGACTCGTACACCGGGGTGGGGAGCGCGGCGCTACCCGAGACCAGCAGTCGCGCGGTGGCGAGCGCCCGCGCCGAGCCGGCGTCCCGGCACACCCGGCTCCACACGGTCGGTACGCCGAAATACAGGCTTCCGCGCGCTGCCGCGTACGCCTCCGGGGTCGGCCGTACGGTGTGCGCCAGGCGGCTGCCGATCCGGAGTGGACCGAGCACCCCGAGCACCAGCCCGTGTACGTGGTAGAGCGGGAGTCCGTGGGCCAGCGTGTCGTCGGGGGTCCACGCCCACGCGTCGGCCAGCGCGTCCAGGTCGGCGGCAACCGCGTCCCGGGAGAGCACCACCCCTTTGGGGGCGCCGGTGGTGCCGCTGGTGTACATGATCAGCGCCGTACCGGAGCCGTCCGGCTCCCGGTGGCGGGAGTCCGAGCGCGCGGTGAGATCGACGGCGGTCGTGGGGATCGCGGCGGCCTTCGGTGGGCCGGGGACGGGGGCAGCGGATGGTCGTGCGGTGGCGTCGCGCATCTGGGCGTCCGGGCGGGTGGTGAGCAGCATCGCCGCACCGGAGTCGCGAAGGATGTGATCGCGTTCGGCCGGTCCCGCGTCCGGTGGCACCGGCGCCACCGGCACCCCGGCGAGCAGGCCGCCGAGCACCGCGACCACCGTCTCCAGGGACGGCGTGGCGTCCACCGCCACGACGGGCGCACCCGCGATCCGGTCCGCCACGGCACTGGCGGCGGCGCGCAACGCAGCGGTGGACAGTGCGGTGCCGCCGATCCGTACCGCGTCGGGTACGTCGGCCTCGAGTCCGGGCAGCAGCGTCATCGGCCCCGACGATACGGCGCACATGGTCGAGCCCGAGTGGCCACCGGGGCCATTGACAAGCAACCAAATGGTTGCCTATTGTCTCTGGGTGTGGACGAGGATCTGGACGCGGTGTTCAAGGCGCTCGCAGACAGCAGCCGCCGGCTGGTGCTCGACAAGCTGCGGGAACGCAACGGACAGACCCTCAACGAGCTCTGCCGGCCCCTTGAGATGACGCGCCAGGCCACGTCGAAACACCTCGCGATCCTGGAGGCCGCCGGCCTCGTCACCACGGTTCGCCGGGGCCGGGAGAAGTGGCACTACCTCAACCCGGTCCCGATCAACCAGATCCACGAGCGCTGGATCAGCAGGTACGAACAGCACCGGCTCGACGCTCTGGCCACGCTCAAGCACGCACTGCAGGGCGCCGATGAGCGCCCTGACGCCGAACCACCGCCACCCAACTGGGAAAACTCCAGCGAATCCAAGGAGAACAGATGACCGAGCCCCGCTTCGTGTACGTCACGGAGATCCGTACCACGCCCGAGCGGCTGTGGCATGCCCTCACCACTCCCGAGTTCACCCGGCAGTACTGGTGGGGACGCGAGATCGAATCCGACTTCACGGTCGGCTCCCCGCTGCGTCTGCGGTACGACAACGGCACGAAGCTCGACATCGACGGCGAGATCCTGGCCGCCGATCCGCCGAAGCTGTTGTCGTACACCTTCAGCGACCCGGACAGCCGGGAACGCGGGGAGCCCCACTCCCGGGTGAGCTTCACGATCGAGCCGTCTGAAGCCTTTGACGGAGTGGTACGGCTCACCGTGGTCCACGATGCCTTCGCCGCCGGAAGCCCGCAGTTCCAGGGGGTCAGCGACGGCTGGCCGGACATCCTCTCCAGCCTGAAGACGCTGGTCGAGTCCGGTGAGCCGCTGCCGTACCGGTGAGCCGCTGCCGTACCGGCGGGGTGCTGCGGTACCGGTGAGGTGCGACGGAATCGTGCACCCGCCGTGGTCTGCGTGTGACGGTAGGCGTCGAAGCTGGGCCCTGGTGACGGCATGTCGCAACGGTGTGGACGGCTTCGAGGTCGCCGACCGGACATGGTCCCTGGTCCGCGACCTGCTGCCGTCCGGACAGGGCCGGCCGTCCCACCTTCCGTACGCCGGGCGGGTGCCGCGCGGCGCCACACAGCGGGCGCACCGGAAACTGGCGTACGACGCGTGCGAGCTGCTCGGGACGGGCGAGTTCACGCTCGGGCTCACGGAGATGGCGACCATCATCGGCAGTTCAGCGTCCCACTTGAGCCGGGTGTTCGCCGGGGTCACCGGGCGCAGCGTCACCTCGTACCGGAATCATCTCCGGATCCAGGTGGTGGTACGTGACATCGCCGAAGGCGCGCGGTCGCTGCGGACGTTGGCCGCCAGCTACGGGTTCGCGGACCAGGCGCACCTGACCCGGGTGATGCGCGCCTACACGGGACATTCCCCCAGCTCCGTGCGCCGTCTGCTGCACTCGGTTTCGGTGCACGGCCGTACCGCGAAGTGAGCATCGATGTTCAACGTGCGGGTGCGCGGTTTCCCTGGGCGATCGGCGGAACCACTACACGACGGCGGACACCGTCGCGGACCTGGACGCGCTACGCCGTGCGCTTGGCGTCGATACGTGGGGGATCGATGGCATCTCGTACGGCACGTACGTGGCACAGCAGTACGCGCTGACCCACCCGGAGCACACCGAACGCCTGGTGCTCGACTCGGTGGTGACACAACACAATGCCGACCCGATGTACGTCGACACGCTCGCACACTCCGCCACGGTGCTCCGTACGGCGTGCCGCGAGCAGTCCTGCCCGTCCGATCCGGCGAAGGATCTCGCGGTGACGCTGCGCCGGTACGGCGACGGCGTACTGGCGCTGAACGCCCTGATCGTGCTGTCGATCATCGATCCGAAGCTGGAGAACCCCAACTTCGCCGCGCTCGACCGGTTGCGAAAGGCGGCGGAGGGAGATCCGGCGCCGTGGCGGGAGATGCTCGGGTGGTTCGAGGACGGGGACGGTTCCCAGAAGGAGATGTTCAGCGCCGGGCTGCACCTGGCCGCGCTCTGCGCCGACTTCCCTGAGATGCCGTGGGGAGATTCGTCGGCGCCGCCGGCCGGCCGGGAGGACGCGGTGGTGTCCTCGAAAGCCGGCGAGCCGAGCGAATGGATGAGGTAGCAGACGACGTCGACGCCCTCGAACGCCGGACCGAGCGTGTCCGGTCGCAGTACGTCACCCTGGACCAGTTCCGCGCTCTGTGCCCACGGGGCGTCGCGTATCGCCGCGGGTGCCCGGCTCAGGCACCGCACCTGGTCGGCCTCCAGTAGGCGGGGCGCGAGCCGCCCCCCGATGTAACCGGTGGCCCCTGTCACCAGGCACAACGCCATTCGCCGAGCCTAGGTCCTGCACTCCGGCCCGGCAGGCACCTCGGCGATCCCGGGCCGCACAGAAATCGGGTTGCCGGCTGTGTGATGCTGGCGGAGATGCGTGCCACACCACAGTCTCAGGAACCCCGTTCCGCGCCGACCGGCTCGACGCGGCGGGCAGGCGAGGCGCCCCCGCCCCCGGAGCCGTTGCGGGTGCCTGTGCTCGACAGCCACACCCACTTCGACCTGCAGGACGGCTGTGATCAACCCGGCGGGGTGGCCGCCGCGCTTACCGCAGCGGCCGCCGTCGGGGTGGACCGGGTGGTGCAGGTCGGGATCGACGTACCGTCGTCGCGATGGGCGACCGCGGTGGCGGAGCAGCACGACGCGGTGGTCGCCACCGTGGCGGTGCACCCGAACGAGGCGCCCCACCTCGCCGACCTCGACGCGGCGCTGGCCGAGATCGACATGCTCGCAGGTAACGACCGGGTACGCGGCATCGGCGAGACCGGCCTGGACTACTTCCGTACCGGTGAAGGTGGTCGTAAGCAGCAGGAACGCAGCTTCCGGGAGCACATCGCGATCGCCAAACGGCACCGCAAGGCGTTGGTGATCCACGATCGGGACGCGCACTCTGACGTGCTCCGGGTGCTCGCGGAGGAGGGCGCCCCGGACACGGTGGTGCTGCACTGCTTCTCCGGTGATGCCGAGTTCGCCCGGCAGTGCGCCGACCGCGGATACGTGATGAGCTTCGCCGGTACGGTGACGTTCAAGAACGCTACGTCGCTGCGGGAGGCGGCCAGGATCGCGCCCCGGGAGCTGCTTCTGGTGGAGACGGATGCGCCGTACCTGACTCCGATGCCGTACCGCGGGCGGCCGAACGCGCCGTACCTGATTCCGCTGACCGTACGGTTCCTGGCGGAGCTGCGCGGTGAGGATCTGGACGAGTTGTGCGCCGTGATATCGGCCACCGGCGACCACGTGTTCGGAGGCTGGTAACGCGGCCGGTTGGCCACAAAACCGGCGCGGAACGCGGGTCGGGCGCTTCACGCCAGCGCGTGTGACTTGGCGTACCAAGATCAAGTTTGTAGTGTCTCCAGGTCGTGGGCATGCCGCATCGCACTCCGACCAGCCACCCTCCCGCCGCACCAGGATTCGCGCGCTCCACCGCACCGACCGCCGGACGTCCTCCGGCACCCCGCGGCGCCGGTTCCCGGCACCCGGTCGGGCACCCCGGTCATCAGGCCGGGACCCCCCGGCGGTCGGCGGGTCACCCTCCGGTGCCGCGGCCGGTCGCCGGTTCACGGCAGCGTTCCGGCAGGTTCCGGTGGCTGCCGCAGGCGCTCGCCGTCGTGCTGCTGCTCGGTGGCGTCGCCGGGTACGTCGTGGGCACCGACGCGGTCCGGCTGGTCGACGACGGGGCCACCCGTACCGTCTGGACGTACGCCAGCACCGTGAAGGGACTGCTGCACCACGCCGGGATCGAACTCAGTGCCCATGACAAGGTCGACCCACCAGCCAGCAAGGCAATCTCGGACGGGGACCGCGTGGTGGTGGCCCGCGGTCGCCCGGTGACCCTGACCCTGGACGGCGTGACGGACAAGCGCTGGGTGACCACACGTACCGTCGCCGACATGGTCTCCGGCCTCAAGCTCGGCGACGCGAAGTTGCGACTGTCGAGCGAGCCGGCGACGGAGATCCCTCGCGACGGGATGCGGCTGACCATCCGTACCCAGAAACACCTGACCCTGCGGCACGACGGCGAGAAGGTCACACTCACCACGTACGCCGCCACTCCCGCCGAACTGCTCGCCGAGCAGAACCTGACACTCAAAGGCCGGGACGAAACGAAACCCGCGATCAACGCCAGCCTCGCCGGCAAGAAGGAGGTACGGCTGATCCGGGTCACCGTCAAGAAGAAGCGGGAGACCGTTGAGCTCGACCCGCCGGTGAAGACCAGGAAGAACAAGGACTGGATGGTCGACCAGAAAGCGGTCGTCGACCCGGGCAAGCCCGGCAAGGCCGACCAGCAGGTGGAGCACATCTACCGGGACGGGAAGCACTCGGAACGTAAGGTGATCACCAGCAAGACGCTGGTGGAGCCGAAGCCGAAGCTGGTGCGCAAGGGTACGAAGAAGTACCCGAAGGACGACACCGGGCTGAACTGGGACGCACTCGCCAACTGTGAGTCCGGGGGCAACCCGGAGAGGGTCTCGTCGAACGGGATGTACCACGGGATGTACCAGTTCAACGTCGACATGTGGCACCGGATGGGCGGCATCGGGGTGCCCAGCGACGCCACCCCGAGGGAGCAGACATACCGGGCGATCCTTCTCTACAAGCGCGCGGGAGCGGACCAGTGGCCGCACTGCGGACCACGGCTGTTCTCGTGACCGGCCAAGCGGCGGCCGGGGTGCCTCGCCACGCGGCCGGGGTGACCGGCCAAGCGGCCGGGGTGTCCTGGCGGGCGGCGCCGGCCCGGCGCCGGACCGACCGGCGCCGCCGGTGACCGCGCTGCTGGGCCCCGCCGAGATCCGGCAGATCGCGTCCCGACTCGGGATCCGCCCCACGAAGACCCTCGGCCAGAACTTCGTGATCGACCCCAACACCGTGCAGCGGATCGTCCGCGCGGCGCACCTGCGCCCCGACGACGTGGTGTTGGAGGTCGGTCCCGGTCTCGGCTCGCTCACGCTGGCGCTGCTCCCCGCGGCCGCCAGGGTGTACGCGGTGGAGGTCGACCCGGTACTCGCCGGCGCGCTGCCCGACACCGTGACCCGGTACGCGCCCGAGGCGGCGGACCGGCTCACGGTGGTGACCGGCGACGCGCTCCGGCTGACCCCGTCCGAGCTGCCCGGTCCACCGCCCGCGCCCGGCGGGCCGTCCAGGCCCGGCGCGCCGACGGCGCTGGTGGCGAACCTGCCGTACAACGTGGCGGTGCCGGTGGTGCTGGAGCTGCTGGCGAGCTTCCCCACGGTGGCGCGCGGGCTGGTGATGGTGCAGTCCGAGGTCGCCGACCGGCTGGTGGCCCC
>JBOGDK010000209.1:0-8140 GCA_050701795.1 Micromonosporaceae bacterium
AGGTGCATCACTTCGGTCCCGGCGGCCACCCGCTCGACACCGTGGAGTTCCCGCCGACCGACATCGCCGCGGTGGCGCGCGGGTACGGCTTCGAGGCGGTGACCGTACGTACCGCCGAGGATCTGACGCCGGTCCGGCGGTGGGTCGCGGGCACCCGGTCGGCGCCGCTGCTGGTCGACGCCAAGGTCACCCGCGACCACGGCTCCTGGTGGCTCGAAGAGGCGTTCCGCGGCCACTGATGGCGACGAACTCGTCGGAGCGGGCGGCTAACATGCCCGCATGACAGACGACCTCTGTTGCCCGATTCTCGAGCTGCGGCAGTACACCCTGCACCCGGGCCGGCGGGAACCCCTGATCGACCTGTTCGACCGGGAGTTCGTGGAAACCCAGGAAGCCGCCGGCATGCGCGTCGTCGGCCAGTTCCGCGACCAGAACCGTCCAGATTATTTCGTGTGGGTACGCGGGTTCCGCGACATGCCGAGCCGCGCCGCCGCGCTCACCGAGTTCTACGACGGTCCACTGTGGGCGGAGCATCGCTCAGCGGCGGTCGCCAACATGATCGACTTCGATGACGTGCTGCTGTTGCGGCCGGTGGACGACGGGTCCGGTTTCGGGTTGCCCCCGGTCGGCCGACCCGCGCACCGGCCGGGCGTCGCCGCGTCCTCCCTGATCGCCGTGACGGTGTACCACCTCGACCATGCCGTCGACACCGAGTTCCGCCAGTTCTTCACCGCCCGCGTCGAGCCGGCGCTGCGCCGGAACGGGATCACGCCGATCGCCCGGCTGCAGACCGAGCCGTCCGAGAACACCTTCCCTGACCTGCCGGTACGCACCGGCGAACAGGTGTTCGTCTGGTTCGCCCGGTTCACCGACCCGGACCAGCACCGGCGCCAGCTCAGCCGGTTCGAGAGCACACCCGAGTGGACCGACGAGCTACGTCCCGAGCTGGCGAAACGGCTGTCGGCCCCGACCCAGCAGCTCGCGCTCACCCCGACCGCCCGGTCGCTGCTGCGGTGACGTGTCCCGGTGACATCGAGACCGGGCCACGCGGTGAGGTTCTCGATCGGCGGGTACCTCGGCGATCACTGCGGGCAGGTCGTGAGGCAGCCACTTACCGGACGGAACCCCGATGCAGTGGAACGAGGCGCTTTCCGCGGCGAGGGCCGCGGTAGGCGCCGTCGCGGACCACGATGTGGCCGCTCTGCATCACCCATCCGATGCCCTTCGGGGTGCCGGTGGGGTGCGGGTAGTCCGCGGTGTCGATGACGGCGTCCGGGTCGAAGGCGACGAGGTCGGCCACCTGGCCGGGCCGGATCCGGCCGCGGTCGGGGATGCCGAACCAGTCGGCGGGCAGGCTGGTCATCCGGCGTACCGCCGCACCGAGCGGGATCAGCCCTCTTTCCCGTACGTAGTGGCCGAGCACCCGGGGGAATGTGCCGTACCCCCGTGGATGCGGCACCCCGGAGGTGTCCGGTGGCGCTCCGTCGCTGCCGATTATCGTGTCGGGATGGGCGAGTACGGCCGCCACGTCGCGCTCGCTCATCCCGAACGTCACGACCGTGACCCGCAGCCGCTCGTCGACCAGCAACTGTCGGAGCGCTTCCACGGGCGGCAGCCGCAGCACGGAAGCGACGTCGTCCAGGGACTGGCCGTCGAAACGGCCGCTCGCCGAGGACGCGACCCGGATGCTCTGCCATCCGGTACCGCCGATCCGGTTCTCCCAGCCGGGACGGCCGTGCGCGATGGCGTCGGCCAGCAGGGCACCTGTGCCGGGGTGGCGCAGCCGGTCGAGGATCTCGGCCCCCGCCCCGGTCAGCAACTCCGGCGGCAGCAGCGTGGTGAGCAGGGTGGACGAAGCGGTGTACGGATAGGCGTCGTGGCGTACGGCATGCCCGGCGGCGCGCGCGGCGTCCAGGGTGTCCAGCGCGGGCACCACGCCACCCCAGGCGGCCCGGCCCATCGCCTTGAGGTGCGAGATCTGGACCCGGCAGCCGGCCCGCTCACCGATGCTCAGCGCCTCGTCGATCGCGCCGGCCAGACCAATGCCTTCGGTACGCAGGTGGGTCGCGTACGTCCGGTGCGGGCCGAGCCGGGTCGCGAGGGCGACGAGTTCGTCGGTGTCCGCGTACCGGCCGGGAGGGTAGATCAGGCCGCTGGACATCCCGAACGCCCCAGAGTCGAGCGCCTCGTCGAGCAGCTGGCACATCAGCCGAAACTCCGATGCCGCCGCCGGGCGGTCAGCTACGCCGAACGCGGCGATTCGCAGCGTGCCGTGCCCGACCAGGGGGCAGTAGTTGGTGACGTACCCGGCCGCGTCGCAGCGGTGCAGGAACTCCCCGAAGCTTGACCAGGTGGCCTCGACCGGGCCGAACAGCCGCGCCAGGTACTCCTCCAACACCGGCCGGTACGCCTCGCGCACTGGCGCCAGGCTGAAGCCGCAGTTGCCCACCACCTCGGTGGTGACACCTTGCAGGATCTTGCCGACATCGTCCCCCGCGAGCAATGGCGCGTTGTCGCCGTGGGAGTGGACGTCGATGAAGCCGGGCGCCACCACCTGGCCTGTCGTGTCCAGTGGTGACGCGTCGGGCGCGGCGATCCGTCCGGGCGGCGCGACGGCGAGGATCCGTTCCCCGTCGACCAGGACCTCTCCGGGCCGGGGTTCACCGCCGAGGCCGTCCGCGATCCGGCCACCCGTGATCAGGATCCGGTGGCCCATCCGCGTATCAAGCCTCGGTACGGATGGCCGCGGTGGCGGTGGCGGTGGCGGTGGCGTAGTGGCAGGCGACCTGATCCGCGGGCGAGCCGTCGGCTCCCTCGGTGAGTACCGGCAGTGGCGTGGTGCGGCACTGGTCGGCGACTCCGGCCGCCTCGGCCGCGCCTGAGGCGAGCACCTGACAGCGTGGGTGGAACCGGCATCCGGCGGGGACGCTGGTGGCGTCCGGCGGCTCGCCCGAGAGCACGATCGGCTCGCGGACCGGGGAGTCCGGCAGCACCGAGACCAGAGCGCGGGTGTACGGATGCCGTGGATCGGTCAGCACCTGCTCGGCCGGCCCCTGCTCCACGATCCGTCCGAGGTACATCACCGCGATCCGGTCGGCGATGCTCCAGGCCAGCCCGAGGTCGTGGGTGACGACCAGCGCCCCGAGCCCGAACTCCTCCCGCAGTCGCAGCAGCAACGCCAGGATCTCGCCGCGTACCGATGCGTCCAGGGACGCCACCGGTTCGTCGGCGACGATGATCGTGGGCTCCAGGACGAGCGCGCCCGCGATCACCACGCGTTGCCGCTGGCCCCCGGACAGTTCGTGCGGGTAGGCCAGGAAGAAGTTCTCGGGTGGCCGGAGCCCGGCATGCGACAGCGCCTGTGCCACCCGGTCGCGCTCGTTGTCGGTGATGCCGTGGATCCGCAACCCCTCGGCGACCGCGTCGTAGACGGTGTGGCGAGGGTTGAGCGCGCCGGTGGGGTCCTGCAGTACCAGCTGGACCGATCGCCGGTACGCCTTCAACGCCCGTGTCGAGTAGCGCAGCGGCGCTCCGTCGTACGCGACCGTCCCGGCGCTCGGACGTTCCAGGCCCAGCAGCGCCCGCGCGAGCGTTGTCTTGCCACAGCCGGACTCGCCGGCCAGCGCGACGACCTCGCCCGGCGCGACGTGCAGATTCACGGTGTCGACCGCCCGCGCCGTCCGGCCGCCGGAAAGCCCGAACTCGACTCTCAGATCCCGCGCTGTCAGGCCCCGTTCGCTCATCTGAGGCCCCCGCGGAAACGTGCAGCCGAGCGGAGCGTTGTCGGTGTCACCTGACGGCCTCCTTCGCCGTGTCAGGACGAACCGCTCCGCCCTGCTGCGCCACGAGGCAGGCGGACTGCCTGGACGGGCCGTCGATCGGCAGCAGCTGGGGTTCGGTCGTCCGGCATTCGGCCGTCGCCACCGGGCAGCGGGGGTGGAACGTACAGCCGCTGGGAAGGTCCGCAGGGTCTGGCGGGTCTCCGCCGAGCCCACGCGGCCGGTGCCGGGCCGCCACGTCGCCGATCACCGGGAACGCGGACGCGAGGGCGTCCGAGTACGGGTGCCTGGGGCTGGCGAACACCTCATGTGCGTGGCCCAGCTCGACAACCTTGCCCGCGTACATCACCGCCACCCGCTGGCAGTGCGCCGACAGTACGGACAGGTCGTGGCTGATCATCACGAGGCCGACGTCGCGCTGTGAGACCAGGTCGGCGATCAGGTTGAGCACCTGTGCCTGCACCATGACGTCCAGGGCCGTGGTGGCCTCGTCGGCGATGATCAGGTCAGGATCGCAGGCCAGCGCCATGGCGATCATCACCCGTTGCCGCTGCCCGCCGGACAGCTCATGGGGATAGCTGCGGGCCCGCCAGGCGGGCAGGCCGACCTGACCGAGCAACTCGACCGCCCGGGTGCGTGCCGTGGCCTCCGGGACGTCATCGTGCAGCAGGATCGGCTCGGCGATCTGCCGCCCGACCCGGTGCACCGGGTTGAGCGAATGCATCGCGCCCTGGAACACGATCGACGCGCCGGCCCACCGTACGGCGCGCAACTGACCCCAGGTCATGCCGAGTACGTCCTCGCCGCGCAACCGCACCTGGCCGGTGACCTCGGCGGATCCGGGCAGCAGCCGCAGCAGCGCCAGCGCCAGCGTGGACTTGCCGCAGCCGGACTCGCCGGCGATGCCGAGCGTCTGGCCAGGCTCGACGATGAAGTCCACCCCCCGTACGGCCGGGATGACGCCGCGGGAGCTGTGATAGGTGACGTGCAGGTCACTGACCTCGAGCAGGGTCATCATTTCTCTCCCCGGAGCCTCGGATTCACCACGGACTCCAGTGCCCGGCCACACAGGGTGAAGCACAGCACGACAACCAGGATGCCCAGGCCAGGCGGCAGCAGATACCACCAGGCGCCGTACGAGACCGCTCCCGCCTCGTACGCGCGGTGCAGCATGGTGCCCCAGGAGATCTGGTTCGGGTCGCCGAGCCCGAGGAAGGACAGCGTGGACTCCAACAGGATGGCGCTCGCGACCTGCAGGGTGGTGCTGGCGAGCACCAGCGGCATCACGTTCGGCAGCACGTGCCGGCTCATCTGGTGCCAGTGGCCGGCGCCGAGGGCACGTGCCCGCTCCAGGTACGGCCGTCCCTCGACGGCGAGTGTCTGGGCCCGGATCAGCCGGGCGGTGCCGGCCCACGAGGCGACGCCGATCACCAGGATGATGGTGAACAGGCTGGATCCGAGCACCAGCAGCAGCACCATCGCCAGCACCAGGGTCGGCACCACGATGAACCAGTCCGCCAGCCGCATCAGCAGCCACGACGTCCAGCCACCGAAGTGGCCGGTGACGATGCCCACGAGGGTGCCGGTGACCATCGCGAGCAGCGTCGCGGTGACGCCGACAAGCAGCGATATCCGTGCCCCCCACAGCGTCAGGAGCAGCACCGAGCGCCCGAGCTCGTCGGTGCCGAGCGGGTAGCTCAGGCTCGGTGAATCGAGCCGTCCGCCCTGCACCTTGACCGGGTTGAGTCCGTCAGCATCGGTGAGGTACGGGGTCGCCACGGCGAGCGCGATGATCGCGACCAGCAGTGCCAGGCCCACCAGGCCCGCGCGTTGGGTGCGGTACTCGCGCCAGAACCGCCCGACAGCCGCCCGTCGCCGCGCCCACACGATGCCGCGCGCGGTGGTGAACCTGTTGGTACTCATGCCTTGCGCACCCGGGGGTCGAGGAACCAGTACACGATGTCCGCGCACATGTTGGCGACGATCACCGCCGCTGAGAACAGCACGAAGGTGGTCTGCAGCAGCGGAAAGTCACGGAAGCCGATCGCCTCGTACACCATCCGGCCGAGGCCCGGCCAGCTGAAGATCGTCTCGGTCACGATCGCCCCGCTGATGACGCCGCCGAGTTGCAGGAAGACCAGCGTGACGGCCGGCAGCAGGGCGTTCGGGATCGCGTGCCGGCGGCGTACCAGGTCGTCGCGCAGACCTTTGGCCTTCGCCGTCGTCAGGTAGTCGTGCCCGGTCTCGTCCAGGATCGACGAGCGCATCACCAGGACGTACTGGGCGTAGATCACCGCGGTCATGGTGATGGCCGGCAACACCAGATGGTGGGCCACGTCGAGCGTCTGGGCGAACAGTCCGGCGCCTACGTCGTGCGAGACCATCCCGCCCACCGGGAAGAGTTGCAGTTGCCGGGCGAAGACCATGATGACGATCATGCCGAGCCAGAATGTCGGCGCCGACCACAAGGTGAGCGAGACGCCGACGTGGCCGCGGTCGAGTCGGCTGCCGTGGCGCCAGCCGGCCCGGGCGCCGACCCACAGCCCGAACCAGACCGACAGCACGAGCGCGGCGCCGGTCAACAGGAGGGTGGCCGGCAGTCGCTCCAGAACCAGATCGAGGACCGGACGCCGGTACTGGTACGACGTGCCGAAGTCCCCGGTGAACATGTCGGTGGTGTACTTGCCGAACTGCACCAGCAACGACTGGTCGAGTCCGAGTTGCTCACGCAGGGCGGCTCGTTCTTCGCGGGTCATCCGCCGGTCTTTGGCCATGGCCTGCAGCGGATCGCCGCCCAGCACCCGGAAGATGAAGAACGACGACAGGTACACCAGGATCAGCGAGACCCCGGCACCGGTCAGCCGGCTCCGGAGGTAGCGGCCGAGGCCGCTTCCGCCGGCCGTCTTCTCCTCGGTGAGCCGGGTGCTGGCCGGGCCGTCGTCGGACGGCCCGGCCAGCAGGCTCGGGTCGGACACCATTTCAGCGGGTTACTCCCGCTCTTCGGCGGTACGGCGGCGCCGCACCAGGTAGACCCCGCCAGCGGCCAGAACGAGCGCGGCGACCCCGCCGGCGGCAAGCAGCACGCCGACGTTGCTCCCGCCGGACTCAGCCCCGGCCGGCCGCGCGGTGTAGTAGGACCACAGGAAGCTCGACTGGCCGGTGATCATGCCACCGTCGGCCGGCTGGACCGACATGCCGTCGATCTTGTCGCTGTTATAGGCCTCGAGCTGGTTGTGGTAGTAGAGGTAGATCTGCGGCGCCTCCGTGTAGAGGAGCCGCTGCTGCTCCTTGATCAGCTCGGCCCGGGCGGCCTCGTCGGTCTCCTGGGACTGCTGCTCCTGCAGCTTGTCGTACTCGGGGTTGCAGTAGAACGTCTCGTGCGCGCGTTCGCTGCCGTCGGTGACAGTGGGGAGAGACTCGCAGGTGTGCATGGCGAGGAAGTCCGGATCCGGGCTGATGCCCCAGCCGGAGAACGCGACGTCGTACTCGCCGAGGTAGACCTTGTCGTTGAGTGGGCCCTGTTCGATCGACTCGGTCTTGACCTCGACGCCGAGCTCCTTCCACCAGCCCTCGAGGAACTTGGCCACGCTGCCGTACCCGGGGTTGTCGGCATGTGCGTAGAGCCGGAAGCTCAGCGGCTTGGAGCCGTCGGGCATCGTCCGGATGTCATCCTTGCCGCGCTTGTATCCGGCATCGTCGAGGATCTTGTTGGCTTCCTCGATGTTGAACTTGATCAGCTCGTCGCCGCCGTCCCAGTGCAGAGACTCGAAGATCTTCGGCACCGGACCGACTCCCGGGTCGCCGTAGCCGTCAAGGACCCGGTCGACCAGCTCAGGCTTGTTGATGGCGTGGTGCAGCGCCTGCCGGACCCGTACGTCACGCAGCGCCGGGTGGCCGTCGCCGAACTTCTTGCCCTTCTTGGTACGGGCTCCCGGGTTGAGTACGAGCGAGACGAACCGCCGGTTCTGGGCGGCGTTGACGGCGATCCCGTCCTTGCCTTTGAGGGATTGGAACTGGGCGGGCGTGACTTCTCCGTAGCCGACGATGTCGGCCTCGCCTGTCTCCAGGGCAGCGACCTGCGCGTCGGGGCTGCTGTAGTACCGGAAGACCAGCTCGTCGAAGTTCGGCGCGCCGTCCCAGTAGTCCTTGTTCGCCTTGAACCGGATGAACTGCTCGGTGACGTGCTCGACCATCTGGTACGGCCCGGAGCCCACCAGAGGCGGCTCGTTGTTCTCGTACTTGGCCGGGTCGTCGACCTTCTCCCAGATGTGCTTCGGGAGGATCGGCAGGGCGAATGAGAGGACCAGCGGCGTCGGCTGCTTCGTGGTGAGCACCAGCGTGTGCTCGTCGGTGGCCTCGAC
>JBOGDK010000210.1:0-8134 GCA_050701795.1 Micromonosporaceae bacterium
CGGCTGGTGTCTGTCCTCGGAGATCTTCCACCGCCAGCGGCACGGCCTCGCCGACCAGCGGGTGATCACGTACGACACCCGCGGGCACGGCCGTTCCGGTAAGGCCCCGAAGGGCAGTACCACCGTCGAACAGCTGGCCGAGGACCTGCGGGCGGTCCTGGATCAGGTGTGCGGCGACGTACCGGTGGTGCTGGTGGGGCATTCGATGGGCGGCATGACCATCATGGCGCTCGCCGAACGGGAGCCGTCACTGTTCGCCACGATGCCGGAAGCCGCGGAGGCGGCGGGCCCGGGGCGGGGCGCGGTCGCCGGAGTGGTGTTCGTCAACACCGCGGCCGGGGAGCTGAACCGGATCGCACGCGGGCTACCGAAGCGGCTCGCGAGGTTCGCCCAGGCGGCACTGCCGTGGGAGTTCACCCGGCGGCACAACGCCCACCTGCGGCGCGGCGACGGCCAGGTACGCCGCCGGCTCACCGACGCGTTGATCGCCCGCAGGATCCTGTTCGGTACGGGCGCCGTCCCCGAGGACGTACGGCTCGGGCGGACGTTGATCAGCACGACGCACCCGGGCGTGGTCGAAGGGTTCTTCACGGATCTGCTGCGGCACAACCGGCACCAGGCGTTGCAGCGGCTCTCCGGCGTACCGGTGCGGATTCTGGCCGGCGGGGCGGACCGGCTCACCCCGGTCGGGCACAGTCACCGGATCGCCCGCGCGTTGCCACACGCCCGGTTGTCGATCCTTCCGGGAGCGGGTCACATGATTCCGCTGGAACGGCCCGAGGAGCTGACCGCGGAGATCACGTACCTGACCCGGCGGGCGGTCCTGGCGGCCGAGCGGGCGACGGGGCGGCCGGCCGGGCCGGGGTCAGGTCCCGAGCCACCTCGCTGACGTGTGCGGCCAGCTCCGGATCGGACATCAGGTCTTCCAGGAACACCGGCTGACCTGAGGCGTCACCGAGTGGCACCTTCCAGTTCGGGTACTCCCGATCGGTTCCCGGCAGGTTCTGGGAGCGCCGTTCCCCCACCAGGTCGGTGAGCGAGAGCCCCACCAACCGCGCCGGGGTACGGCACAGGAAGCGGTGCAACGCCCGGGTCAGCTCGGGCAGCGGCGCCTCGTCGGAGAGCAGGCCGAGCGAGACCAGCAGCCGCCGCCAGGCCGCCACCTCGGCATCCAGTTCGGTACGCGCCTGCTCCGGAGTCTGGTCACCGAGCAGTCCGAGACGTGCCTTCACCTCGACGAATTCGCCGGAGGCGTACCCGGCCACCGGCGGCATGTCATGACTGTCCACGGTGGCCAGGCACGCCTCGCGCCACCACCGCGGGGGACGCGGCGAGCCGTCCGGGAGGGATTCGAACCACAGCAGCGACGTACCGAGGATGCCGCGTGCGGCGAGGTATTCGCGTACCCACGGCTCCACGGTGCCGAGGTCCTCGCCGACCACCACGGCGCTGGCCAGGTGTGCCTCCAGGGCCAGGATCCCGACCATCGCCTCGTGGTCGTAGTGCACGTACGTACCGTCCAGCGGCGACCCCCCGGACGGCACCCACCACAGCCGGAACAGCCCCATCACGTGGTCGGCGCGCAGCCCGCCGCCGTGCCGCAGCCAGAACCGCACCAGATCCCGGTACGGGCCGTACCCGGCCTCGGCGAGCCGTCCCGGGTGCCAGGGCGGCTGCCGCCAGTCCTGCCCCAGCCGGTTGAAGTAGTCCGGCGGTACGCCCACCGTCACGCCTTCGGCGTGCACGTCGGAGTGCATCCAGGCGTCGGCGCCGTCCGGATCGGCACCGACGGCGAGGTCGTGCATGATCCCCAGCGGCATTCCGGCCTCGGTCGCGGCGCGCTGGGCGGTGGCCAGCTGCTCGTCGACCAGCCACTGCACCCAGCGGTGGAACTCGACCCGGTCCGCCAGCCGTACCGCCTCGGCTGCCACCTCCGGTGACCGGGGGTTCCGCAACGCCTCCGGCCACCGGCGCCAGGAACCCCGGTACGCCTCGGTGAGCGCGCACCAGGTGGCGAAGTCGGTCAACGCCTGCCCTTCGGAGGCCACGAACCGGTGGTACGCCTCCCGCCGCGCCGGCGTGGGTGTCACGGCGTACAACCGGGTCAGCGCCTCCCGTTTCGCGGTCCACACGTCGTCCCGGTCGATCAGGTCGCCGCCGCCTGGCGGACCTGTTGGCCGGTCGCCGGCCGGCAGCGCGGCGTACTCCGGAATCTGCTCGATCCGCAGGTAGAGCGGGCTGGCGAAGCGCCGCGAGGACGGCAGGTACGGCGAGGCGTGCACCGGCACCGTGGGCTCGGTGGCGTGCAGCGGGTTCACCAGCGTGAAGCCCGCCCCCAGGCCGCCGCTCCAGCGCGCCAACTCAGCGAGGTCGGCAAGGTCGCCGATCCCCCAGGAACCGGCCGAACGCACCGAGTAGAGCTGCGCCATCAGCCCGGCGGCCCGACCGGTCAGCTGGGGCGGCGGCCGCAGCCGGTCCGGTACGTACGCCAACGCACCGGAGAGCCCCGCTGAGCTCCGTACGGTGTGCCAGCCCAGCGGCAGGTCACGCGGCAGACGACCGTCGGCGCCGATCGGGCCCACCCCGTCGATCTCCAACCGGGCCCCGGGCGGGACCGGGAATCCAGCACCTTCCCGTACCACCGTCACAGTCTGTAGCGGCGGTTCTTCGGTACGCCGTGCCGCCCGCCGCAGCTCCTCCCGAACCGCACTGGGTGTGGAAACATCCACACCCAGTGCGATAAGTACGGTACGTAGCGTCTCCGGGGACACCGTCACGTGGTTGTCCTGCCAGTCGACGTACGTCACCGCCACCCGGTACGCCTGCGCCAGCTGCCGAAGCTCGTGATCGGTCACCGCCCCATCCTCGGTGAAAAGCCGCGGCCGTGCGTTCGATCACGGTGGCTGCGGGTATTGGAATACCAGGGCACAATCACGGGTTGGAATCGCTGGACAACCCGGCACGTGCTCACCAAGCCGTCCGGGCCAACGCACGGCAGGAAGGACGGCCGATGGCCACGATTGAAGTCACCAAGGAAAACTTCGAAGACGTCGTCCAGGAGAATTCCTTGGTGGTTCTCGACTTCTGGGCAGAGTGGTGCCCTCCGTGCCGGCAGTTCGGGCCGGTCTTCGAGCGGGCCTCGGACCGCCACTCTGACGTGGTCTTCGGTAAGGTCGACACCGAAGCGCAGCCTGAGCTCGGCGCCGCGTTCGAGGTGCGGTCGATCCCCACTGTGTTGGTGGTGAAGGACGCGACCATCCTCCACCAGCAGGCCGGCGCGATGGACGCCAGCTCGCTCGACCAGCTGCTCAACCAGGCCCGCGCGGTCGATGTGGACGAGTTGAAGGCCGCCGCGGCGCAACAGGGCTGAGACGCCTCGCCGCCCCGCCGGTCATACGGCCGGCGGGGCGGGCTGCCAAGGCAACGGCTCGGGGGCTCAGCCCAGCAGGATGTCCCGGTGCCGCCACGCCAGGCGCAGCAGCGCGGCACCGGCGGGCTGCATCGGCTCCTCCGTGGTGTAGCGCATGACGTTCTCCTCGGTGAACGCGACGCCCGTGGTCAGTCGCCCCTCCGCGTTGTCGGTCACCAGATCGGCGAACATCTCGTCGAAGGTCACCGCGTCGAAGACAGCGACGGTCATCAGATCCGCCACGAATGTCAGCGGATCAATCCCGAACCCCAGGTAGTACGGCCGGCAGCCGGCCTTCTCGCGCGCCTCCTCGAGGCGCCCCAGGAACGGCCAGTCCCGATAGTCGAGGCCCCGGTGCTCAGCCGCGCCGAGCAGCTCCTCATGCATCTCCCGCGCCATGCACCGCCACAGGTCGAAGTCGGGATCGGCCAACGGGTCCCCGGGGTCCTTGGCGCCGCCCGCCGGCTGAAACACTCCGACCGGCGCCACCTGGTACATCCCGCCGCCGCTGGCCACCCGTGCCGGGTCTCGCCAGTGCAACAGGAACGACGCGTCGCCGGAGTCAGCGTCATGGCGGACAGTCAGCGTGCACAGCGCCGGCACCACCGTACGGGCGGCAAGGTCTCCCGGGTCCCCCAGCCGGGCACGCAGCGGTAGGTCCGTACGCATCACGTCGGCACGACCGCCCCGGTCGCCGGAGGCCATCCAGACCGCGGCGAGCTCGTGCGCGACCGCCTCCGCGACGTTGATGCCGTCGAAGTAGTGGGCCGCCGCGAGTCCCAGCCGCGCTCCCCCGCCCGGATCGGCCGTCGAGGTCAGCAGCCGGTAGCAGGGACGGTTGTCCAACAGCGCGGGCGGATCGACGTCGGCGAGCGCCTCGGCGTAGCTGTCGTAGCGCTGCCCGTCCGGGCGCAGCGGACGTACCAGGAAGGACTCGGCTTCGGTACCGGTCACCCGCGGCGGTGGCGGATCCGCCACCCAGTCCAGCCGCACCTGGTCCAGCGGCACCGGACGATCAGGCAGCCACTCCGGGTACGCGATCAGCCCAGGCTCGACGCGGGGCCACTCCTCAGCCAGGTGCGACGCCGTGGCGGTGAGGGCGGCACGGGACGCGTTGAGATACCTGCGTACCGATAGCCAACGCCGTTGACTGCCGTTCGATGTCATCGCGACCTCGGAGGTCCAGCTGCACCACCTGCCCGACATGGGCAGACGGACGCAGTCCCGCGTCCCCGACCGGCGGACGCCACGTTACACGCGTTACCCACAGTGCTGGTTCTACGTTATTTCAGTGAGAGCGTACGGCGAGCGCCGGTGCATTTCCGCCGGCACCCATCCCGCCCGGCGCAGTTCCTGCCGGGCCATCTCAGTGACGGATCCCAGGGGAGGCAGCCCTGCAGGCCACGACGCACCTCCGGGATCTCCCGGACGGCGTATCCCCACTCTGGGACGACGATCCGGACCGGATCGGCCGGTACCAGCCGCTCGGACGGCTCGGATCCGGCGGCATGGGCACCGTCTACCTGGCCAGTACGCCCGACGGCGCGTTGGTGGCGGCGAAGGTGGTGCACCCGCAACTGGCGTACGACGAGCACTTCCGCGCCCGGTTCCGCTCCGAGGCGCGGCTGGCCTCACGGGTGGCGTCCTTCTCCACCGCCCCGGTCCTGGACTACGGCCACAGCGGCGGGATGCTGTACCTGGTCACGGAGTACATCGAGGGCGTCTCGGTGGACCGGATGGTGCACGACAAGGGGGCACTCGCCCCGTCCGCGGTCCAGGGCGTCGCGATCGGGATCGCCGCCGCGCTCACCTCGATCCACAACTCCGGGCTGGTGCACCGGGACCTGAAACCAGGAAACGTCATCCTCTCCCTGTCCGGCGCCCGGGTGATCGACTTTGGGATCGCCCGGGCGCTGGACACCCCGTCCGCGCTGACCCGTTCCGGGGTGACGATGGGAAGCCCAGGCTGGATGGCGCCGGAGCAGATCCTCGGCGAACCGCTCACCTCGGCCGCGGACGTCTTCGCCTGGGGCTGCCTGGTGGCGTACGCGGCGACCGGGCGGCACCCGTACGGATCAGGCGACCCGGTGTCGGTGGCGTACCGGATCCTGCACCAGAAGCCGAACCTGGACGGCGTACCGGCGCCGCTGTACGGCCCGGTCGCCGCGGCGTTGAACCGCCGACCCGAGGCGCGGCCGAACGCACAGGAGTTGCTCACCCGGCTCTCTGGAAGCACCGCGGACGGACCGGCGGCGCCGGATGGCCGGCCCGGCGCCCGTACCAGGTTGGCCGCCGTGATGACCCCACTGCATCACTTCCCGGTACGTCACCGCGCCGCCTCCCGCGCCCGGTACTGGTGGGCGGTCGCCGGGTGCACCCTGCTGTTGTCGCTCGGCACGCTGCTGCTCGGGGTGGCGTACCCGCTCGGGACCGACCCCGTGGGACCTGCCGGCCCCGGCGCTCCTACCGAGCGGCCTGACCGGAACTCGAAGGACAACTCGACGGGCGACGCCGAGCGGGGCCGCGACGCCGGACCGGCCAGCGGTGCGTCCGGAGATTCCGCGACACCGTCGGCCGGTACGGATCAAACCCCGGACGGGAACGGCCCGGGCGCCCCGGGGGGCACTCCAACGGAGCCCACCGGCGAGCCGTCCGCGCCCCCGTCACAGACCCCGTCGTCCAGCGGGCCACCCCCACCGACGCCAACCGATCCGCCGTCCACGTTGTGAACCCACGCGACCGGGAGCAGGGTCAACTGCCATCGAGGATCTCGTGGCTGATCCGGGTCGGTGGCACCTGCATCTGGCCCAGCTGCGCCAGGGTCGCACCCACTGTCTGCTGCGACCCGCACACGTAGAAGTCATGTGACTGCCACGGCCCGTACGAGGCCACCACGTCGGCGACATCACCCTGCGCCTCGCTGTACCCGGGGTCGTGACTCACCGCCGGGATCAGCGACAACCAGGGGCAGCGACCGGCGAGATCGCGTAGCGCGGGCATGTCGTAGAGCTCGTCCCGGCTGCGGGCGCCCACGAAGACGTGCGCCCAGCGGGTGAAGTTGGTCTTGGCCAGTTCCTCCAGCAGCGCTTTGATCGGGGCGAGTCCGGTGCCACCGGCGACGCACACCAGATCCCGGGGCGAGCCCAGGTCCAACGTCATGGTGCCGTTCGCCGGGCCCATCCGGATCATGTCGCCCGTCGACAGCTTCCACACCAGCGAGCTGGAGACCGGAGAACTTCCCGCCGCCCGTACGTGGAACTCCATCAGGCCGTCGGGTCGGGGCGCGTTCGCGACGGCGTACGACCGCCACGCCCGGGGGTGGTACGGCGACTCGATCCCGACCTGTTGGCCGGCCCGGTACGGCAACGGCAGCACCGGCCGTACGGTGAACACCGCGATGTCGTGGCTGCGTCGCTCGTGACTGAGCACCTCAGCGTCCCAGTGCGCCGGGTTGTGGGCGTCGGACTCGGCGCCGGCGATCATGCGATCGGCGATCGCCTGGTAGCCCGCCTGCCAGGCCAGGTCGTACCGCTCGGTCCAGGCGGACCCGGCATGCACCCGGATCGCCTCGATCAGACAGTCTCCGAAGACCCCGTAGTGCTGCCGCTCGACCCCGTACTTCCGGTGGTCCCGCCCCAGCCTGCGCAGGTACGTGTCGAACTGCTCCGGGCTGTCCACGACCTGGATCGCCCGTACGATCGCCGCGACGATGCGTTCCCGCTGGATGTCCATGTGGAGTGGGAACATCTCCCGCCACAACGGTTGCCGGGTGAACAGCCGGGCGTAGAGGTAGCCCGCGACCTGATCGGCCTGGTCCTCGACGAGGGCCCAACTCTCCTTGAGCTGTTGTGACAGCGTGCTCATAACCCCTCGCGCAGACGGGCGGCCGGCGGGACGCGTGATCGCAACTCTTCGTTACCGCGGTCCGAGCCTATGGCGCTCCCACTGCGTGGGGAAAGACGGTGGCTTCTCCCAAATTCGTACGATCAGCGCCACACGCGATACTCGAACCGCCAGGCAACGGTTGCGCAGGCACATTACCGAACAATCCAGATAGCCACACCTTACGGATCGTGAGGCGTACTTAGCGGCTCAACTAACTACGTTTGGTGACGACCGTCTGGCGGGACGAAACGACGACAGGCGGGTCAGGACGCGACCGCGACCGGCGGGTCAACCGGGACCTTCGCGAACTGCACCGTGGCGTCGACGTCGACCGGCAGATCAGACGCCGCGTGCGCCTTCCCGTCCGTGGTGCCCGACCGTTCCGCCACCAACGTGCCGGACCAACCCTCCACCGGCCTCCCGGAGAGCACCGCCTCGCCAGAGGACACGGACGGCGTCGTCACGGCGCCGAGGGCAGGGGCCGCGTGGCGCGGACCCGTCTGCGCTCGAAGCTCCGGCGGCACGATCCGGTACGGCATCTCCAGGTCGGCCGGCGGGTACGCCTTGTCCAACACGAAGCAGGTCGCGAACGCCCGGGCACGACACGGAAACGGTTCGCCGCAACTGCACCGGTCAGACAACAGGACGTCCTGCCGGTGGATGCCGAGCAGTTCGCGGGCGAGTTGATCGCCGATCACCGGGCCCACCACCCGGCGCCGACCCACTCGCCGGGAACGTGGTGGCCGTACCGGCAGGTCGCCCGCCGCGCCCGAGCCGGCCGCTGTGTCCGCCGAGCCCGCTGTGCCTGCCGAGCCCGCCGCGCCCGACGTACCCGCCGTC
>JBOGDK010000211.1:0-8098 GCA_050701795.1 Micromonosporaceae bacterium
GGGCTCGCCCGGCGGGTCAGCTCGCCAGCCACGCCTGTTCGCGGGGTGGCTGATCAGTTGTGTCGGGTTCTTCCTGATCGGCGCCGGTTGGGCGTTCGCGCTCCCGGTCGACGGCACCTACGACGAGAGCCAGCACCTGATCCGGGCGTACGGCGCGGCCAGCGGCCAGGTGTACTCACCTCCGGCCGAGGCGGCCCGGGGTGGCGGGGCGTACTTCGACGTGCCGCGCAGCCTGTTGCCGGACAATGTGTCCTGCCCGTGGAAGGGTGAGGACCCGGCCGACAAGAAGAACGCCTCTTGTCAGCACGCCCCGCCCGGCGACTCGACCAGGCACCAGGTCGGCAGCACGGCCGGGCGCTACAACCCGGCGTACTACCTGCCGGTCGGGGTGCCGATGGTCCTGCTCCCGAACGAGACCGGGATCATCCTGGCCCGATTGGTCTCCAGCCTGCTCTCCGCGGTGCTGCTGGCCTCGGCGGTGGTGGTGGCGCTGCGGTTGCGGAGCCGGTTGATGCTGGCCGCGGTGGTGCTGTGCACGACCCCGATGGCGGCCAACCTGAACGGCTCGATCAACCCCAACGGGATCGAGATCGCCGCCGGGGTGCTGCTGTGGTCGGTGCTGCTGGCGCTGCTGCGTACCCCCGAAGGAGCTCTTGGGGAACGGGCCGTGCGCCGGCTGCTGCTGCTGGCCGCGATCGCGGCCTCAATCCTTCTGACGGTACGGGCGCTCGGCCCGGTGTGGCTCGCCGGGATCGCCGCGTTCGCGCTGGTCGTGGCGCTGCGCGGCCGGGTGGCGGCGCTGCTGCGGCGTACCGACACCAGGGTGCTGCTCGGTGTCGTGTCGGCGGTCGCGGTCTACGCCGCCGCCTGGCTGCTGCTCTCCGGTGCTCTCGAGGTGGTACCCACCCGGGGCGGCTCGGAGAATTTCGAGGACATGGTCCGGCTGATGACCGTGGAACGGTCGTCGTTCTGGACCGACCAGATCATCGGGCAGTTCAGCTACGGCGAAACCACGCTGCCGTCCTGGTTGATCATGTCCTGGTACGCGATGGTCGCTGTGCTGGTCCTGCCGGCGGGGTTGCTGGCGTCGCGGCGGGACCGGTGGGCGTTGATCGGGATCGCGGCCGGCTCGGCGTTCGCTCTGGCGTTCTTCGAGGCGGTCTACTACCAGACCTTGAACTGGGCACAGCACGGCCGTTACGTGATGCCGTTCGGGGTGGGGCTCCTGCTGCTGGCCGCGGTGATGGGCCGGTATCCCGCGGCGCTCGGCGCGGTCGGGCAGTCGGCCCTGGTCCGGCTCGTGGTGGTCGGTACCGCGCCACTGCACCTGTACGCCCTGGCCCTGGTGATGACCCGGTTCCAGTCCGGCACCACCTCCCCGATCAACCCGTTCATCGGGGAATGGTTGCCGCCGGCCGGGCCGGTGGTGCCGCTGCTCACGCTGGCTGCGGGCCTAGGGGTGCTCGGGTGGTACGCGTGGCACCTGGCCGGCAGCGCACAGTTCCACGGGAAGCCGCTGGTAGCCGCCGCCCGGACCTGATTGGCGCCGCGGCTGTCGCGATCGGAATCCGCCACAGCACTTGACGCGACCCGAGCTCCTAGATAAGGCTTGCCTAACTAAGGTGCGCCTAACCATCGGAGCAGCGCTATGTTGGCCAGCTACCTGATCGGACTGCGTGAGGGTCTCGAAGCGGCGCTCGTGGTGACCATCCTGGTCGCCTTCCTCGTGAAGTCCGGGCGTCGTTCCCTGCTGCGACTGGTGTGGTCCGGGGTCGCCCTCGCGGTCGCCGTGAGTGTCGCGCTCGCGGTTTCCCTGACGTACGTCTGGTCCCACCTCGACACGTACCGGCAGCGCGAGCTGTTCGAGGCCGTGATCTCGGTCGCCGCGGTGTGCTTCGTGACCTGGATGATCTTCTGGATGCGCCGGGCGGCCCGCAGCATCAAAGGTGACCTGCACGCCAGGCTTGACCACGCGATCGCGGTCGGGCCGGTGGCCGTGACGGTGGTGGCCTTCCTGGCGGTAGCTCGGGAAGGGCTGGAGACGGCGGTGCTCTTCCTGGGGGCGGTACAAGGATCAGTGACGTCGGCCGGCCCGATGGCGGGTCTGGCACTCGGCCTGGCGACCGCGATCGTGCTCGGCGCCCTGCTCTACTGGGGTGCGCTGCGGATCAACCTGGGCCACTTCTTCACCTGGACCGGTGTCCTTCTGATCTTCGTGGCCGCCGGCATCCTGCGGTACGGCATCCACGACTTCCAGGAGGCGGGGGTGCTGCCGCAGCTGGGCACCGCGTTCGACGCTTCCGCCTACTACGACCAGCAGAGCTGGTACGCGTCCCTGATCACCGGAATGTTCAACATCGTCGCCGCGCCGACCTGGCTCGAAGTGATCGGATACCTGGCGTACCTGCTGCCGGTGTTGGTGATCTTCCTGTGGCCGGCCGCCAGACCGTCGAAGCCGGCCGTCTCCGCGCCGGCGGCCGCTCCGGGTCCCTCTGCTCCGGCCGCTCCGGCGCCGGCCCCCGAGCAGTCCACGTCCGACACCGCCACCTCCGAGAACTGATCATCCCGGCTGGACCACCAGGTACCGGCGCGGAATCCGAGAACGGAGAGCACTCATGATGCGTCCGAATCGCCTGGTCCTGTTCGCCGCCGCCGGCATGCTCATACTCGCCGGCTGTGGATCGGCCGGGAGTGGCTCCAATGACAAGATCGCGGTCACCGCCACCGACGACTCGTGCGAGATCGCCGACACCGAGCTGCCCGCCGGTACGCACACCTTCGCGGTGCGCAACGACGGCGAACAGGTGACCGAGTTCTACGTGTACGAAGGCGACAAGGTCGTCAGCGAGGTCGAGAACATCTCCCCTGGCACCACTCGCGACCTGACCGTGGAGCTGGGCAAAGGCAGCTACGAGGGTGCCTGCAAGCCGGGGATGAAGGGCGACGGCATCCGCACCAGGATCACCGTGGCGGGCAAGCCGGATTAGGCACGTCGGAACCGGCATGTACGCCTGCCCACCCGGAGTCCGGGAGAATAGCGACTATTGGGGCCACCCGCTCTTTGGCCAGGAGACCACTCGAAGCGCCGATGGTGGGCCGGTGATCGGAGTACGAGCATCGTGATGGAATGCTTGTGCGCATGAGAGCGCGCGTACTCGTGGTCGATGACGATCCGGCACTCGCCGAAATGCTGGGCATCGTGCTGCGCAGTGAGGGCTTCATCCCCTCGTTCGTGGCCGACGGTGAGCGGGCACTCGCGGCGTTCCGCGAGACCCGTCCGGAGATCGTACTGCTCGACCTGATGCTTCCCGGAATGAGCGGGATCGACGTCTGCCGGGCGATCCGGGCCGAGTCCGGCCTGCCGATCGTGATGCTAACCGCCAAGAGTGACACCGTCGACGTCGTCCTGGGCCTGGAGTCCGGTGCCGACGATTACGTGGTGAAGCCGTTCAAGCCGAAGGAGCTGATCGCCCGGATGCGGGCCCGGCTACGGCGGGGCGAGGATGCCGCTCCGGAGCAGCTGTCCATCGGGCCGGCCGGGGGGCAGCTCACCATAGACGTACCGGCGCACACGGTCTCCCGGAACGGCGCGGAGATCAAGCTGACCCCGTTGGAGTTCGACCTGCTGGTGGCCCTGGCGCGGAAACCGCGCCAGGTGTTCACTCGGGAGGTGCTGCTGGAACAGGTGTGGGGCTACCGGCACGCCGCGGACACCCGGCTGGTGAATGTCCACGTCCAGCGGCTGCGGGCGAAGATCGAACGCGACCCGGAGCATCCGGAGGTGATCCTCACGGTCCGGGGCGTCGGCTACAAGGCAGGCACCGGATAGGCAATGGTGGCTACCGGCGGCCCCCGCGAGCAGGTGCTGCGACCGGTCGATCGGCTCCGACGGTATGCCGACCGACTGCGGCGGCGCGCCGGCCGACGCCAGCAGCACACCGGTGCCGAGGGCGCCCCGGCGGGAGGTCCCCGCAACTGGTGGCGCGAGCAGCGGCGCCGGCTGCCGGACCGGGGTCGGCGGCTGGCCCGCCGGCTGAGCCGTACCGGGTCCCGGCTCCGTCGGTCCCGCACCGGCCTCGCGGCCAACCGGGCACTCCGGAAAGGGTTCCGGCGGTGGCGTAGCTCGCTGCAGCTGCGGATCGTCACCATCACCCTGCTCGCCTCGGCGGTGCTGGTCGCGGCATTCGGGTTCGTGGTCGCTGAACGGATCACCGACGGGCTCGTGGACGCCAAGCGGGACGCCGCGCTCCACCAGGTCGACACCGCCCGCCGGTACGCGCACCAGCAGCTGTCGGTGCTCGCCGGACCCGGAGATCCGCAACGGCGACGGACCCTGCTCAATCTGATCAGCGTGCTGTCCAATGTGCCCGGCCGGGCAGGCGCTTTCGAGGTCGTCATCCGCAGCTCCGATCCGGGGATCCCGATCGATCCGCTGTCATTGCCGTCCGAGGACAACCGGGCCGTGGAGTTCGTACCCGGGCAGTTGCTCCGTTCGGTGGCTGATCAGAAGGTCACCGCACACCAGTTCACCCGGGCCAACCCCGACGGTGGGGAGCTGCGCCCGTACCTGGCGGTGGGCACCCCGGTGCAGTTGGACTGGGGGACGCTGGAGCTGTATTACCTGTTCCCGCTCGACGAAGAGGTCTCAGCGGCCTCCCTGGTACGCAACACGGTGCTGGTCACCGGTGCCGCACTGGTGCTGCTGCTCGCCCTGATCGCGTGGATCATGACCCGGCTGGTGGTCAACCCGGTACGGATCGCCGCCCGTACCGCGCAGCGGCTCTCCGCTGGCCTGCTGCATGAACGGATGGAGGTACGCGGTGAGGACGACCTCGCCAAGCTGGCCGCGTCGTTCAACCAGATGGCGGCGAACCTGCAGCACCAGATCACGCAACTGGAGGAGCTGTCCCGGCTGCAGCGCCGGTTCACCTCGGACGTGTCCCACGAGTTGCGGACTCCGCTGACCACCGTACGGATGGCGGCGGACATCCTGCATCACGCCCGGGAGCAGTTCAGACCCGACGTGGCGCGCAGCGCCGAGCTGCTGTACGCGGAGCTCGACCGCTTCGAAAACCTGCTCACCGACCTGCTGGAGATCAGCCGGTTCGACGCCGGGTTCGCGCACCTGGAGTCGGAGGCGGTGGACCTTGGCCCGATCGTACGGCGGGCGGTGCAGGCACTGGAACGGCTGGCGGACAGCCAGGGCGTACCGGTCGAGATCCGGATGCCTGACCAGCCGGTGATCGCCGAGGTGGACGCCCGGCGGGTGGAACGGATCCTGCGGAATCTGGTCGGCAACGCGGTGGAGCACGGTGAGCACCGACCGGTGGTGGTCACGGTCGCGGCGAACGAGGCTGCGGTGGCGGTCACCGTACGGGACCACGGCGTGGGCCTCAAACGCGGTGAGGAGACGATGGTGTTCAACCGGTTCTGGCGAGCGGACCCGTCCCGGGCCCGGCAGACCGGAGGCACCGGTCTCGGGCTGTCGATCAGCCTGGAGGACGCGCGGCTGCACGGTGGCTGGCTGGAGGCGTGGGGAGCGCCGGACAGTGGATCGTCGTTCCGGCTGACCCTGCCGACCAGCTCGGGCGGTCGCCTGATGTCCTCCCCGTTGCCGCTGGTGCCGGCCGATGCCGTGGCGAGTGCCGGGGGTGAGCGGTGAGGCGGCGAGGGTATGTGGCGGTGCTGCTCGCCGCGGTGCTGGCGGGATGCGGCGTACCGGACTCCGGGGCTCCGATGGTCGACGGCACCCCCCGCCCGATGATCGGTGATCCACACAATGAGGAGAAACTCCGTCCACCGAAGCCGGAGGACGCCAGCGACAGTCACCAGGCGGTCCAACTCTACTTTCAGGCCGCGTCCAGTGAGTGGTCCGCGCTGTTCCATCAGGTCGGGCCGTTCCTCTCCGCGGACGCCCGTCAGACGCTGAAGCCGTTGCGGGGCATCCAGGTGGTACGGGTGAGCGACTGGGGGGAACCGCAGGTCCGTTCGGAGACCGTGCACCGGATCCGGGTACGCGGAGAAGTGATCGGGGAGCTGACTGAGGATGGTGTCCTGGAGCCGGCGCGTCGTTCGTTCTCGCACACCTTCCAGCTGCGGTACACGCCGGTCGGCGACACGTTCGCATGGCTGATCGACAATCCACCGTTGCGCTACGTGTTGTCCGTGGAGGCGATGACCGAGCGCTTCGAGGCGGTGTCGGTGTATTTCAGCAACCAGTGGTCGTTCGCGTCGCTGGTGCCGGACCTTCGGTACGTGCCGAGATCGGTGGACTGGCGGAAACAGCGTTCGTTGCTGGTGGACTGGCTGCTCAGGGGGCCATCGTCGCGGTTCGCGTCCGTGGCCGCGCGGGGCTTTCCCGAAGGCACGAAACGCCTGGGCAACGTGTACGTCGACGACGGCCACCTGGTCGTCAACCTGTCCAGTGAGGCGGACGCGAGCGACCGGAAGGATCTGTTGCTGGCGCAGCTGACCTGGACTCTGCGAAGCCGGATGACCGCCAGCGTGCGGTCGGTGCAGTTGCGGATCGACAACCGCCCGGTCCGCGACCGGGGGCACGTGGTGCATCAACTGGAGGCATTCCGTGGCCTCAACGCCGTGGACGCACTGCCGGACGAGAGCCTGGCGTATTACATCACTGAGGACGACGAGGTCGGTACGTTGCCGGCGAGGCGCCGTCCAGCGGGCCTGCCCGCGGTGCTGACCGCGTCCAAGATGGGCGATACGGACTACAACAGCGCGGTGGAGTCGGCGGCGCTGAGTCGAGCCGGCGACCTGGCGGCTCTGGTGCGGCGTACCGGCGAGGAGCAGGGTCTGTGGATCGGGCGGCTTCGCAGTTCGCAGGCGGAGGCCACGTACCGGCGGGTCACCGGGTTACCGAAGGACGATCTGGGGTCTCCGCGGTGGGTCGGCGGCTCGGCGAAGGAGGCGCTGCTGATCGTCGCGGACGGCCAGCTGTACGAGATCGACATGGACAATCTCCGCGCCCGTACCGTGTCGATGCCGGACAGGTTCGGGGATCTGGAGACGATCTCAGTGGCGCCGGACGGCTACCGGGCGGCGCTGGTCGCGGACGGAAAGCTGTACGTGGCGGGCCTCCCGCAGCACCGGGACGGTCTGGCGCTGCGGGACCCGCACGAGGTGAGTCCCCGGATCCGGGACGCCGTGGACGTGGCCTGGAGCCGGGAGGACCGGATGGTGGTCGCCGGCACCGGACCCGGTCGTGGTGGCCTGTGGGAGGTCGGCGTGGACGGGTTGATCGACGACGTCAGCCTCCCCACCCCGGGCTACAACGTGCCGGACGACGTGGCGGCGTACCCGAAGCTGTCAGGTCGCGGCCGGGTGCTGATTCAACAGTCTGGCCGGGTGTACGAGATTTACTCGAACACGTTCGGCGATCCCGGTGACGCGGCCACCGCTCCGGTAGGGGCGAACCCGATGTTCTCCCGCTAGGTCGTGGTCTGGTACCCGGGTGCCGCATCGGGTGATTTCCACAGCGGCCCAGGTTGTCCACAGTGGGGTGTGGTCGCGGTTGCCGGGCGTCGCTGGGAGGCTGACGCTGTGGTGCGTGTTCACAGCGCTGCTCGATCTCGTGCTTCCGGCAACGTGCCCAGGCTGCCGTCAGGCACCGGCTGCCGCCCTCTGTCCTGGCTGTACGACGCAACTGCGTACGGCATCGCCTCGTCAGGTACGCCCCGATCCGCCGCCTGAAGGTCTGCCCCCGTGTTACGGCATCGGCGGATACCACGGGCTGCTGCGTGAGGTGATCCTCGGATACAAGGAGCGCGGCCGGTACGGTCTCGCCGCGGAGTTGGGCGACCGGTTGGCGGCCGTGGTGTCAGCAGCGGTGCCGGGGCGGCGTCCGGTGGTGCTGATTCCGGTACCCGCCACCTCCCGTGCGGCGCGGCAACGTCGCGGTGACCACATGCTGCGCCTGGCCCGCCGAGCCGCGGGGTGGCACCGGAGTCGCGGGCGGCCGGCGTACGTCCTGCGGGCGGTGCGCGCGGATCCCCGACCGGACTCGGCCGGGCTCACCGCCGCGCAACGGCTTGCCGTGGCCGGTACGGCGTTGCGACCCCGTACCGGGATCTTGGCGGCA
>JBOGDK010000212.1:0-8079 GCA_050701795.1 Micromonosporaceae bacterium
GCGGTACGCCGCGCCGCGGGACGGGCCGCCGAACGGCCCGCGGAACGGGTCGACGGTGCCGACTCCCGTGAGGCGTCACGCCCGGGACTCGGGACCTTCGCCGAGCGTGCACTGCGCGACCGTCCGGGCCCCTGGCCACTGGGGGTACGCCGCTGCGGCACTGTCGGTCCCTCCCGTTCGTACCTGCCACGGCCCGCGCCTGGGGCGGACCGCGGCCACGTCACACGCTTGCCGGGCGACTACTCCGCCGCGTCCTGCTCCGAAACGTACCGGGGGAAGGCCTCGACTCCGGCGTACCGCGCCGCATCGCCGAGCTCCTCCTCGATCCGCAGCAGCTGGTTGTACTTGGCGACCCGCTCCGAACGGGCGGGGGCCCCGGACTTGATCTGACCACAGCCGGTGGCGACCGCGAGGTCGGCGATCGTGGTGTCCTCGGTCTCGCCGGACCGGTGGCTCATCATGCAGCGGTATCCGTGGCGGTGCGCCAGGTCGACCGCGTCGAAGGTCTCGGTGAGCGACCCGATCTGGTTCACCTTCACCAGTACGGCGTTGCCGACCGCGTTGTTGATGCCGCGGGCGATCCGCTCCGGGTTGGTGACGAAAAGGTCATCTCCGACGAGTTGCACCCGCTCGCCCAGCTCGCTGGTGAGGGTGGCCCAGCCGTCCCAGTCCTCCTCGTCGAGCGGGTCTTCGATCGAGACGATCGGGTACGCGTCGAGCAAGTCGGCGTAGTAGCCGATCATCGCCTCGGCGTCCTTCTTACGTCCCTCGAAGCTGTAGCTACCGTCGGTGTGGAACTCGCTGGCGGCCACGTCGAGGGCGAACACGATGTCGGTGCCGAGCTCGAAACCGGCCCGCTCCACGGCGACCGAGATCAGGTCCAGCGCGTCGGCGTTCGCCTCCAGGTTGGGCGCGAAACCACCCTCGTCGCCGAGGCCGGTCGACAGCCCCTTGCTCTTGAGCACCTTCTTCAGGGTGTGGTACGTCTCCGCGCCCCACCGCAGCGCCTCGCTGAACGTCGGCGCGCCCACCGCGGCGATCATGAATTCCTGGACGTCGACGTTGCTGTCCGCGTGTGCCCCACCGTTCAGGATGTTCAGCATCGGTACGGGCAGCAGGTGGGCGTTGGGGCCACCCAGGTAGCGGAACAGGGGCAGCTTGGCCGAGTCCGCGGCGGCCTTGGCCACGGCGAGCGAGACCCCGAGCACCGCGTTGGCGCCGAGCTGGCTCTTGTCCGGCGTACCGTCGAGGTCGAGCATGATCTGGTCGACGGCGCGCTGGTCGCTGGCCTCCATGTCGTGCAGTTTGTCGCCGAGCGCGGCGATGTTCGCCACGGCGTTCTCCACGCCCTTGCCGAGGTAGCGGTCGGAGTCGCCGTCGCGCAGCTCGATCGCCTCGAACTGGCCGGTGGAGGCGCCGGACGGCACCGCGGCCCGCCCGACCGTACCGTCAGCCAGCACGACTTCCACCTCGACCGTCGGGTTGCCCCGCGAGTCCAGGATCTCCCTGCCGACGATGCCCTGGATGGTCGCCACGTGATTGCTCCTCAATTCGATGCGGCCGGTACACCGCGTCCGCTCTGACGCCACTGCCTCGGCCGTGTTGATGTGCCCCGCACGCGAGACTAACGAGCGGTCGGCGACCGTCTCGCGGCAGGGATCCGGGGTTCCCGAAATTCTCCGGAATGAGGCCGCTGCTTCGGCAACTCAGCGTCGTTGTTCATATCGGATGCGTGATGTTGCTCCTTTACGCATGACCCGTCCGAACCCGGTACGGCTATGGCCCCGGGCCCGGATGTGAAGAAGAGGCGCGGCGCGGCGGCCAGTCTGGTTCCCCGTGCCGGACCCAGCCGCCGCGCCCGCCGTCCGCCGCCACCCCCACCGCCGAGGGCGCATCAGCACAGGAGCAGGTTCGGAGACGAGAAGATCGATGCGAGGGCTCCCGTTCAGTCCAGCGGCGCCGAACCAGTCGGCCCCGGAGTACGGCGATCAGGTCGCCATGGCCCGTCGCATCCTCGCCCAACACCGTCGGCAGCGTTATCCGTACGGCCGCAGCTGCGGGTGGTGCCGCCAGGCGTACCCGTGCCACCAGCGCCGGACCGCTGAACACCTGCTGCATGTCACCGCCACCGCCGCAACCCCCGCGGCCGTCGCAACCCCCACCGCCGTCGCGGCCAAGAAGTCGGGTGTGGCGGCCGTCCCTGGTCTGTCCCACCGTCAGTTGAGCGACCCGAGCACGGTCACTCAGGCACAGCTGTTGATGATGCGCACCGGCCACTGACCTTTACCCCCCACCACAAGTGATCGTGGGCCCCCGCCGCGCCGCCACTTCAAGCGTCGTGGGCCCACGATCACTCCGTGTCCGGAAGCTTCTCCCGCGCCGGTCCAGCCCGTCAATCAGAAAATGACAGGTGGCATTCTGCCAATTCCACATTGATGGGTTCCGATCAAGACTTGTCTTCCCGCATACTGGCGGTCAGACACTTCGCCTCGCGAGGTACGCGCAAGGACGGGAAGTGCGCGATGACCCACAGTCAGTCCGGAAGCCGAATCTTCTACGTGACCGACGACGTCACCGTCACCGAAACCTGGCTCGTCATCGGCAAGCGGCGGCTGCTCGTCAAGGAACTACGCAATCCACAGGTCGGGCGAGCTCGCGGCAGCCGTACGCCAGCAACAGTGGCGATCGCCGCGCTCCTGCTGCCGGTGGTGACCTTGATTCTCGGGACCAACGTCACCGGCTGGGTGACCGTCGGGCTCGGGACGCTGGCGGCCCTGTGCGTCGCCGCGGCGCTGCGCCTGGGCGACTCGCCGCCGCTGGTGCTTCACGCCCGTTATCGCGGCGTCAGCGGGCCCATCTTCTGGAGCCGGGATGAACGGGTGTTTGGCCAGGTCAGCCGGGCTGTGCTCCGTGCCCACGAAGCGGCACGCCACCCCTGATGACAGCCAGCCAGGTCCCCCGATGAAAGGACCGACACCACGTGTACGAAGTGCTTCGCTCCGGCCGGGTTGCGGGTGTACTGTCCGTGGCAGTTCTCGAATAGCCACCCTGCAGATGTACCAGTGTCAAACTGACACGATGCACCGGATGCCCTCCCTGTCCGCGAATAGATCGGCTCCGTCAGGTGACCATGGCCCCCGAACAGAGTTCCGCGATCGGCCGGCGACGGCTGCGCAGTGAGCTGCGCCAGGCACGCGAGGCCGCGGGGTTCACTCAGGAACAGGTGACCCGCGAGATGGAGTGGTCGCTGTCCAAACTGATCCGGATCGAGACCGGCGCGGTGGGTGTCTCCACCAACGACCTCAAGGCGCTGCTTCACCTTTACGGGGTACAGGATCGGGACCGGATCGCCGAGCTGACCGAGTTGGCCCGAGCGTCACGTCGTAAACCGGCGTGGTGGGCGGCGTACCGGGGCCTGCTGTCCGAGCAGTACCGCAAGTACATCGAGTACGAATCCGCGGCCGCAATCCAGCGCTACTTCGACCCGCTGTTGATTCCGGGCATCCTCCAGACCGAGGACTACGCCCGCGCCGTCGTAGCCTCAGGCGGGCCGGGCAAGCTCGACGACCGGGAGATCGAGCGGTACGTCGAGGTCCGTAGGATCCGCCAGCAGGAGCTTCGCCAGCACGGACGAAGACAGGTCACCGCATTGCTCGGCGAGGCCGCCGTTCGGCAGGTGGTAGGGGGCCGTGCCGTGATGCGGCAACAGTTGACATCCCTGCTGGAGGGCGAGTACCCAGGCGTCACGGTGCGGGTTCTGCCGTTTCGGCTTGGCGCCCACCCCGGGCTCTCCGGCGGGTTCACCATCCTGGAGTTCGCTGACCCGGCGGACCCAGACCTGCTCTACGTGGAGACCCCACAACGTGATCTTGTCGACAGCGGCAACGCCCAGGCCCTGCACATGTACCTGCGCGCGTTCGCCGATCTCGAAGAACGCGCACTCAGCACCGGTGACACAACTGCCCTGCTTCGCGACCTGACCGAAGAGCTCTCGTAGAGACTCCAGCGATCCGGTCGGTTGACGACGGCAGAACCTCGCACAGGCCAACGAACGGGCTGGACCAGCGGTCCACTCTGCCCACCTTCAGCGCGCTGCCTGCGACATCAATCCCACCATGCGGCGCGACGCCGCGAGCACACGAGAGGAATCAGCGGTGGCGATCCCGGAAGAACCAACATCCGCCTGGCGGAAGAGCAGCCGCAGTGGCCAGACCGGCGCCTGCGTAGAGGTGGCGGTCACCCATGACGGCATCCTGGTACGCGATTCGAAGGACCGTGACGGACCGCAGTTGCGGTTCACCCGTGACGAATGGGCCGCCTTCCTCGACGGCGTGCACGGCGGCGAGTTCACTGCTGACTGAGCAGCGAACCGAGGTGCCGCGGGGACGGCGACCCGTACGAGAGCATCGCGTCGTGCCAGGCCCGGACGCTCGTACCGTCCGGGCGGGTCGCCGCGATCGCGGACACCTCGGTGTAGCCCACGAAGTACGTCGACAGCTGGGTCGCGGTGAGCAGCGCCCGGCGCCACTTTCCGGCCGCTTCGCCATCTTCCTGGAAGCCGCGTTCGGTCATCAGTCGCATTCCGTCGGCCTCGGTGAGATCTTCGCAGTGCACCAGGTGATCGAGGATCGCGTTGATCGTCATCCGCAGCTGCATCTTCAGTTGCTGTAGCCGTACCGGGAGCCCGCCGTAGCCCCGGTCGGCCATCAACTCCTCGGCGTACACCGCCCAGCCTTCGACGAACGAGCCGCTCCTGCACACCGCACGGGTACGGCTGCTACCCGCGTACCGCCGGCTGTGCGCCAACTGCAGGAAGTGGCCCGGTATCGCCTCGTGCACCGTCAGGTTACGGACCATCTGATGGTTGTACTCCCGGTAGTACGACGCGATCCGATCGTCCGACCAGCCCGCCGGGGTCGGGGAAATGGCGAAGATCGTCGGGACCTCCGCCTGCTCCAGTGGCCCCGGCGCATCGCAGTACGCCACCGCGATCCCCCGCGCGAACTCCGGCATCACCACGATCTCGCAGGGGTCGTCGACCAACGACACCAGATCATGCTCAGTCACGAACCGGGTCGTCTCGGCGAGCGCCTCGCCAGCGCGGCCCACGATCGTGGTGTCGTACGGGTGGTCTGTCGCGATCTGGTCCAGAGCGATCCGTACCGAGGTGTCGTCCGGGTTTCCCGCGACCAGCTCCGCCGCGGCCAGCCGGATCTGCTCGGTGACCCGGTCCAGGTTCGCCCACGCCCGGTCCAGCAACTCGGTGGCTGACAGCTCGCTGTCCAGGGTGTGCCACAGCCGCGCCTCCCACAGCGCCCGTCCGAGTCGCGGGTCCCGCCCCTCCGCGGTCTCGGCAAGCCGCTCCTTCAGCCACCGGTCGAACTCGTCGAGCGCCAGGAGCGCCCGGCCCACGGCGTCGGCCACCGGCCCGGCCAGCGCTGGTACCTGGCGAGCCAGCGCCGGTACCTCGTCCCGGATCAGTGCGGCGACTCCGGCGAACTGCCCGATGGCTGTCTCCAGGTGGATCCTGGGGCAGTCGTCGAGTACGCCGGTCGCGGTCATCAGCGCGTCAGGCAGGGCGTCCAGGCGCGCCACCAGCGCCTCCAGCCGGTCCGCGGCGGGTGCGTACGGTTTCGACACCAGGCCGTACAACAGTGGGCCTGGGTTGTGGACCAGCGGATTCCACTCGTGACCGCGGATGTCCTCCAGCTCGAAGAGCCGTTGATCCACCATCCGGGTCAGCAGGGAGTAGTCGACCGACTCCGGACCGGTGAGGAACTCGGTGTCGAGTTGGACCAGCGAATGCGAGGCGTCACGAAGCATCGCGACCCGGTCCCGTACCGCGTCGGGCGAAAGGTCCGGTAGCCGGTGGTCGGCGCGGTGGTCGCCGACGGAGTACGCCAGCATCGGGTCAGCGTCCAGCAGCGCGTCGATGACCCGCTCGGCGAGCGGTACGAAGGGGTGCAGCATCCCTCGCACGTTACCGGCGGCGGCCACGTCCCGGGGCCGGGGCCGGGACAACGTGGCCGCGCCGGGCCGTCGCCGACGCCGTCCCGACCAGGCGAGACTCCGGTCTTGACCACGGACGGTTAACACGTACGGTGGCACAGATCGGGGATTGAACCCCATGCCGGGGGCCATAACGTAGGTCCTGTCGCTGCGGGGCGGGCAAGGCCACACGAGGCGACGCGAGTGAGCATCGCCGCGAGCGAAGCGAGCATGAAGCGGAGCGAGCGCGGAGCCGAGCGAACAAACGCAGAGACCGAAGCGGAACAGACGAGTAGACCTCGCAGGGAGGGGCACCGCAATGAGTGACGGCTACGACCCGAATGTCGACGTGGATGGCGACGGTAACTGGGACAACGTGGAGTCCACGCCGGACGGCGAAGGCGGCTACACGATCACCGCCGACATGAACGGTGACGGGGTCGCCGACTTCGAAGGCCATGACGCCGACGGCGACGGGGTGGTCGAGGACGCGTACTACGACACCGACTACAACGGCACCGCCGACGAGCACTGGAGCGACGCCGACGGCGACGGCTACCTCACCGAGGTCGAGATGGACCGCAACGAGGACGGCAAGACCGACGGCGTCGCCAGGGACCGCAACGAGGACGGCGCGAAGGACGAGGCCGCCCTGGACAACAACTACAACGGCACCGCCGACACCTACGTCGCCGACGACAACTACGACGGCAACGTGGACACGTACGGCAAGGACACCGACGAGGACGGCACCCTGAACACGACCGTCAGCGACACCAACTTCGACGGCACCGCCGACACCACGACCTACGGTGACCCGGAGACCAACCCGTACGCCGGCGCGAAGTAACCACCACGATCTGACGAGGCCCCCGCCGCTACCGCGGCGGGGGCCTCGTCACGTCCCGACCCCGCTCCCCAAGATCCACGCTCGTTTCCGGAAACAAGCCGCTTTCCCGGCGTCCGAATCGACATGTTTCCGGTTACTTGCGTGGATCATCGCCTTCGTGGGGGACGTGGGGAGGGCTGTCAGCGGGGGGTTTGTTCGAGGCTGCGGACCTGTTCGGAGTAGCGCATCGCGGCCTGGCGGAGGGCGCCTTCGGGGTCGAGGCCAGCCTTGGTGGCGGCGGCGACCAGGGCCAGAAGAGCTTCGCCGAGGGCGGCCTCGTCGGCGGTCGGGTCGGCGGGAACGCCCGGCACCGGGCCGACCACCCCGGCCTTGCGGGAGCGGGCGAGCAGCTTGGCGGCCAGCGCCAGCGCCGGCTGGGACAGCGCGACCCCGTCCATCGCCGATTCGCGGGACTTCTCGGCCTTTTTGATCTCTTCCCAGTTGGCGGCGACGTGTTCCGCGCCGTCCACGGCGACATCGGCGAACACATGCGGGTGCCGGCGTACCAGCTTGTCGACCAGGTCGCCGGCTACGTCGTCGATCGACCACCGTTCGTCGTCCGGTAGCTCCTCAGCGATCCGGGAGTGGAACGCCACCTGAAGCAGTACGTCGCCGAGCTCCTCACGGAGCGCCGGCAGGTCACCACGGACCATCTCGTCGTACGCCTCGTACGCCTCTTCCAGCAGGTAGTGCGCCAGCGAGGAGTGGGTCTGCTCGGCATCCCAGGGGCAGCCGCCGGGTGACCGCAGCCGATCCATCACGGCCACCACGTCGAGCACCCGGCCGCCCGGCGGATCCCAGGAGCCGTACACCAGCTCCAGATCGGCCCTGCCAGGCTCGGCGGCGAGTCTCAGGCCGAGCCGGCGAGCGACCGCGGCGTCGCCGTCCGGGCCGGCGAGCCAGACCACGGTGTCGGCGGGGTCGTCGAGCAGCGCCGTGGTCACCGTCTCCGGCTCGCCGCCGACGATCGAGACCGCGACCCCGGCGGTACGCAGCGCACCCGACTGTGGTGTCTCGGCGGCGGCGTACACCGGGGCGGTACGTACCACATCCCAGGCTTCGGCGGTGAGCAGGCCGGCCGGCAGCCGGGGCGAGGTCACCAGAAGGACGATCCGGTCGGGCATGCCGGCAACGCTACCGGCACGCCCGACCGTGACTTATCCGGCGGTACGGCGGCGGCGTACCGCGCGCAACGCCAGCCC
>JBOGDK010000213.1:0-8055 GCA_050701795.1 Micromonosporaceae bacterium
TTCACTGTCGGGGTCGTGTTGGCGGGCCGCAGTCATGATCACGCGAGCGTTCTCGGGGGTGATGACCTCCAGATCCACCGTGTTCCACGGGGTCTGCCGTGGCCCCTCGGTGCATCCAGGCAGCACGGCGGCGCACGCCTGCGCGATTTCGTCAATCTGGCTCAGAACGCACGCGAAGCTGACGCTGACCGCCGGCGCGTCGGCGGGGTGGCTGGTCGGTACCAGCAACGCGTCCTGGAACGCCCACCGCCGGACGTGGGTGACGTGGCCGGGGATCGAGAACAGGTCGATGAAACCGAGCCCGCGGATCCAGAAATCCACGGATGTGGCCAGGTCCGGCGTCGGTACGGTGACGAACATCGGCATGCCGTAGATGCCCCGGTAGATCTCAGGTGGCGACACGTCGGGCGCAGGCGGAGGGACAGGGCTGATATCGAAGGCGTCGTAGTAGTCGGACATACGATCACAATGAAGCCTGACGCAACGTGAGAGTCAAACTCTTATCGGCCCGTCGGAAGATCCGGACAGTCCCCAGCCGCGTCCGACAGCGTGTGATCCCGCCGATGACCTGCCGGTCCGGGACCGAGGTCAACTCAGCGGTCCGCGGCGGCAGGCCGGACAGTGTCCAGGATCTGTTGGCCGTACCGTGCGAGTTTGGTCTCGCCAACGCCGCTGATGGCGCTCAAGGCCTCCAGGGTCGCGGGTCCCGCCGTGGCGATGGCGCGCAACGTGGAGTCGTGAAAGATCACGTAGGCGGGCACGCCCTGTTCCTTGGCGACGCCGGCGCGCCAGGCGCGGAGCTGTTCGAAGACCGGCTCCGCCTCGGTCGGCAGGTCCACCGGGGCGGCCTTCTTCGCGGTCCGGGAGGCCTTCGGGGCGCGCTTGGGCTCACGACGCAGCCGGACGTCGCGGCGCCCGCCCAGCACCTCAGCACTGGAGTCGGTCAGTACGAGGGTGCCGTACTCACCCTCGACGGCCAGCAGCCGGTGTGCCAGTAGTTGCCGTACGACTCCCCGCCATTCGCTCTCGTTGAGGTCGTCGCCGACCCCGAACACGGTCAGCTCGTGGTGGTCGTACTGCATCACCTTGGCAGTCTTCCTGCCCAGCAGGATGTCGATGAGCTGGCCCGCGCCGAAGCGCTGCCGGCGTTCCTTGTCCAGCCGCCACACCGCGGAGAGCAGCTTCTGCGCGGCGAGCGTGCCGTCCCACGACTCCGGCGGCGCCAGGCAGGTGTCGCAGTTGCCACAGGCCGCGCTGTCCTGACCGAAATACGCCAGCAGCTGCACCCGCCGGCACTGCACCGTCTCGCAGAGCGCCAGCATGGCGTCCAGGTTGCCCGCCTGGCGACGCCGGTGCGCGAGGTCTCCGTCCGAGTTGTCGATCAACTTGCGCTGCTGCACCACGTCGGCCAGCCCGTACGCAAGCCACGCCGTGGCGGGCAGTCCGTCGCGTCCGGCGCGGCCGGTCTCCTGGTAGTACCCCTCGACCGACTTCGGCAGGTCCAGGTGAGCGACGAACCGTACGTCCGGCTTGTCGATACCCATCCCGAACGCGATCGTGGCGACCATCACCGCGCCCTCCTCTCGCAGGAACCGCGCCTGGTGCGCCGCCCGGGTACGGGCATCCAGCCCCGCGTGGTACGGCAACGCGCCGATCCCGTGCTCCACCAGATATCCGGCGGTCTTCTCCACCGAGGCCCGGGACAGGCAGTAGACGATGCCCGAGTGCCCGGCGTGCTCGGTGCCCAGCAGCTCCAGCAGCTGCCGTTTCGGCTCCTGCTTGGGCGCGATCCGGTACTGGATGTTCGGACGGTCGAAACTGGCCACGAAGTGCCGGGCGGAGGTCAGCTCCAGCCGGGTCGCGATCTCGTTCCGGGTGGCATCGGTGGCAGTGGCGGTCAGCGCGATCCGGGGCACCGTCGGCCAGCGTTCGTGCAGCACGGACAGCGCCAGGTAGTCAGGCCGGAAGTCGTGCCCCCACTGCGCCACGCAGTGCGCCTCGTCGATCGCGAACAGCGACACCGTGCCGCGGTCCAGCAGCCGCAGCGTCGACTCCATCCCGAGCCGTTCCGGCGCCAGGTACAGCAGGTCCAACTCACCGGCCAGGTACGCTGACTCGACCGCGCGGCGCTGGTCGAGATCCTGCGTGGAGTTGAGGAACCCGGCGCGCACACCCAGCGCCCGCAGCGCGTCGACCTGGTCCTGCATCAGCGCGATCAGCGGTGAGACCACCACGCCGACACCGTCACGTACCAAGGCTGGGATCTGGTAGCACAACGACTTGCCGGCGCCGGTGGGCATCAGCACCAGCGCGTCACCGCCACCGGTCAGGTGGTCGACGATCTCCTGTTGCTCGCCCCGGAACGAGTCGTATCCGAAAACCCGACGCAACACCCGTAACGGCTCACTCACCCGGGTGAGCCTAGTGTGCCCGTCCCAGCCCGCTGGGATGCCGCCCTGGGCGAGGGCGATCACGGAGGCTGAGCCGCAGGACGTGGCCGATCTCTACCAGGCACCACGACTGCCGCACGTCGTATCGACTGGTCCCGAGCGGGTCGTACCATAGCCTGCAATCGATGCCCTCACGGGGAGTTCACATGGGCGTACGGGTCGGGATCAACGGTATGGGCCGGATCGGCCGGGCCTTCTGGAGGGTGTGTCGCACGCGGAGCGACCTCGATGTGGTGGCGGTCAACGATCTCACCGACGCGGCGACACTGGCGCACCTGCTCCGGTACGACTCGATCCGCGGCCGCCTCCCGGCGGAGGTGACCAGCACGGACGACGCGATCACAGTGGACGGTGAACGGATCGCGATGCTGCACCAGCCGGATCCCGGCACCCTGCCGTGGGGCGATCTCGGGGTGGATGTCGTACTCGAGTCCACCGGCAGGTTCTTCCGTGCCGCGGAGGTGTCGGGGCATCTGCGCGGCGGCGCCAGCCGGGTGCTGATCTCGATGTCCGCGCCGGACCCGGACATCACGGTGATCGCCGGGGTCAACGAGCACGAGTACGACCCGGCTCGACACCGCGTGGTCTCCCCCGCGTGCTGTACCAGCAACGCGGTCGCACCGATTCTGGCCGTACTCGGTGACGAGTTCGGGGTACGCGGTGGACAACTCACCACGGTGCACGCGTACGACAGCACGCACAGCGCGCTGCACGACTCGCCGTACCGGAACCTCCGGATGGGGCGCAACGCCGCGGTGAACCTGGTGCCCAGCCGGATCAAAGGCACCACCCGCGCGTTGGCCCGGGTCTTCCCGGAGCTCGACGGTGAGCTCGAGGGTCTCGCGGTGCGGGTGCCCACAGCGATCGGTTGCGCCGCTGACCTGGTGTTACGCCTCGGGACCGACGTCACGCCGGCCGCCGTCAACGCCGCCCTCGCCGCCGCGGCCGCCGGCCGGTTCAAGAGCCTGCTCGGCTACACCGAAGACCCCATCGTCTCCAGCGACGTGATCGGCCGCTCGGAGTCGTCCGTCGTCGATGGACAGCTCACGACCGTAGCGGGTGGAAGTGTCAAGATCATCAGTTGGTACGACAACGAATGGGGCTTCTCCCACCGGCTCGCCGACGTGGCGGCCCTGATCGGGACGCCTGGATGACCTACCTCCCGGCACCGTCCGAGGTGGACGAGCGGATCCTGGCATACCGCGCGGAGATGGTGCGGCAGGGGATGCTGTTCGGCGAACTGTGGCGGACCTACCGCGAATACCAGGACCGGCGGGACGATCCCGGCTCGCTTCGGGAACTGGGAACCAGCCGGATGAGCGCGGTCCTCCGGCACGCTGTCAGCAACGTGCCGGCGTACCGGGAGCTGGGAATCGCGGTCGATTCCGACGACCCGTACCTGACGCTGGCGGCGTTCCCGCTGGTCACCAAGGTGGAGATCAGCGCGGGTACGGGCGACTACTGCGACGACGACATCGACCCGGCGCGGTGCTGGTCGCTGGATACCTCCGGCACCACAGGCCAGCCACTGAGGGTGATCCGCGACTTCGACCACATCACCCACCAGTACGCCCTGATGCTGCGCCGGAGCACCGACCTCGGACTGCCCGCCGACCGGAAGATCCTGCACCCCTACCACAGCAACCTGGACCGGTGGTTCGAGTACACCTCCCCGCTGTACGGCCTGGCGCGGATCGCCGAGTTCGGCGCGGCGGGAGCCGAGGCGTACTGGGCGGAGATCGTCGAGCGGATCCGCGGCTACCGCCCGGACGTCGTGATGGGCCACCCGACACTGTGCGTGAAGCTGTGCGACCTGCTGGATAACCCCGGCCCGGTACGTCCCGCCCTGGTGCACACCTGGGGCGAGCGGATCACCCCCGGCATGGTGCGCCGGCTGACCGAGTTCTTCGGCGCGCAGGTACGGGACACGTACGGACTGCGTGAGGTCGGGCCGGTGGCGGCGCAGTGCGAGCGGTCCGCGTACCACGTGGACGCCGAACGGCTGTACGTCGAGGTGGTCGACGAGTCGGGACACCCGGTGCCGGACGGCGAATCCGGCGAGATCGTGGTGACGAACCTGATCAACCGGGCGATGCCGTTGATCCGCTACCGTACCGGCGACGTCGGCGCGCTCGGCGGAGGCTGCGACTGTGGCGCGCCGCAACCCGTGATGCGACTGGTCGAGGGGCGTGAGCCAGGCGTCCTGGTGCTGCCCGGCGGCGACACCGTGCCGGTGATGCCGGTGTTCCGGACCCTCCAGCGTTACCCGGTACGGCAGTACCAGGTGGTCCAGGTGGCCACCGACGAGGTACGGCTTGTGGTACTCCCCGATCCGGAGTGGACGGGCGCCGACGCGGAACAGCTACGGGACGAGGTGACCCGGGCGGTCGGCGGGCGAGCCAGGGTCACGGTGGACTCAAGCGGCACGTTCGAGGTGAGTGGTGCCAGGAAGGCGACCGACTTCGTCAGCCTGCTGCCGGACAGCGTACGAGTGGCGCCCGATGCGGCGACGCCACTCGTACCTCCGGTCTGATGTCAGCCGTCGTTGCCCATCAGCTGACGTTCGATCTCCGCGATGCGCTCTTCCTTGGTCATGCGCTCACCCCCGTACCGTGACGAAGCCCGGCATTATGGCCGGGACAGTGAACCAAGCCGGTCAGACCTGACGATAGCGATGAGGAAACGGGGCGGCCAGTGGCTGTTGTCGAGTTGCACGACGTACGGCGCAGCTTCGCTGGTCGACCGCCGGTGCAGGCGTTGCGCGGCGTCAGCTTCTCGGTCGACGAGGGCGAAGTGGTCGGCCTGCTCGGGGTCAACGGCGCGGGTAAGACGACGATCGTCAAGATCCTCTCCACGCTGCTGCTCCCCACCGGCGGCACCGCCACCGTATGCGGCCACGACGTGGTCCGCCATCCCACACCCGTACGCGCCCAGCTCGGCGTGGTCTTCGGGGGTGACCGCGGTCTATACACCCGACTGTCCGCGGTGGACAACCTGATGTTCTTCGGTGGACTGTCCGGGATCAGGCGCGGTCTACGGGGCCGTGCAATGGAAGAGCTGGAGCGGGTGGGGCTCGCCGAGCGGGCGGACAGCCTGGTCGAGACGTACTCCCGGGGAATGCGGCAGCGGCTGCACCTCGCCGCCGGGATGCTGCACCGGCCACGCCTGCTGCTGCTCGACGAGCCGACCGTCGGACTGGACACCGTCGAAGCGCAGCGGATCCGCGAGACCATCGCCGAGCTCGCCTCGGACGGCGTCTCGGTCCTGCTGACCAGCCACTATCCGCTGGACATCGACCGGCTGGCGCACCGGGTGGTGGTGCTCTCCGGTGGTGTGATCCAGCACGACCTGCCGATCGCCGCGTTCCGTACCATGGCCGGCTTTGTCGCGGAGCTACGCGTCCGCGGCACCGACGTACCACCGGAACCCACCGACGGTGCCGAGATCGTGGTGGACGACGGTGGATGGCTGCTCACCTTGCGGGTACGCGAGTGGAGCGGCGACGCGCTCGGCCAGGTCGCCAGGTTCGCCTCCGGTTCCGGAGTGACCGATGTGCAGGTGGTACCGGTGGAGTTGGAGTATGTGCTGCGTACCCTGCTCGACGGCCAGGTCCGATGATCGATCAGGTACGCGCGATCTACAGCGGCTTCCGGCTGCAGTTTGCCGAGTCGTCCCGTTCCCCGATGACGATCACCACGTCGATCCTGCAGCCTCTGGCGTACGCGTCGCTGCTGTTGCTCGCCCGTACCTCCGCGCCCCCCGAGTACGCCGCCCGGGTCGTCGCCAGCACCGTGATGATGTCGCTCTGGGCGCTGACCCTGTTCAGCGCCGGTACGGCCCTGCTGCGGGACAGGATGGCCGGCACCATCGGCAGCATCCTGGTCCGCCCCGCACCGATCGCGGGCGTCCTGTTCGGGCGCAGCCTGTGCGTGGCCGTCGTGGGGATCGTGACCAGCGGACCCGTGACGGTGGCGGTGTTGGCCCTCGGGCGTACCCACACCGGGTTGCCACCGGTCGGGGTGTCGCTGGCACTCGCGGTTGTGGCGGTGCTGTCAGCGGCCTGCGTCGGGCTGCTGCTCAGTGCGTTGATGCTGGTCACCAGGGGGGCGCCCAGGTTGATCGAGGCGTTGATCTACCTGGTGTTCGCCCTCGGTGGCCTGCTCGTGCCCACCGAACTGCTACCCACCGGCATGCGCTGGTTCGCCGAGGTGGTGAGCCTGCACCACGTGGTGGAGATGGCGCAGCAGCGGGCGCTCGTACCGTCCCGGCTGGCCGCGGTGGCCGCGCTGTCCGCCGGGTACCTGCTTGTGGGGCTGTGGGTGATGCGGGGCGCGCTGCGCCGTGCCCGGCGGGAGGCGACGATTGAGCTCACGTGACGCACCGTTCGGGGTGACGGTCGCGCTGCTCGCCGCGCGTGACTACGCCGTCGACAACGGCGGCATCGGCGTGCTGCTGTGGAGCGTTCCGCTCAGGGCCTGCCTGCAGACCGCGTTCCTCACCTTGCTCGGCGGGTACCTCGGCGGCACGGATGGACGGGACTTCGCGTACGTCGGTGCCGTGGGCTTCGCCATGACCACCCCGCTGCTGATCAAGATCACGGACGTACTGGTGGCGGACCGGTGGCAGGGCACGCTGTACCGGCTGCGGATGGGTCGGCTCCCGGTACCCCTCGTCGTGCTGCTGCGCTCGGCTGGCTTCGTGGTCGAGGCCGGGTTCGCGGCGATGTCCGCCGCCGTGATCACCGGGCCGCTGCTGGTCGGGCCGGAGCTGACCCTACGGGTTGTCACGGGCGTGCCGTTGCTGCTGGTGGCCAGCTTCGGGTTGCTGGCACTCGGCCTGACCGTGGCGGCGAGCGCGGTCGGGCGGCGGGCGGACGTACTGCTCGCGAACGCGGCCACGCTCGTGGTGCTGCTCGGTGCCGGTGTGCTGCCGTACGGTGCGGCTGGGCTGGACGCCGTGGCGTCCGTACTGCCGCTGCGACACGGGCTTTCTGCGCTGCGGCGCTGGCTCGCCGGAGAGCCGTGGATGGCCGAGCTGGGACTCGACGTACTCGTCGGGTGCGGGTGGCTCGCGGCCGCCTGGGCCGTGCTCACCGTGCAGGAACGGCGGGCGCGGCGGCACGGGCTTGGGGACTATGCCTGAGTCGATCCCACAATGCCTGGTCAGGGCCCGAATCCTTACGCCGTCGTCGTCTAGCTCTACGGCGGTGTGGCGCAAGTTGTATCCAAACGCTGGGAATGCCCACCAGGCGACACGCTGAGTGCACGGGTTTGACTCGTACCGGAATCTAAGGCTTCCGGTAGGTGTCGAGCTGAGGTGGGCTCCACACCTCGCTGTCCCCCCGTGGTCTTCGGTTTGAGGCGTTCAGTCCCGCTCGGATCACGTGCGCGTCAGTCCCCAGAGCGGATGCTCCACCGGACTCGGCTGGTCCTCGTGTAATAGCAGCAGCAACTACGACGCTTTCCACAGCCAGGACAGCCGCCAGTACGTCCCAGCGGTGACCTGCACTGCCGCTGCACGGCAGCCCGCGGGCGAACGAACCCGCCGTACAGGCGCAGCTGTAGGGACCACGGGCGACACCACGCCGGTCACCGTGCCCACCCCG
>JBOGDK010000214.1:0-8054 GCA_050701795.1 Micromonosporaceae bacterium
GACCAGCTCCATCCCGGTCGAGCCGGCGCCGGACACGGTCGCGCTTCCGATCGTGGCGACCTGGCTCGCCGGCACGGTCAGTGCGCTGTTGTACGCCAGATGGCCGGTCACGGCGCTGCTCCCGCCGGTGGCATTGCTGGGCGCGGCGGTGGTGTTCGTCGGGCCGAACGCTCCGCCGGCGTACCCGCTGGTCGCGATCGTGGCGGTGGCCGCGGCGGCGCACCTCGTGGTGACCGATTCACCGTTCTCGGGACGGGGCGGCGGCGGGTTCGGACGGGACAGCGGTGCGGCGTTGTCCGCGCCGCCGCCGGTACGGCGTACCGAACGGGTACGCCGGGTCGGCGCGGGCCTCGCGGCGACGGCGGTGTGCGGCGTACTGGCCGTGACGGTGGGTCCCGCCGCGGCGGCGGTGTACCGGACCCAGCCGTACGATCCGCGGGCGCTGTTCGTACCGCCGCAGCAGCGCTCCGAGGCGCTCAACCCGCTCGGCATGCTCTCGGAGTGGGCCACCGACACCGACCAGCCGCTGCTGGAGGTACGCACCACCCGCCCGGTGCGTACCAGCTGGGTGGCGCTGTCCCGCTACGACGGCATCACCTGGCTGCCGGACGACGAGTTCCGCGCGGTCGGCGCGGTGCTGCCCGCCGTGGACCCGGCACCGGACCGCTCCACCCGGGCGAGGCAGCGGATCACCGTACGGGGGTTGGAGGGCTCCTGGCTCCCGGCCGCTGAGGTGCCGCGGTCGGTACGCGGGGTACGCGCCGGGTTCGACGCCGGCTCCGGGATGCTCGCCGCTCCAGACGGCCTGTACGACGGGCTGCGCTACACCGTGGAGTCCGAGATCCCGGTACGCGATCCGCGGTATCTGGTGGGCGCCGCGCCACCGGCGGGGGAGCAGTACGCCCCCGTGCTCGAGGTGCCGCCGCGGCTGCCGGAGGAGTTCCTGGAGCTGGCGCGGAAGGCCACCGGGGAGGGTACGGCGTACCAGAAGGCGCTCCGGTTGGAGAAGTTCCTGCGTACCGGGTACGCGTTCGCCGCCACCGCTCCCAGCGGCCACGGGTACGTCAACCTGGAGCACTTCCTGACCGCGCCGGAGCGCGAGGGGGGTGGCCAGGGCACCTCGGAACAGTTCGCCACCGCGTTCGCGTTGCTGGGCCGCCTGGTGGGGCTGCCGACCCGGGTGGTGGTCGGGTTCCACGCCGGGAAGCGGACTGGTGAGGGCCGGTACCTGGTGCGGTCCGGGGACGCGTTCGCGTGGGCCGAGGTGCTGCTGCAGGGCGAAGGCTGGGTGCCGTTCGACCCGACGCCGGGCCGGAAGGGCGCGAAGCCGCCGCCCGAAGAGAACACCCCCGAGGCCGAGGCGGAGTCCGAGCGCAAGAAGCAGCAGCTCACCAAGCCGGACCCGAACCCGCCCGGCGACAAGGATCCGGAGGCCGCTCCGGAACCGGCGTCCCAGGCGGACCGGGCACTGCAGGTGTGGCTCATCCTCGCCCCGGTGCTGGGGCTGCTGGTGGTGGCACTGGTGCTCGTGCCGGTGCTGCGGCAACGCCGTACCCGGTCGCGGTTGGCCCGCGGCTCTCCCGCGCTGCGGGTGCTCGGCGCCTGGGCGGAGGTACGGGACGCGCTGCGGCTCGCCGGCCGGTCCCTGTCGCCGTCGGCGACGGCGACGGAGCTGGCCGCCGATCACAGCGGTGACGGCCTGCCCGACCTGGTGCCGCTCGCGAGCCAGGTGAACGCGGTCGGATTCGCGGCTCACCTGACCGACCCGGTTCCGGACGGCGCCGCGACGCTGGCCCGGGAGTACGTGGCGGCATTACGTCGCCGGTTGGGGCCGGTACGCCGGCTCGTCTGGCTGCTCGATCCCCGCCCGTTGTTCTGGCGTCGTTGACGCGCCGTCCTGGCGCGGTGTCAGGAATCGAGTCGCGGGCCGTCCACGGTGGACATCCGGCCTGGCCGGTGAGGGGCGGAGGTGGCCGTCCACGTCGAACTGGTTGCCCCGTTCCAGGATCGGGACGGCCTGCCGGTACGACGTGCACGGCCAGTCTTCCTCGCAGTCCGGGGCCAGGCACTGCGCGGTGAACAGCGACCGCATGCCGTGCAGTGCGAAGTCCTCCCGCGCCTGCCGGATCTGCGCCGGAGTCGGCGGCCCGTGTCGCGGGGCCGGTCTCCTCGGAAATGCCTCGGTCACCCGTAACGCCTCCACATCTCTCCCGGGTTGTTGAGTGCCGGCCCGGCGCCGGGGCAACAGCCGGGTACCCGGCGCCGGGGCTTACAGATGTGAGCGTGCATCGCCACAACGTGTAAGCGCGGCGACACACGCGGCGGCACTCCGGCGATACCGGGGCGTCATTTCGACGTCATTAGCGATACGGTGGGCCGCATGGGCACACCGAACAGCGCACTCCGAGCGGTCCGCATGGGCTTGCTGATGAGTCAGGACGACTTTGCGCGAGCCCTCCGCGACGCCGGAGTGGACGCGGGGCGCCCCAATGACGCGTCGAAGCGGCTGGTGCAGCGCTGGGAGTCGGGGGTTACCGCCGCACCTCGTCCGGTGTACGCCCGCGCCCTGGAGGCCGTCACCGGAATGCCTATCGAAGCTCTCGGCTTCGCGATCCCGGTCCTCCAGGTATCCGGGGATGGACACGGCGGGCATGACATTGAGCCGTCGACGCCGGTCGCCCGCAGCGGGTCGGCCGCGCAGCCGTCGTCGCGTGGCAACTACTCAGGAGTGTGGCTGTCCCGGTACGAGTACTTCTCCAGCGGACGTGGTGAGACGTTCACCGGTCGGCACTACGTGGTGATGCTGCAGCATGGCAACCGGCTCACGGCACGCAGCCTGCCCGGATCATCGGAATCGACGTTGACGATGGACCTGACGGTCGACGGCAACGTCATCACGGGTACTTGGGTGGAACAGACCGCCACGGACAGCTACTACCGCGGCGCCCGCTACCACGGGGCGATCCAGATGCTCGCCGAGCCGACCGGGCGCCGCATCGCCGGCAAGTGGATCGGCTTCGGCAAGGAGATGGACGTCAACACCGGACCGTGGGAGCTGGTGTTTCAGGACTCGTCCACCAACAAGGCCACCATGGCGGCGTACAACCGTAAACCAGACGCCTGACCAGCACTCCGGCCTTGGCAGGGGTGGCTCGTCGGGCGACAGTGGACCCGAATCAGGGACACGCTGGGATGTGGCTCATGATTTCGGTCCACTGACATGCCCGCACGGAGATCGCGCCGGACCCGTTTGCCGCGCCGGGCTGGTCAACGGCGGGCGATTGCGTGGTCAGGACGCGAGGCTTTCGCCGGGCGGGCGCTGCCGGGCCTGGTTGGCGCTGGCGTCGTCGGGTTGCTGTTCGGCGGCCCGCTCCGCCGCGACCTGGTCGAGATAGCGTTCGATCTCCCGCCGGGTGGTGACGGTGTCCCAACCGAGCACCGGTGCCACCAGCCGGGCCGCCTCAGGGGCCGCCGCGACACCCCGGTCCCGCTGCTCGAACGAGATCCGGGTACGCCGGCTCAGCACGTCCACGAGGCGCCTCGCGCCCTCGTGCGAGGCGGCGTACACCACCTCGGCCTTCAGGTACCGGGTCGCCCCGGGCAGCGGCTCGGCCAACTCCGGGTCGCCGTCGATCAGGGCCAGCAGTTCCTCCACGCTGCTGCCGTACCGGCCGAGCAGGTGTTCCACCACGGCGACCGGCAGCCCGTGGCCGGTGGCGAGCCTGGCACGACTGTTCCACAGCACCCGGTATCCGTCGGCTCCCAGGACCGGCACCTGGTCGGTGATCGACTCCGGTACGTCCTCGGCGAATCCCTGCACCGCCACGTCGATGGCGTCCCGGGCCATCACCCGGTACGTGGTGTACTTGCCGCCGGCGATCACCACCAGACCGGGGGCGGGACGGGTCACGGTGTGCTCCCGGGACAGCCGGGTGGTCTCGTCGCTGTCGCCGGCGAGCAGCGGCCGCAGCCCCGCGAACACGCCGTCGATGTCGTCGCGCCCGAGCGGGTCGGTCAGCACCGAGTTGACCTGTTCCAGGATGTAGTCGATGTCCGCGCTGGTCGCGGTCGGGTTGGCCTTGTCGAGCCGCCACTCCGTGTCGGTGGTGCCGATCAGCCAGTGGTTGTCCCACGGGATCACGAACAGCACACTCTTCTCGGTACGCACGATCAGCCCGGTACGCGCCGCGATCCGGTCCCGCGGCACCGTCACGTGAACCCCTTTGGAGGCCCGTACGGTCAACCGGGACGGGGCTTCGGCGAGTTGCTGCGCCTCCTCGGTCCACACCCCGGTGGCGTTGACCACCTGGCGGGCGCGTACCGCGATCTCGGCCCCGGACTCCAGGTCGGTCAGCTCGGCGCCGACCACTTTGCCGTCCTCGCGACGGAACCGGGTCACCCGGGTACGGGTGGCGACGACGGCGCCGTACCGGGCGGCGGTACGCACCAGCGCGACCACCAGCCGGGCATCGTCGACCTGGGCGTCGTAGTACTGGATCGCGCCGATCAGGTTCTCGGCACGCAGTGCCGGAGCGATCGCGAGCGCCCGCCGCTTGCTCAGTTGCCGGTGCCGGGGCAGGATCCGGGCGCCGCCCATGGTGTCGTAGAGGGTGACGCCGGCGCCGACGTACAGGCGTTCCCAGAGCCGGTGACGCAACGGGTAGAGGAACGGCACCGGGCGTACCAGATGGGGGGCGAGCCGGCTCAGCAGCAGGCTGCGTTCCCGCAGGGCTTCACGTACCAGCGCGAAGTCCCGTTGTTCCAGGTACCGCAGGCCGCCGTGAATCAGTTTGCTGGAGCGGCTGGACGTCCCTGCGGCCCAGTCCTGTGCCTCGAGCAGCGCCACCGACAGCCCCCGGGACGCCGCGTCCAGCGCGGCACCGGCGCCCACCACGCCGCCCCCGACGACGAGGACGTCGAACTCGTGCTCGGCGAGTCGCCGCAGTGCCGCTGTGCGGTACTCGGGTCCGATGCGTACGGGTGTCACGGTGACTCCTCGAAGCCTCGGGGGTGGGGGCGTGGCCAGGCCCCCCGTGGACCTGGCCACCCCCGTAGTACTCAGTTCACTTCGACCCAGTCGAGGGTGCGGGTGACCGCCTTCTTCCAGCCGGCGTAGCCCTTCTCCCGCTGCTCGTCGTTCCACTGCGGCTGCCAGCGCTTGTCCTCTTGCCAGTTCTGCTTGAGGTCCTCGGTGGACGCCCAGAACCCGACCGCGAGCCCGGCCGCGTACGCCGCGCCCAGCGCCGTGGTCTCCGCGACCACCGGCTTGGACACCGGTACGCCGAGGATGTCGGCCTGCATCTGCATGCACAGGTCGTTGGCGGTGACCCCGCCGTCGACCCGCAGCACGTCCAGCACCACGCCGGAGTCCTGCGCCATCGCCTCCGCCACGTCCTTGCTCTGGTAGCAGATCGCTTCCAGCGTGGCCCGGGCCAGGTGGGCGTTGGTGTTGAACCGGGACAGCCCGACGATGGCGCCCCGCGCGTCCGAGCGCCAGTACGGCGCGAACAACCCGGAGAATGCCGGGACGAAGTACACCCCGCCGTTGTCGTCGACCTGCCGGGCCAGTGACTCGCTCTGCGCGGCGCCGGAGATGATCCCGAGCTGGTCGCGCAGCCACTGCACCGCCGACCCGGTGACCGCCATCGAGCCTTCCAGCGCGTAGATCGGCTTGGCGTCGCCGAACTGGTAGCAGACCGTGGTCAGCAGCCCGTTCTGGGACCGGACCAGCTCCTCACCGGTGTTGAGCAGCAGGAAGTTGCCGGTGCCGTAGGTGTTCTTGGCCGACCCGACCTCGAAGCAGACCTGGCCCACGGTGGCGGCCTGCTGGTCGCCGAGGATCCCGGTGATCGGTATCTCGCCGCCGAGCGGCCCGTCGGTGCGGGTCATCCCGTACGGCTCCGGGTTCGACGACGGGCGGATCTTCGGCAGCATCGCCCGTGGGATCCCGAACAGGGCGAGCAACTCGTCGTCCCAGTCCAGGGTCTCCAGGTTCATCAGCATGGTGCGGCTGGCGTTGGTGGGGTCGGTGATGTGCACCCCGCCGTCCGTGCCGCCGGTGAGGTTCCACAGCACCCAGGTGTCCATGTTGCCGAACACCGCTTCGCCAGCCTCCGCGGCGGCGCGTACTCCGTCGACGTTCTCCAGAATCCACTGGATCTTGCCGCCGGAGAAGTACGTCGCCGGTGGCAGCCCGGCCTTGCGGCGGATCAGGTCGCCGCGGCCGTCGGAGTCCAACGCCGATGCGATCCGGTCGGTACGGGTGTCCTGCCAGACGATCGCGTTGTAGTACGGCCGTCCCGTCTTCCGGTTCCACACCAGGGTGGTTTCCCGCTGGTTGGTGATCCCGATCGCGGCGAGGTCTGACGCGCTGAGGTTGGCCTTGTTGAGCGCACTCTGGATCACCGCCCTGGTGCGTTCCCAGATCTCGGTGGCGTTGTGCTCCACCCACCCCGCCTGGGGCAGGATCTGCTCGTGCTCCAGCTGATGCAGGGCGATCTCGTTGCCGCCGTGGTCGAAAATCATGAATCTGGTGCTGGTGGTGCCCTGATCAATGGCGCCGACGTAGTCAGCCATCAGGCATCCCTCCTTGTTATCGGTTTCAGCGTTATCGGGTTCAGCGCTCTTCCGCCTTCTCGACGTCGCTCTCGTGAGGTATCCGGCTGACCTCCGGCTCCTCGGCTACCGGCAGGAACCGGCCGATCGTCAGCTTGTAGAGGCCGGCGCCGAGTACGCCGCCGACGATCGGGCCGACGATCGGCACCCAGAAGTACGGGAAGCCGTTCTGGTCCACCCAGGCACCGCTGTACCCGGTCAGGAACGAGGCCAGCCGGGGGCCGAAGTCACGAGCCGGGTTGATGGCGTAGCCGGCGTTCGTACCCCAGGCCATACCGATCGCGACCACCAGCAGCCCGATCAGCAGCGGGGCCAGGTTCGCCAGCGGCGGGTTGTTTCGCGGGTCGATCAGCACGAGGACCATGAACAGCAGGATCGCGGTGCCGATGACCTGGTCCCGAAGGCCGCCCCAGGCGTCGACCGGGAGGGCCCCGTTACCCGGCAACGTGGAGAACACGATCTGGGACTTGATGGTGTGGTCCGGGTCGAATGCTCCGAGCACCTCGGTGTAGTTCCACCGGACGATCAGGGCGGCGACGAACGCGCCGGCGGTCTGTGCTAGGGCGAACGGCAGCACCTTGCGCCACGGGAACATCTTCATCGCCGCCAGGGCGATGGTGACCGCGGGGTTGATGTGTCCGCCGCTGATCTTGGCGGACACATAGACCCCGAGCGTGACGCCGATACCCCAGCCCCACGCGATGCTGTCGTGGTCGCCGAGACCTTTCGCGGCCACCACCTGGGCCACGACGGCACACCCGAACAGGATCAGGATCATCGTGCCCAGGAACTCGGCGGCGAGTTCGCCGATCAGTCCTTTACTTCGCAATGCTTCCGCCATCGCGGCCTCCTTGACAAAAAACGGTGAACGTGACCGGCGTCACGGTGTCGCCGCGCACGCTACGGAGGCGCTCGCAGCCGGTCAACGAATGCGTGTCGACAATGTCGAACGTTTCCACTGGGTCCGCTCAACGTCCTGAGGTCCGGAGGAATGTCGACATTGTCGAACCAGTGCCGCGACAGTAGGCTCACCACGTGCCTGGGCCGGTGCAGTCGATCGAACGCGCGGCGGCGATTCTGCGACTGCTCGCCCGCGGCTCGGGCCGGCTCGGGGTCGGCGAGATCGCCAACTCCCTGGGGTTGGCCCGAGGCACCACCCACGGCATCCTGCGTACCCTGCAGGGCGTCGGGTTCGTCGAGCAGGACAGTACGACCGGCAAATATCAACTCGGGGCCGCGCTGCTGCATCTGGGCACCAGTTACCTCGACGTCAACGAGCTGCGCTCCCGCGCCATCAACTGGGCCGACGCGCTCGCCACCCGCAGCGCCGAGGCGGTCCGGATCGGCACCTTTCTCGACGGCAAGGTGCTCGTCGTACACCACGTGTTCCGGCCCGACGACTCCCTGCAGACCCTCGAAGTGGGCGCCCTGCTCCCGAC
>JBOGDK010000215.1:0-8022 GCA_050701795.1 Micromonosporaceae bacterium
GGGCACCGCCATAGGCTCATACATCCGCTGGCGCAACAGACACGCCACACCCAAACGTGGATTCGCCGTCGGATCAAAAATCCGCCAACCTGATTACATGATCAACGTTGCATGACGAGGCACTAGCACGTTTAGTAGGCCCGGCAGGACACAATACGAACACCTACGTGACCGTATCGGGACCAGCACTTGCGGTGATGACCGCGCGATAGCTTCCAGCCCGTACCGGCGTCACTGCCAAGTGACCGATGGATTATGAGTTAGCTTTCGGCCGTGGTAACCACTGTCAGCCTGGCCTGGCTGGTAGTGCTTTGTCTGCATATGAATAAATGCAGTCCCATTCATGCAGCTCACTGGGTGTGGTTAGTGGCCTGGTCGTGCTAGCACAGGCCCGATCTAGGGCACGGACCGTGGCTGGATGGTCGATGAGGGGAGTTCCGGTTGAGCCTGGTGGCCGTAGAGGTACCTGCCCTGCTCGGGATCAACACTGCACAGGTGGATGCGTTTGGCTCGGTACTCGGAGGTATCGGCACCATCGCAACGCTCGCCGTATCCCTGTACCTCCTGAACCGCGAAATGAAGCTCCGCAGGCAGCATGACCTAGAGGAAGAAGTCCGGCAGGCTAGGCTTGTACACGCCCGCTACTTGAATGCGGAGCGCGCCGACATCAACCAACCCGCCATTGATGATCCCGACGTCCCAAGCTTGGGTATTCGAGAACCCGAGGACATCTCGAAATCCGTCCTGTGGTTGGTGTCCGTTGCGATAGAGAACTACAGAGCGCGCCGATTCACAGCGTTGAAGTGACCGTGCCACACTGCACGAAAGCCCATGGATCTGAATCCACCCCGGCGAGTCACATGATCCGAGTGCAGTGTCTGGCCGTGGCCGTTGCCCGGCGCCGACGCGCGGCGCACGGTGGGGCGCGCGGCGGGTGGCGACCTCAGCGGGGCGCTGCCGGACGGCCTGTGCGGATCCGCATCAGGTCGGTGCCGGCGGCGTAGTAGATGGCGCCGTCGTCGGCGAAGGTCATGATCTCGGCTCTGTCGGCCAGCTTCCGGTACGTCAGCTTCTTCGGATCCACCACGGTCAGTGTGGTGCCGAGCTGCGTTCTTGTCGTACTCGGTACGGTCCGGGAACTCGATCTGGGTCTTGGATGCCGGTGGCGACGTCGACCGCCCACAGGCTGCCGGGTGGTGCCGGTGCCGGCGTACGCGACCCCGTCCCGGTACGCCATGCCGCGCACGTGCTCCTGGCCGTCGGCCACGGTGCCGAGGTCGAGGTACGTACGGGTCGCTGAGTCCCACCGGACCACCTTGGCGTCCGGGTACGTGCCGACGACGATGTCGCCGTCGCTGTCTGTGGCGACGCCGTACAGGGCGACCGCGCCGGGCACCTGGCCGAGGTCCTCGACCTGCTTCGTGGCGGGTGAGTAGCGGAACAGCTTGCCGGAGGAGGCGATCACCACGTTGCCGTCCGGGTCCACGGTGTGCGACCACGCCGACGTGGTGCCGGGCAGCGGGATGGTCCGCAGCAGTTGGTAGGTGTCCAGGTCGACCACCTGGAAGCTGGCGGGTGAGCCGTTCACCGTGGTGTAGAGGACGTCGTCGCCGGCTTCGGTGCCGTACGCGGTGTCGAGCGCGGCCACCGACCGGATCATCGGCCCCAGGTTCTCGGGCTCGGCCGCTTTGGCCCTGGGGGCGCCGCTGGGGCGGGTAGCGAGCGTCCGCGGCGGGTCCGGTGACGATAGTGGCCGCGGGCCAGGTGACGACCGCGGCGGCGGCCAGCGCGAGCACCCGTCGTGGTACGGGTCGGGGATACGTCTGCCTCATGCGTCTCCTCGGATGGGGTGGTCCCTGTGCGACGTGGACGTCCGTCTCGGAGCGGCTGACAGGTGCCAGGACGGCCGCAGGGGGTCCGGGCCTGGACCGGAGTTAGTTCCGGTCGCGGCCGTAACCTCGGACGAGTCGTCTATGACGAGGTATTTCAGGTCAATGCCCCGCTGTGGAGATTACGGCTCCAGCCGCAAATGGTGGGCGGGCTGCGTTCGGAGGACACGGGGGTGCTCGCGGTGCAGTGGGACGAGGGGGTGCCCGGTGTGGTCGAGGTACTGGGTGTCACCGACGGGGAGTCGTACGAGGCCGTGGTGCACACCTCGGCGGGCGAGCACCGGGTGGTGCTGACCGGTGGTCAGCGGCCGGAGGTGGCGCTCGGCTACCGGGCCACCATGGACGCGCTCCTGCGGATGGTGGCCGGGGCGGCGAGTCCGGTGCCGTGGGAGCACCGCGTCGGTGCTCTCGGTGCTCACCGAGGCCCGGGAACGGCTCACCGGTCGGGAGCCGTGGTCGGGGCGTGTGGAACCCGGTGGCCGTCCCTGATCACGGTCGCGACTGCTTGACCGTTGCCATGGCCAATAGTTACGGTCAGGACCGTTATTGCTCGATGGCGTCGCGGTGAGGTACGGCGAACCGGAGCGTCGCGCGGTGTCAGGGGAGGTGGCTGATGCGCACACTGGCCGAACTCGAGGAGCGGTTGTCCCGCCCTCGCGACGTACTCGTCGACGACCTGCGCGAGCTCGACGGGGACATCCTGGTACTCGGAGCCGGCGGCAAGCTCGGCCCCAGCCTGGTACGGCTCGCGCTGCGCGGTGTCGCGGCGGCCGGCACCGGCGCCCGGGTGTACGCGGTCTCCCGGTTCTCCGAGCACGGGCTCGCCGACGCGCTACGCTCCGAGGGCGCCGAGACCGTGGTCGCCGACGTCTCCGACGACACCGCCCTCGCCGGCCTGCCGGACGTACCGAACGTGGGGTTCCTGGTGAGCGCGAAGTTCGGCACCTCCGGCCGGGAACACGCCACCTGGGCCACCAACACGTACCTCCCCGGGCGGGTGGCGCAGCGGTACGCCGGCTCCCGGATCGCCGCGCTCTCCACCGGGAACGTCTACCCCCTCGTCCCCGTGTCCAGCGGCGGCTGCACCGAGCAGACGCCCGTCGACCCGGTGGGCGAGTACGCCATGTCCTGCCTCGGCCGGGAGCGGATCCTCAGCCACTTCGCCGAACGCGACACCACCCCGACCGCGTTGATCCGCCTCAACTACGCCGTCGAACTGCGCTACGGCGTCCTCGTCGACCTCGCCCGCGCGATCCTCGCCGGAGAACCGATCGACCTCACCACCGGCCACGCCAACGTGGTCTGGCAGGGATACGCCAACGAGGTGACCCTCCGCGCCCTGCGCCACGCCGCCGCGCCGGAACCGTTCGTCCTCAACGTGACCGGACCTGAACTGCTGTCCGTACGCCAGGCCGCGACCACACTCGGCTCCCTCCTCGGCTCCGAACCCCGGTACGCCGGTGACGAGGCACCGACCGCCCTGCTGTCGAACGCGCAGCGCTGCCACCGGCTGTTCGGCTACCCCGACGTACCGCTCGCCGAACTGCTGGAGTGGACCGCGGACTGGGTCGGCGGGGACCGTCCACTGCTCGGCAAGCCCACCCATTTCCAGCGGCGCGACGGCCGGTTCTGACGGCGGATTCAGGAGCGATGGTGCTAATGACCACCGGGGAAGCCCGACCCGACACCGCGACGCGGTTCCGTCAGGGCTGCGTGATCCCGGCCCATCCGTTGGCGCTCGACGCGCGGCGGCAACTGGACGAGCGCCGGCAGCGTGCGCTGACCCGCTACTACCTCGCCGCCGGGGCCGGCGGGATCGCCGTGGGTGTCCACACCACCCAGTTCGCGATCCACGACCCGGCGGTCGGGGGTGGCCAGGTCGGGGGCGCCGTTCGTGCTGGTCGGGGTCGTACTTTCGAGCACGATGTCGGTGTCGTTGCGCAGCGACAGGACGGCGGCGACGCCACCGATCCGGCGGGCCCTGGACAGCGCCCGGCGTGCCAGGTTCTCCGCCTCGGCGGCGCTGCGACCAAGGCCGAAGCTTACGCGTACCAGCTCGTGCCGGTCGGCGAGCCGGCGCAGCATCGGCAGGGCGGTGAACCCACCGGTCGCGTCGTGCAGCGGCCCCCGGGTGGTGACCAGCAGGTACGTACCCCCGGTGAAACCGGCGAAGGTGCCGCCGAGCGCGGCGGCCTCCTTGAGCAGGCCCTCGTCGCCGCCGGAGGTCTCGGCGAGGCCCAGCGCGATCTGGGCGTCCTCGTTCGCCTGGCTGTCGGCGTGCAGCACCAGTTGCCGCAGCGCGGTGCGTATCGAGTGGGTCGACGGGCGGAGCCGGAACACCGGTACGTTGCCGTGCAGCTCCTCGTACACCGAACGCAGGCAGGTCACCGCGACCGAGCAGCCGGCCGGGCTCCGGCGGTGCCGGCGGTGGAACCCGGCCACGTCGGAGGAGTCGAGGCCGCTGCGGTACGGCAGCACCCGTACCTGGTCGACGGGCAGTCCGGCTTCGGTGAAGGTGCCGGTGACGTCGGAGTTGGCGAGGGTGTCGATGGAGATCCGGGACACGTCACTGCCGTCGGCGAGCAGCCGTACCAGCGCCTGCAGCAGGGTGGCGCCGGTGTAGTCGACGAAGCTGGCCGGACGGGAGAGCGCGTGGGCCTCGCGGGCGAGGCTGTACGGCACCACCCCGGTGAACAGCCACGCCTGCACCGACCCGGCATGTGCCTCCACGATGCCGGGCGCCTGCGACTCGTGGTCGTAGTCGAACCGCCGCGCCGTGACTCCGGGCTGCTCCTCGCAGGTGGCGGCGACGTCGTCGACCAGGTCGTGCGGTCCGACGACGCCGATCTCGATGCCGCTCTGTGCCGCCACGTACCTTCCCCCTCGATATGTTGCGTGATCCGCTGGGATCAGATTACGGTCGGGACCGGTACCCGGAAAGTCGGTGAAGCCCCATGACACAGCCACGCCCGGCCACGGCCGATCCCACAGCGTCCGGCGCCACGACGACCGCGTCCGGGACGGTGTTCCCCACCATGGCCGACGCCAGCGGGCGCACCCTGGGCGCCGAGGAGATCGAAGCGGTGACCCGGGTGCTCCGTACCGGGATGCTCAGCTCCGTATGGGGCACCGAGGTACGCGCCCTGGAACGCGAGATCGCCGACCGGTACGGCGTGGCGTACGCCGTCGCGGCCAGCTCCGGTACGGCGGCCCTGCACCTCGCGGTGGCCGCCGTCGCACCCGATCCCGGAGACGAGATCATCACCTCTCCGATCAGCGATTTCGGTACGGTCGCCCCGATCATCGCGCAGAACGCGGTCCCCGTGTTCGCCGACGTCGACCCGCAGACCGGGAACCTGGATCCGTCCTCTGTGGCGGCCAGGATAGGGCCACGTACCAGGGCGATTCTCGGGGTGCACCTGTTCGGCGCCGCCGCCGATCTCCGGGAGGTGGCCGAGCGGCACGGCGTACCGCTGATCGAGGACTGTGCCCAGGCGTGGGAGGCGACGTACCCGGACGGGCGTCCCGTCGGCACCGCGGGCGCGGTCGGCTGTTTCAGCCTGCAGCAGTGGAAGCACATCACCTGCGGTGACGGCGGCCTGGCGATCACCGACGACCCGGAGCTGGCCCGCCGGATGCGGCTGTTCGCGGACAAGGGATGGCCTCGCGAGGTCGGGCGCAGCCACGTCAGCCTGGGTCTGAACTACCGGATGACGGAGCTGGCCGGCGCGGTGGCGCGGGCCCAACTCGTGAAACTCCCCGCGGTGATGGCCGACCGGCGGCGTACCGCCCGGCTGCTGGTCGAGGCACTCACCGGACTGCCGGGTGTCACGGTCCCGTCCGATGTGGACTCACACGCCTGGTGGCTGTTCCCGGTCGTACTGGCGCCGCCGCTGCGCAACCGCGACGTGGCGGCGACGCTCGCCGAGGCCGGCATCCCGGCACGCGCCGGGTACCTCGCCGAGCCGCTGCACCACGCACCGGCCCTGGTCTCCGCGCCGGTGTACGGCTCCTCCCGCTACCCGTTGACCGCGCCCCCGGCCGACCGGCCCCCGTCGTACGGGCCCGGCACCTGCCCCGTTGCGGAGCGGCTGATCGCCGAGACCCTGCTGGTGATCGACTGGAACGAGCGCTACACCGACGCCCACGTGGCCGAGATCGCCGGTGCGGTACGCGTGGCGGTGACCCCGTGATCAGCCCTGCCGCGACCGCCCTGCGGGACCGGCTGCGGTGGACGCTGGTGGCCGCCGCCGCGACCCCCGCGGACACCGGCGGGCACGTGGACCGCGCCGTGTTGGAGCGCTACCTCCAAGGGTTGGTCGCCGACGGGGCCGGTGGTCTGGCGGTGCTGGCGCACACCGGGCGGGGGTCGTACTGGCCAGCTGACCTGCGGCGACAGGTGATCGGTGTGGCTGTGGGCTGCGGCGTGCCGGTGGTGGTCGGGGTCGGCGGCCGGCCGGGGGAGACCACGGCGGAGGTGGCAGCCGCCGCGCTCCAGGCGGCCGAGGCCGGCGCGGACGGACTTCTGGTGTTCCCGCCCGGGCAGCCCGGCGATGGGGGCGTCGCCCCCGACCGTGACCCGGGTGCCGACCGTGACCCGGGTGCCGACCTCAGTCCTCGCGCCGACCTCGGTCCGGGCGCCGGCAGTGACTCGGGCGCGGGTCGTGTGGTGGCCCATCACGACGCGATCTGGCGGCAGTCGGGGCTGCCGATGCTCGGCTTCGACCTCTACACGAGGCCGTACCCGTCGGCGGTGCTGGCGGCGTTGCTCGACCATCCGGGCGTCGCCGGGCTGAAGCTGGCGCGGCTGCACGACGCGATCGCCTGCCAGGCCGGGATCGCCGCCGCCCGTACCGCCGGGCGGCTCGCCGTGACCGGTGAGGACCGGATGTTCGGCGCCTCCCTGATGTGGGGTGCCGAGGCCGCCCTGGTCGGGATCGCGGCCGCGGCGGTGCCGGTCATGGCGGGTGTGCTCGCGGCGTACCGGGAGCGGCGGTACGACGCCTTCGTCGCCGCTTCGGCGCGGCTGGACCGGCTCGCCGCGGCCACGTTCACCGAACCACTGGAGGGGTACGTGCAGCGGATGCTCTGGATCGCCGCCGCCGAACGCCGGATCCCGGACCGGTACGCCGTCGACCCGTACGCCCCGGTGTTGCCCGGCGGCGAACGGGACCGGGTACTGCGAGCCGCCTCGTGACCGGGTCGGAGGGCGGCCCCGCCGCCACCGCGGCCGGGGACGACGCGGGCCGGGACGCCGGTGCCGCCACCGGGCCGTTCGATCCGGACGCGCTGCTCGGGGACCTCACCGTCAGCCTGGACGTCGACGTCCTGGTGGGGGAGTACCCGGACCGGGACGTGCCGCCCGGTGACCCGCGCCCGATCCTCGAAGCCCACCGGGTGACGGCCGGCGCGTACGCCAGCCTGCGGGCCGCCCTGTTCGACGTCGCCAGCGGCAACGACGAGGTGCTCGCGCTCGCCGGACCGGACGTGGTGCCGGTCGGCGGGGTCGACCTGCGGGACCCGGTAGGTGCGGTCGCCGAGCTGGAACGCCTGGTGGCGTCAGGAGTACGGACGGTCCGGCTGTTCCCCGACGAGCAGGGCGTCGACCCTGGCTTCCCGTCCGTACGCCACGTCGCCCGCGCCGCCGCCGGGCTCGACATGGTGCTGCTGACCGGGGGCGACGTACGGCTGTTCTGGCGCCCGTACGCCGGGCTCGGCGCCACCGTGGTCTTCCTGGACACGCACTTCTACCACCTGGGCGACTTCCTCGCGGTGGCCGTCGATGAACCCGGATTCCACACCTCGACCCGGTTGTTGAACTCCCCGGACGCCCTGGAGCAGGTGGCGGAACGGGTCGGTGCCGAGCGGTTGCTGTTCGGCTCGCGTACCCCCTGGTACGAGACCCTGGTGCCGCGGCTGCGGCTGGCGACCAGCGGGCTCGACCCTGGACAGGTGGCCGCCGTGGCCGGTGGCACCGCCCGCCGACTGTTGGGAGTGACGCCGTGATCATCGACGTACACGCCCACTGGGGTCCGTGGTTCTTCCGGATGGACGTCGCCGGGGTGGCCACCAACCTCGCGGTGATGGACCGGTACGGCATCGACCTGGCGATCGTGTCGGCCACCGAGGCGGT
>JBOGDK010000216.1:0-7993 GCA_050701795.1 Micromonosporaceae bacterium
GGTCGCCACCGTTGTCGTGGTCCCGGCCGGCGCGGCGGTCACCGCGACCGCCGCCGTAGCGGCCGCGTCCCGCACCGCTGCCCGGTCCAGCTTGCCGTTGACGGTCAGCGGCAGCGCGGGGACGACGGCGATCGACCGGGGCAGCATGTAGTTCGGAAGCTCGGCGCCGGCGCCCCGCAGCACGTCGGCGGTGGACAGCCGTACGCCCGGCTCGGCGACCACCACGGCGACGACGCGGTGTCCGATGTCGTCGGTGGCGACGGCGGCGGCCGCGGCGGCCACCCCGGGCTGCGCTACGAGCACCGACTCGATCTCCGGGAGCTCGACGCGGAAGCCGTTGACCTGCACCTGGGCGTCTCGCCGCTGCAGGTAGGCCAGCTTGGTGCCGGTGCGCCGTCCCAGGTCGCCGGAGCGGTACATCCGCGCCCCCCGTGCCGTACTGAACGGGTCCGGCACGAACCGGGTGGCCATCTCCCGCGGCCGGCCCACGTACCCCAGGCTCACCTGCGGCCCGCCGACGTAGATCTCGCCGACGCAACCGTCAGCGACGGCGGCTCCGTCGTCGTGCAACAGGTACAGCGACGTACCGGGGAGTGGAACGCCCACATCGGACTCGGTGGTGGTGGGCTCCCCCGGCCGCAGCCGGTGCCAGGAGGCGTGGACCGTGGTCTCGGTGATGCCGTAGAGGTTGACCAGCTCGGCACGCTCGCCCACCTCGCGGTGCCACTGGTCGGCCAGCCGGCGCTCCAGCTTCTCCCCCGCCAGAAGCACGTACCGGACGGTGTCCAGCGCCTGCGGTGCCCGGGCGGCCTCAGGCAGCAGCACCGACATCGCCGACGGGGTCAGGCTCAGCACGGTGACCTTTTCGCGTCCCAGCAGGCCGGTGAACTCCCGCGGATCCCGGGTCAGCCACTTCGGCACCACCACCAGCCGGCCGCCGTGCAGCAGGCAGCCGAACATCTCGTACATCGCCACGTCGAAGGAGCAGGAGTGGAACAGCGTCCAGACGTCGCTCGGGCCGAGGCCGAAGCCGTCGCCGGTGGCGGCCAGCAGGCTCAGCATGTTGCGGTGCGTGACGTGGACGCCCTTGGGCCGGCCGGTGGAGCCGGAGGTGTAGATCACGTACGCGGTGGCGTCGGCACGTACCGGCGGGCAGGGCGGAGCATCCACGCCGAGCCGGGCCAACTCGTCCACAGTGGTACGACCGGACGCCGCGTCGGCCGCCGTGGTGATCAGCTGGCACGCCTGCGCGTCGGCCAGCACCCGCTCACGCCTGGTCTCCGGCCAGGAGTCGTCCAGCACCGCGCAGGCCGCACCGGCCGCCATCACGCCGAGGATGGCCACCACCAGATCGACGCCACGCGGCAACGAGATGGCGACCACGTCTCCCGCGCCGGCGCCCTGCCCCCGCAGCCCACGGGCGACGTGCTCGACCCGTTCGGCCAGCGCGCGGTAGGTCAGGCTCGCTTCGCCGTCGCTGACCGCAACCGCCTCGCCCAGTTCGGCCGCCCGCAGCGCCAGCCGCCCCGTCAGCGAATCCTCGGGCGCCGCCACCCAGGCCGCAGCGGCGCCGACCGCACCCTGGCCGGGGTCGCCGAACGGGACAGCGGCGAGCTCGGCCGCCGGGCGCTGCGGGTCCGCGGCACCCTCAGCCAGGATCCGGTTCGCCATGGCGAGCAGGGCCGCCACGTCGGACTCGCCGATCGCGGCCCGGTCGAACTCGGCCTCCAGCCGGATCGTGTCGCCGTCGTCGAGGACCAGGATGTTCAGGTCGTACTTGGTGCCGACCCGGGGCACCTCCACGTGGCTGGCGGTCAACCCGCGAAACCGCGGCTCCGGCAGGCCCGTACCGAGGTCGGTGAGGGTGACGTTGAACAGGCCACGACCGGCCGCGTCACCGCCAGCGGCGGCCCCGGGGCCGACCCGCAGGTCGGCCAGCGCCCCGGCGTGGCTGAGGGCACCGAGCACCGCGGCCCTGGTCCGGCCGACCAGCTCGGCGAAGGCCGGCGCGCCGCCGAGGTCGATCCGGACGGGCACCATGTCCAGCAGCGGGCCGACCAGCCGCTCCAGCCCGGGCCGGTCCCGCCGGCCGGCCGGCATGCCGATCAGCAGGTCGTCCCGGCCGGTGTAGCGGGACAGCGCCGCGGACACCGCCGCCGCGACGACCAGGAAGACGCTGGCCCGCCGCTGTGCCACCAGCCCCCGGACCGCCGCGCTGGCGGCCGGATCCAGCTCCGCGCGGTACGCGGCACCGCGCCGCTGCGTCACCGGCCCCATCGGCGGCGGCAGTGGCAGGGCACCGGACGCCGCTCCGCTCAGCCGATCCCGCCAGTACCGCCGGCCGGGCGCCAGATCCGCGTACGCCAGCCGGTCTGCCTCCCAGCGGGCCACGTCGATCATGTCCAGGCGCGGATCCTCGCCGCCCGCCGTTGCGTCCGAGCCGGAGCCGACGTACTCGCTGTAGTGCTCGGCGAGGTCCGTCAGCAGCAGCCCGACCGACACCGCGTCGGCGACGATGTGGTGCAGGACCACGAAGAAGAGATGCTCCTGCGCGCCGAGCCGGACCAGCCGCATCCGCACCGGCGGCGCGCTGTCCAGCGGCAGCTTCTCGTCGGCCAGGGCGGCGCACTCGGCCAGGCAGGTGTCCAACGACTGCCCGGAACCGTCCACCCGCTCCACCGATGGCCCCGTGGGTTCACCGTCGGCCGGCAGCACCCGTTGCACCGGCTCGCCGTGCTCGTCCGGGAACACGGTACGCAGCCCGGGATGCCGCCGGTACACCTCCGCGAGCGCCGCGCCGATGGCGGCCTCGTCGAGTTCGCCGCGCAGCAGCAGCGCCCCGGCCAGGTTGTAGGTGCCGTCGTCCACGAAGTAGTCGGTGGCCCAGAACGTCCGCTGTGCCCGGCTCAGCGGACCAGAGCGGGGCCCATCCACGGCGGCCGGCCGGTCCGGCGGCCAGTGCAGCGCCGCCCGCCGGCCGAGCAGCTCCACCAGCTCGTCCCGGTGCTCCTTCATCTGGACGAGCAGCTCCGGGGTGAGCCGGCCGTCGGTGCTGCGATAGCGGATCCGGTCCTGCACCAGCGTCAGGCCGATGCCCAGTTCGTCCAGCTGGCGCAGCAGGTCGCGGGCGCTCACAGCTCCCCCTCCTCGGTAAGGGACGCCGTGACGGCTGGTCGTCCGGCTCGCAGCCGGTCCAGCTCGGCGGCCACCTCCGGCACGGTGGCCAGGTCGAAGAACGACGCCAGCTCCAGCGGGATCCCGGTGCGCTGCTCCAGCTCGTACACCACCTGGACAGCGATCATGGAGTGGCCGCCCAGCTCGAAGAAGTCCTCGGCGATGTCGAAGTCCTCCAGCTCCAGCAGCTCGCGCCAGACCTGGGCGACCAGTTCCTCGGTCGGGGTGCTCGGCCCGGGCATCGCGCTCACCCCCCGCCCGCTCTGCCGGCCGGCCGCGGGCGCAGGCCGAGGTCCAGCACCGCGTCCGGGTCGGCGACGCCACGGCGGAGTGCCGCGACCACCGCGTCGGCCCAGCCGGCGGCGGTCTCGGCGGTCAGCCGCTCGGGCAGATAGAGCAGCTCCAGCCGCAGCCGGTCGGACTCCCCCGACATGTCCAGCATGAGGTCGGGATCCATCACCGCATCGGGAATCTCCCTCGGCGACACCTGCAGGCCGGGCAGTGTCACCCCGGTACGCCACGCGCTCTGGTGCGTGGCCTTGACCTGGAAGAGCGGAAACCGGCCGGACTGCCGTGGCGGGTTCACCGCGGCCACGATCTTGTGGAACGGCAGGCGGTCATGTTCGTACGCCCCGAGGCACTGTTGGCGCGCCAGCGCGACCAGGTCAGCGAAGCGCGGCCGGTCGCCGAGCGTCAGCCGGACCGGGAGCTGGTTGACGAAAGTGCCGATCAGCTCCTCGCTGCCGGGCCAGGACCGGTTGACCGAGTCAATGCCGATCACCACGTCGCCGGAGCCGGTGATCTCGCGCAGCACCGCGTGGTAGGCCGCGAGTACCGCCATGAACGGAGTCGCCTCGGACTGCCGGGCCAGGGCGCACAGCGCGCTGGTCTCCGCCGCGGTCAGTTCCCGGACCTCAGCGCCGGTACGGAAGTCCGGCTTGGCCGGCCGGGGCCGCAGCGGCAGCTCGATCGCGGGTGGCGCGCCGGCCAGCTGCTCGCGCCAGTAGCGCTCGCTGTCCGCCGCCTCCGGACCGGCCAGCCACTGCCGTTCCGCGCTGACGTACTGGCTGAAGCTGGTCGGCGGCGGCGGGATCTCCAGGTTGCCGGCCCGGTACCGCTGGTAGTACTCGGCGAGCTCCCGGCTGAGCACCGTCAGCGACCACCCGTCGGCCACCAGGTGGTGCAGGACGAGCGTGAGGACATGCTCGTCCGGGCCGGTACGGGCCAGGTAGGCCGCGAGCAGCGGCGGCTGCTTCGTACCGATCGACAGCTGCGGCTCTGGAGCCTGCCCGGCAGCCAGCGGCTGGATCGGCACCGAAGCCTGCGGCCACACCGTCGCCACCGGTACCCCGCGGGCCTGGGAGAAGACGGTGCGCAGCGGTTCGTGCCGGGCCGCCAGCGCGTCAAGCGCATGCTGCAGCGCCGCCTGGTCCAGCTCGCCGGCCAGCGTCAGCTCCAGATGGATCAGCAGCGGCTCCTTGCCCCTGTTGAGGTTCTCGACGAACCACAGCCGCTCCTGCCCGGACGACAGCTTGCCGGGGGCCAGCTCGGGGGTCCGCGCCGGACGCGGTGCCGCGGCCGCGGCACGCACCGCGTTCAGCAGACCGCGCGGGGTGGGGTCGGCGAGGAAGCGGGGCAGCGCGATGCCCTCGGCACCGAGGTGGGCACGGGCCAGTGCGACCACCCGCATGGTCTGCAACGAGTCGCCACCGGCGGCGAAGAAGTTCTGCTCCGGGCCCACCTCCGCGACCCCGAGCGCCGCGGCGATCAGCGCACGGGCCTGGTCCAGCTCGTCGGCCGGCTCCAGCTCGCCACCGGGTTCCGGCTCGTGAGGTACGTCTGTCCAGGCGGCCAACGCCCGCAGGTCCACCTTGCCGGCCGTGTTGGTGGGCATCCGGTCCAGCACGGTCAGCCGCTGCGGCACCAGGTGAGCGGGGACCAGGGTACGGAGCTCGCCGAGGATGTGAGCCGTCTGCTCCGGCCCCGCGAGGTCCGTACCGCCCCGTGGCGTGACGAAGGCGCGCAGCTGGCCGGCGACCACCACACAGGCCGCGGCGGCCACCCCGGGAACCCGCAGTAGCTGCGCCTCCACCTCGCCCAGCTCGATCCGGTGGCCCCGAATCTTGACCTGACGGTCCCGGCGGCCCAGATAGCCCAGCGTGCCGTCGGCGGCCCGGCGCACCCGGTCACCGGTGCGGTACAGCCGGCCGCCCGGCTCACCGGAGAGGTGGTCGGGCACGAAGGCGAGCGCGGTCGCGGCAGGGGCTCCAAGGTAGCCGCGCCCCACCCCTGCGCCGCCGACCAGCAGCTCGCCCTCGGCGCCGTCCGGCAGCACGGCGCCGGACCGGTCCACGACGTACAGGTCGGTGTTGATGATCTCCCGGCCGATCGGCGCCCAGTCACCTGCCGCGCAGTCCGCCGGGGTGACCACGTGGTGGGTGACGTCGTCGGAGCATTCGGTGGGGCCGTAGGCGTTCATGATCGGCACGCCGGGGCAGCGCGCGTGCCAACGCCGGGCGAGCGCGCTGGGTAGCGCCTCGCCGGTCGCGACCAGCAGCCGCAGCGATTGAAGGCTGGCGCGCAACCGCGGACTGCCGTCCAGCGCGTCCAGGATGACGGCCAGGTGGGACGGCACCACTTCGAGCACGGTCACACCGTGCCGGGCGACCCAGTCGACCAGCTCCGCGGGCTCCGAGAGGTTGCCGGCGGAGGCCACCGCGACACGGCCGCCGGCGGTGAGCGGAGCGAGTGCCTGCCAGACGGAGATGTCGAAGGAGAGCGGCGCGGTCAGCGCCACCACATCGGCCGGCCCGAGGCCCATGTCGAGCCGCTTGGCGGCCAGGTGGTTGGCCATGCCCGCGTCGGTGACCATGGCGCCCTTGGGCTCTCCGGTCGATCCGGACGTGAAGATCACGTACACCAGCTCGGCAGGCTCGGGTACCACCGCCGGCAGCGGGTCACGGGCAAGCGCGTCGGCCGGGTCGGCGGTCAGGATCGCCGGCGCCTGCCCGGCCGGCCAGTCCGCCACCAGCTTTTCGGCGTACCGTTCCTGGCCCGGTTGGACCAGCAGGACCGGTACGGCGGCCGTGGCGCACATCCGCCGCCCCCGGTCCGGTGGCGTGCTCGGCTCCACCGGCAGGTACGCCGCCCCGGTACGCAGCACACCCAGCACCATCGCCACGAACCGCGGGCTGCGTTCGGCCACGACCGCCACCAGGTCGCCCGGCCCGGTCCCGAGCTCGGCCAGCGCCGCGGCGTACCCGCCAGCTTCGGCGGCCAGCTGCGCGTACGTCCGGCTGCCCTGGTCGTCGGCGACCGCGACCGCGCCCGGCGAGGCGGCCAGCGCCTCGGTGAAGCCGGCGAGCGCGTCCGATGCCTTGGCGTCAGTTCTGTTCCGCATGCAATGCCCCCGTCGGCGGTGTCTCCGGCTGCGGTGTCTCGGGCCGCGGCTCGCCAGGGCTCGAGGCCTCGGCCTGTGGGGCCCCGGGCAGTTGCGTCTCGGACGGGCTCGGCCGGGCCACCGGCCGGTCCGGGTCGGCGACGCTGGCGCGGACGGCGGCGTCCAACCGGGCCGCGAGGTCCGCCACGCCGGCGTGGTCGTAGCGCTCAGCCGCGTACCGCCAGGACACCCGGTACCGGTCACCGCGCTGCGCGATGTCGACGACCAGCGGGTACGCCGCGACGGCAGGCACCAGGTCCTCCAGCTCGGTGTCCAGACCGTCGAAGACCGCTGGCGTGTCGGGCGGTTGCAGTACCAGCAGCACCTCGAAGGGTGAACCGTCCCCGCCCGGTGCGGCCGGAAACAGCGGGGCCAGTTCCTGGAAGGGCAGATGGCTGGCGCGGTAGGCACGCAACGCGCCGTCCCGGGTACGGTGCAGCGCCGTGGCCACCGGGTCGGCCGGCTCCAGGTCCACCGCGAGGACACCGACTGTCAGCAGCGGGCCGACGATCCCCCGCCACTCGGGCCGGTCGCGCTGCGCGATCAGGGTGCCCAGCAGCACCGTCTCCCGCCGGTCCGCGCCGCTGTGGGTCAGCGCCGCCACCGCGGTGCCGAAGACCATGTACGGCGTGGTGGCCGTACCGGCGGCCAGCGCACGGATCGCCTCGGCCAGGTCGGCTTCGATCCACTGCACCACCTGGCCGGTGCCGGTTGCCGGCTCCGGCCGGGCCTGCTCGGCCGGGCTGTGCCCGCTGGCGGGGCGCCCAGGTGCGGACGGCCGCAACGGGGAGAGCGCGAGCGGGCCGTCGGCCAGGGCGCGCCACTCGGCCAGCACCTCGTCCCGGTCCGATCGCAGCCGCGAGGCGAGCTCCTCGTGGCAGTAGTCGGCGAAGCTGTAACCGGACCCGCTGCCCGGCCGGTCCGCCACGGCCGGGGACCCGCCGTTGCGCGTGGCGGGCGACCGGCGGCGGTTGTACGCATCCGCCAGGTCGGCCAGAAACACCGACAGCGACCAGCCGTCGCAGACGATGTGGTCGACGACGACGAGCAGGCTCCACTCCTCGGCGCCGAGCCGGGCCAGCATCGCCCGGAACGGCAACTCCCGGCGCAGGTCAGCGACCACTTCCGCCTCGGCCTCGGCCAGGCTGGTGAACGCCTCGCCGCCAAACTCGGCGACCGCACCGCGCAGGTCCAGCCTCGGCAGCTCGAAGTCGGCCGGCGGGCCGGGCGACCAGTACAGGCCGTCGGGCCCCTCGGAGAAGCGGGCCAGCAGCACCGGGTGGCGGTCGAGCACCTCGCGCAGCGCCGCCTCCAGCGCGTCCTCGTCCAGCTCGCCGCGCATCCGCAGCACGCCGGGCATGTTGTAGGTGGGCTGGTCGG
>JBOGDK010000217.1:0-7951 GCA_050701795.1 Micromonosporaceae bacterium
ACAGCAGGATCCGCAACGACGAGGTGTCGTACTTGCGGATCACGTACTCGCCGAGGTCGAGGATCCGCTGCAACATGGTCGGGATCAACACCACACCGGTGCAGCGGTAGTGGTGGATCCGGGACAGTGCCGACGCCGGGTCGAACCGGCGGGCGAGCACCACCGCGGAGCCGAGCACCAGCGTCATCGACATCTGCGAGACCCCGGTGGCGTGGAACAGCGGCGCCGCGATCAGGGTGGCTTCGTTACGCCGGTACGGGATCCGGTCCAGGAACTCGGCCGCGACCATCGGGGTACGCACCCGCCGTGCCGCGCCCTTCGGGGTACCGGTGGTGCCGCTGGTCAACAGCACCATGCCGCCGAACGCCCTCGGCGCCGGTACGTCGGACTGGTCGGTGCCCGCGATCAGCTCCTCCAGGGTGGGTACGTCCACCGCCCCCGGTACGTCGACCCACGCCAGGTACCTGGCCACCGAGGCCGGTGCCGGCGCGACGATCGGGTTGAACTCCTGGTCGTACACCAGGGCGGAGATGCCCTCCCGCCGCCCCACCTCGGCGAGTTGGTGCGCCCCGAACCCGGTGTTGAGCAGCACCACCTGCGCCCCGATCTTCGCGCAGGCGAACATCGTGTCCAGGAATCCCCGGTGATTGCGGCACAGCAGCCCGACGACGTCGGTGGGACCGAGGCCGCGTTCCTGCCAGGCCCGGGCGATCGCGTTGGAACGACGGTCGAGTTGCTGGTACGTGAGCGCACCGATCTCGTCCACCAGGCCGATCTCGTCAGGGTCGCGGCGGGCTCCGATCCGTATCGCACCGGCGAACGGACCCCACCGCCGTACGTCGAGCAGCGATCTCACCGCCTCGTGGGGTCGGGACACCCGGAGCAGCCCCGCCCGCCGCAGGATGTTGCCACTCTCCAACAGAATCAGCGGCTTCCGGACGGCATCACGTACCCGCGATCCAAACTCAACCATGGGCACCTCCGCAAAGCTGGTCGTGCCCCCGTAATTACTGTGCTGGTCGGCTTCCTTCCGCGATCTTGAAGATCCGGTGTCGGAAAATGACGACTCAAGCTTCAAGATCGCGGGGGTTAGGTGAGGTTGTGGCGGAGGAGTTTGCCTGTGGGGTTGCGGGGGAGGGCGTCGGTGTAGGCGACGTCGCGGGGGACCTTGTAGCGGGCCAGGTGGGCTTTGACGTACGACCTGATGTCGTCGGGGGACAGGTCCGATCCCGGCTCCAGCACCACGTACGCCTTGAGGCGCTGGCCGTACTCGGGGTCGGCGACGCCGACCACCGCGGCGTCGTTGATGTTCTCGTGCTCGACCAGCAGGTTCTCCACCTCGCCGGGGTAGACGTTCTCGCCACCGGAGACGATCATGTCGTCGGCGCGTCCGTCGATGAACAGCCGCCCCGCGTCGTCGAAGTGCCCGACGTCGCCGGTGCTCATCAACCCGCCGATCTCCTCCTTGCTTTCGCCGCTGGTGTAGCCGGCGAAGGTGAGGCCGCTGCCGACGAAGATCTGTCCCTGCCGGTACGGCGCTTGCACCCGGTTGCCGTCGCGGTCGTAGAGGTGCACCCGGCAGCCGACCGGTGGACTGCCGACGGTGCCGGGAGCGGAGCGCCAGTCGTCGGGGGTGGCGATGGTGGCGACGGCGACCTCGGTGGAGCCGTACAGGTTGTAGATCACCTCTCCGAACGCCGCGCTGGCCCGGTTGCCAAGCTCGGGCGAGAGCGCGGAGCCCGCGGTGAACAGGATCCGCAGCGAGGACGTGTCGTACCGGCTGAGTACATCCTCGCCGAGATCCAGGATCCGTTGCAGCATGGTCGGCACCACCACCAGGCCGGTGCAGCGGTACTGCGCGATCCGGGACAGTACGGCCTCCCCGTCGAACCGCCGGGACAGCACGGTCGTGGACGCCAGCGCGAGGGTGATCACGAGTTGCGAGAGCCCGGTGGCGTGGAACAGCGGCGAGCAGATCGCGGTGGCTTCGTTGCGCCGGTACGGCACCCGGTCCAGGAACTCCGCGGCGGCCAGCGCCGAACGGACCTGTCGTGGTGCGCCCTTGGGGGTACCGGTGGTGCCGCTGGTGAGCAGGACGATGCCGCCCGGCTCCCGCGGCGCCCGCACGTCGCCGTCGTCGGTGTCACGGATCAGGTCTTCGATCGCCGGTACGCCCGCGGGTTTCCGGCCGGCGCCGGCGGCCACGTCTTTCCGCCCGGGACCGGCGACCTCGGCTTTCGGCCCGGGGCCGGCCTCGTCGACCCAGCCGAGGTAGCGGGCGACGGCGTCCGGCAGGGCCTCGACGGTGGGGGAGAACTCCTCGTCGTACACGATCGCGGAGATGCCTTCCCGGGCCGCGACGTCGGCGAGCTGCCGGCCAGCGAAGCCGGTGTTGAGCAGGACGCCACGCACGCCGAGTTTGGCGGCGGCGAGAATCGAGTCGAGCAGCCCCCGGTGATCCCGGCAGAGCAGCCCGATCGCGTCACCGGGTGCGAGGCCACGGGCACGCCAGGCACGGGCGAGCGCGTTGGAACGGTGGTCCAACTCGGTGAACGTGAGCGGGCCGCGTTCGTCGACCAGGCCGATCGACCTGGGGTCGCGGCGGGCGGCGATGCGTACCGCTCCGGCGAACGGGCCGAGCATCCGTACGGCCACCAGTGACCGCAGCATCTCGTCCGGCCGGTTCAACCGTACGAGTCCGGCCCGGCGGAGTACGCGCACGCTCTCCACGGCGGTCGGCACCCCCGCCACGGTGTCTCGTAGCTGGGTGAGGAAGTCGGGCATCGGCCACTCCACGGATCTGCACAGGCGGTTGTGTCACCGTCGCTACCAGAAAGTAACAATGGATTTCACAAGAAGGTAGGGGCCCAGGGGCGTTGCTCTTGCCCTGTGGTCCCGGTGCGGGCAGATTGACCTGTGGTGCCCGTTGCCGAGGCGAAGGAGGGCGCGATGCCGCGGACAGAGTTGCGGGGCAAGGTCGTGGCGGTCACCGGTGCGGCGCGGGGCATCGGTGCCGCCACCGCGGCCGCGATGCACGGCCACGGCGCGAAGGTGGCGATCGGCGACCTCGACCTCACACTGACGGCGCAGACCGCCGCCGGGATCTCGGACGACGTGCTGGCGCTACCGCTCGACGTGTCCGACCTGGCCGGCTACACCCGCTTCCTGGACGAGGTGGAACGGCAGCTCGGGCCGATCGACATCCTGGTCAACAACGCGGGCATCATGCCGGTGAACCTGCTGGAGGACGAGAGCCCGGAGAGCACGGCTCGGCTGTTGCGGATCAATCTGCACGCGGTGATCCACGGCACCCGTGAGGCGCTGGTACGGATGAAGCCACGCAACACCGGCTACATCGTCAATGTCGCCTCCACCGCCGGGAAGACCGGCGTACCGGGGGCGGCGACGTACTCGGCGACCAAGCACGGCGTGGTAGGGCTCTCCGACGCGGTACGGCACGAGCTGAAAGGCACCGGCATCGGGATCTCGATCGTGCTTCCCGGAGTGGTGCGTACCGAACTCACCACAGGGGTCGCCGACACCAGGCTGCTCAAGATCTCGACGCCGGACGAGGTGGCCGCCCAGATCGTCGCCGGAGTCCGTGCCGGTCGCTTCCAGATCTACGTACCGCGGATGGCGGGGTGGATGGAGCGGGTCGTCAGGCCGTTCGGGACCCGGCTCAGTGACTGGATCCTGAAGCAGGTCGGCGCCGATCGGCTGATGCTCGACGCGGTGCACTCCGCCGAACGCACCCGTTACGAGGAGCGCGCCGCCGCCAGCGCCCCCGCCGCCGACACCGCGGGCGCCGATCCGGTCCACCCCGCCGCCAGCGCCCCCGCCCCCGCCGCCGACTCCGCGGGCACCACACAGGCTGGGACCAACTCGTCCGGGCGGAGCTGACCGTGACCACCGCGGCGCGGAACGCCCTGAGCCTCCCGGCATCAGTGACCCCCGAGCTGGTACGCCGGCTCGGAGCGCTCGTTGCTTCCTCCGCGGAGCGGACCGCCACCAGCGGACACGTATTCACCGGCGGCCCGTTGGCCGAGCTTCCACTGTCCAGCGTCGAGGACGTACGGCACGCGATCGCCACGGCACGCGCCGCCCAGCCGGCATGGGCGGCCACGCCGGTCTCGGAGCGGGCACGCGTACTGCGCCGGCTGGTGGACCTGATGCATCACGAACGGGACGTGATCGCGGACCTGATCCAGGCAGAAACCGGCAAGGCCCGGCTGCACGCTGTGATGGAGCAGTGGGATCCGCTGCTGACCGCCGGCTACTACGCCCGCAAGGCGGTCAAACTGCTCCGTCCGAGGCGACGTGCCGGGCTGTTCCCGGGCACCGTCGCGGCGAGCGAGTTGCGGGTGCCGAGGGGCGTGGTGGGGATCATCGCGCCGTGGAACTACCCGTTCGCGCTCGGGCTCGGTGACGCGCTGGCCGCGCTCGTAGCCGGCAACGCCGTGGTGCTCAAGCCCGACCTGCAGACCTCGCTCAGCCCGCTGTACGCCGTCGAGCTGATGCGCCGTGCGGGGGTGCCGGACGACGTGTTCGGAGTGGTGCTGGGCGATGGTCCGGGGATCGGCGGCGCCGTGGTGGATCAGGTGGACTACGTCGGGTTCACGGGCTCCAGTCGTACCGGTCGGGACGTGGCGCAACGTACCGGATCCCGGCTGGTCGGATGCTCACTGGAGTTGGGCGGCAAGAACCCGATGCTGGTGCTCAGCGACGCCGACGTGGACCGTACGGTCGGCTCCGCGATCAGCGGGTGCTTCACCAACGCCGGACAGCTGTGCATCTCGATCGAACGGATCTACGTCGAGCAGTCGGTCTACCCCCGGTTCCTGGAACGGTTCGCGGCCGCCGTCTCCGCACTGAAGGTGGGCGCCAGCTACACCGACCTCGACCTGGACATGGGCTCGTTGACGTCGGCGCGGCACCTGGAGACCGTCACGGCTCACGTGGACGACGCCCGGGACAAGGGCGCCACCGTCCACACCGGAGGCGCGTCCAGCCCGGAGCTGGGGCCGTACTTCTACCAGCCGACCGTACTGACCGGTGTGACGCCGGAGATGACCTGCTACGCGGCGGAGACGTTCGGGCCGGTGGTGTCGGTGTACCCGGTCGCCGACGAGGCCGAGGCGATCGCACGGGCCAACGACACCGCGTACGGGCTCAACGCCAGCGTCTTCACCCGCTCGGTACGGCGTGGCCGCCGGGTCGCCGAGGCGCTGCGCGCGGGGACCGTGAACATCAACGACGGCTTCGCCGCCTCGTACGGCAGCATCGACGCGCCGATGGGCGGTGTCGGCATCTCCGGGCTCGGCCGGCGTCACGGTGCTGAAGGACTGTTGAAGTACACCGAGGCGCAGAGCGTGGCGCGGTTGCGGCTGCCACTGGTCGACCCACCGCCGTACGTGTCGCGCCAGACGTACCTGCGCGTCGTGACCGGTGTGCTCCGCTGGTTGGGCCGCGCCAGAATCCGGTAGCGCTCGCGCTAAGGGTGCGGGTGTAGCGAACGTGCCTCAGGAGAGATTGACCACGGCCGGGCCCGGGCTCGGCTCGTAGAGTTGCTCGATCTCGGTGGCGTACTTTTCCGCGATCGGGCGCCGCTTCAGCTTCAGCGTCGGGGTCAGCTCGTCCCCGCCCGGGTCCCACACGTGCGCCAGGATCTGGAACCGTTTGATCTGTTCGGTACGGGACAGCGCCTGGTTACCGGAGCGCACCGCGTCGGCGATCGTCTCGCGGAGCGCCGGGTGTTCGGCGAGCACCGCCGGGGAGGTGTCCGCGGCCAACTCCAACTTCTCCGCGTACGGCACCGCGGCGTCCGGGTCGAGCACGATCAGGGCGGTGACGTACGGTCTGTTGTCGCCGACCGCGACCACCTGTCCGACCAGCGGCGACGCTGACTTGATGGCGTTTTCGATGTTGCTCGGCGACATGTTCTTGCCGCCCTCGCTGATGATCAGCTCCTTCTTGCGGTCGATGATCGTGACGTACCCGTCGTCGTCGATCGTCGCGATGTCGCCGGTGTGGACCCAACCGTCATCGTCGACGGCCTCGGAGGTGCGTTCCGGGTCCTTGCGGTAGCCGCGCATCACGATCTCGCCCCGGCACAGCAGCTCACCGTCCTCGGCGAGGGTGCACTCGACGCCGAGCCCCGGCTTGCCGACGGTGCCGAGGCGGGTCTTTCCCGGCGCGTTCGCGGTCGCGGCCCCGGTGGTCTCGGACATCCCCCAGACCTCGTAGATCGGCACCCCGATGCCGAAGAAGAACTCCAGGGTGTCCACCGGGATCGAGGCGGCGCCGGAGGCGGGCCAGCGCATCCGGTCCATGCCGAGTGCGTGCCGCACCTTCGCGAGCACGAGTCGGTCGGCGATCCAGTGTTTCAGGTCGAGCAGCAGTCCGCGGGGCTCCCCAGCCAGGTCACGGCGCGCCGTCTCCCGGCCGACCCCGATCGCCCAGGACGCGACCTTCCTCTTGCGATCGTCCGGCTCGGCAGCGAGCTTCGCCTCGATCCCGGCCTTGATCTTCTGCCACACCCGGGGCACCCCGAAGAACACCGACGGCCGGGCGTCCGGCAGGGCGGCGGCGACCGCCTTCGGGTCGGATACCGCGGTCACCCGCAGTCCGGCGGTGAGATTGAGGTAGTGGCCCGTGACCCGGTCGGCGATGTGCGCCGTGGGCAGGAACGAGACCGTGCTGTCGGCGTGGTCGAGCGGGATGTTGTCGAGCACCCCCGCCACTTCGGCCAGGATGTTGGCGTGGCTGAGCTCCACGCCCTTGGGTGGTCCGGTGGTGCCGGAGGTGTAGATCAGGGTCGCCACGTCGTCCGGTCGTACCGCCCGCCACGCGGCGTCGAAGTCGAAGTCCGGGTGCTCCGTGGACTCCAGGTCGGCGAGGCTCCGTACCCCTTCCGCTTCACCGTCGACGCTGATCACGTGCCGTACGGAGGTGCCGGTCGCGGCCCGGACCTGGGGCAGGAACGCTGATTCGGTGACCACCACCTGGTTCTCCGCGTTCGAGAACAGGTAGCTGATCTGCTCGGGCGAACTGGTGTTGTAGATCGAGAACGGGATCGCGCCGAGGTGGATGGCCGCGGTGTCCACCAGGTCGCACTCCGGCCGGTTGGTGAGCATCAGACCGACGGTGTCGCCCCGGGTGATCCCCAGGGCCGCGAGAGCGGCGGCTATCCGGCGTACCCGCTCGGCGTACTCGCGCCAGGTGATCTCGACAGCCCCGCCGGTGGTACGCAACGCGACCGCGTCCGGGTGTTTCGCCGCGGTCTGCTGGAAGGACTCAGCGAGACTGCGTACGTCGGTCAAGGTGGCAGCGACCATGACGGCCTCCGGCGTGCGGGGAGACAGGACACGGGCCGCCACTCCGCGACGGCCCTTGACTCTGGACCCTAAAGCGGTGTGACGGAGAACACCATAGGGCCGGGGCGGGACGGTCGCCGGACCCCTGGGCGGACGGTCGCCGGAACGGAGCCCGCTCCGTGCCGGTGGGACCCAACCGTGACGAAAACCAGGGGCGCGATGTCGTACGCCACCGGCAAGATGCCCACCATGACATGGACCGCACCGGAGATCACCCGGACCGAGGAACCGACCGTCGCTGACGAGCGTGCCATGCTCGAAGGCTGGCTCGACTACCACCGTCAGACCCTGCTGTGGAAGTGCGGAGGGCTGACCGCCGACCAACTCAAGCTGCGGAGCGTGGAACCGTCCACAATGTCCCTGCTCGGCCTGGTGCGCCACATGGCCGAGGTGGAGCGATGGTGGTTCCAGAAGTTCTGGGGTGACGAGAACGCCGGCCAGATCTACTGCTCCGACGACAACGAGGACGGCGACTTCGATGACGTCGCCGACGCGGATGCCGAGGCTGACTTCGCGGTCTTCCACGCTGAGGTCGAGGCGGCGAAGAAGGCGGCGGCGGAGCACTCGCTGGAGGACAC
>JBOGDK010000218.1:0-7934 GCA_050701795.1 Micromonosporaceae bacterium
ACGCGGCGGCGCCGGCGCCGCCGGGACGGGTGCCGGACGGCAGGATCCAGAAACCCGCCGGCACCGGGTGTACGACGCAGCCGCCGGCATCGCGGGCGGTGGTGGTTTCGGCCGGCAGGTCCGCGCCCCACGACGGCAGCGGGTACCACGCCGGCTGGTACCGCGGTGGTCCGCAGGGTGTGTACGTGACCCAGCCGCCGGGCGCGCCGGACGGTGTGGAGACCGCGGTTGTGCCGTCGACGGCGACCGTGACCGTGCCCAGTGGACCGGCGATCTCGCGCCCGGTGGCGTCCGCCAGGCCGCGCACCGCGGCCTCGGCGGCGGCCGGGTCGTGCCGGGGGCCGAGCGGGACCAGGCGTACGCCGGTGTCGGGATCGGCCGGCCACACCTCGAGTAGCCGCGCCACGAGTTCGGTGTAGTCGTCACGTGCGGACACCGCGGGTGCGGTGACGACGAGGACCCGCCCGCCCTCGGCCGGCAGCCGGCTGGTCATGGTGGTCAGCGGCCCGGTCGCGTCGCGGCCGGTGTGGAGCAGCATCGCCGGCCCGACCGGAACGGCGTGGACCGGGCGGCGGGCACCCGGGGCCGCGGATCCCGATCCGGCTGCCCGGGCAGCAGGCGGCGGCCGCGGGTCGGCCCTCCGGGTCGGCGGCCCCGCGTGGGCCGGCTCGGCGCGTGGCGGCCCCGGGTCGGTGGCGCCGGTACCTGCCCGCCCCGGGTCGGTGGCGCCGGTACGTGCCGGCGCCGGGTCGACCGGTTCGGCGACCACGTCAGTAGTCACCGTCCTCGCCCTCCGCCTCGAGTGCCGCCATCGCGCGGTGCAGGGCGACCGCGCCCACGGACCCCGGCTGGTACCGCCGGTCGCGTACGTGGTCCAGCAGCTCCGTGTCCGGGGCGATGCCGTGGCGTCGCAGGAAATACGCGGTCGCGTCGGACCAGACCCACTGCCCGTCGGTACGGAACCCCATCGGGACCACCGGCCGGCGCGCGTCGTCGAGCACGTCGACCATCAGCGCGGTGGTGGGCAGCAGCGCCGTACCGGCGTCGAAGTAGCACAGCACCCGGTCGCGCTCCTCGCCGTCGAGTCGTGGGCGGGTGCTGGAGAAGCCGGGTCCGCCGGTGTCCTCGACGGCGTCGAACAGCCCGGCGATCTGGATCGGCGGCGCCGGGTCGGCGGTGGCGAGCAGTGCCGACCACCCCAGCGCCGCCCGCTGGTACGGCGGCAGGTTCTCCGCCTCGGTGAACACCTCCACCTGCGGAAACGTCTCCCCGGCGGCGACCAGTGTGGACTGCATTCCGGCGGCGTGGCCGGGCAGCAGGTCTGGCTTGTCGCCGGCCACCTGCATCAGGTACACCCGGCGCGGCGGCGGCCACGAGGTGGCGAAGCCGGGTAGCCGCCAGGTGCGCCACAGTCCCGTGAATCCGGCCATGTCGGTGGCGGCTGCCACGGCCGTACGGTCGACGTCGTCGTACTCCTCCGGGTTGCCGGTCAGGTCGAGGCAGTGTGGTACGCCGCCTGACTGTTCGGCGGGATGGACCGGGGACATCGTGTGCAGCGGCAGCTGCGGATCCGGTACGACGTCCAGCAGCCCCTCGACGTCGCTGCCCGCGGCCGCTTCGTTGAGCGTCGCGGCGTCCTGCGGGGTGACCGGGATCCGGTTACTCAGGGCGGTGAAGAGCACCGCACGCGCCACGTCCACCGTGCGGTCCCGTGCCAGCCAGTCACGCAACGTGTGGACGGTCTCGTCGCACGCCCAGCCGGCGATCCGTAGAACGACCTGGTGGAGTTCGGCGGCACGTCCGCCAGTTGCCGTGTTCACGAACCCTCCCCAGAAGCGACCTGCGTGAGTTGTCGGGCGGGACCCGGAACCACAACGACATCGGGGGCGGGCTGGTTCAACCGATCGCGTTCAGAGGCGTCTCATCGATGCTCTACGGGGTCAATGGGAAGGAATCTCTAAAACTTCACTGTGCTCAATGAGTTCTCGCACGCGCGAGTTCGTGAGCATTTCTCTCGACTCGTCAGGAAGCCGAGGAGGAGAGAATCGTGGGGAACGTTCGCAAGATTCCGACGCAACGTCAAGGGGCCGATGACGTCGACCGGCCCGACGCGGACCAGCGGCTCTCCGAGCTGTACCAGCTGCACAGCGGACCGTTGCTCAACTACCTGGTGCGGCTCAGTCTCGGGGACCGCCGGCAGGCGGAGGACGTCCTGCAGGAGACGTACCTGCGGGCGTGGCATTTCCTGCGGCACAGCGACGAGGCCGCGGAGAACCTGCGGCCGTGGCTGTACACGGTCGCCCGGCGGGTGCTGATCGACGCGGGGCGCAAACGCAAGGCGCGCCCCACCGAGGTGGCCGTCACCGACATGCGCCAACTGCCCGGATCCGACGACGCGATCGAGCGGCTGCTGGTCGGCCAGACGGTACGGGCCGGGTTGCAGAAACTGCGCTCGGAGCACCGTGCGGTCCTCGTGGAGAGCTACTACCGCAACAGGTCGGTCCGGGAGATCGCCGCGATGCTCGACATCCCGGAGGGCACGGTCAAGTCCCGTACCCACTACGCGCTCCGCGCGCTGCGTGGTGTCGTCGACATCGACCGCCAGGCGTCATGACCGCCGCGGCGGCCGGCAGGTGGGCGGCCGCGGTGCTGTGCGGCCTCGCCGTCTCTGCCGGTCCATCCGTTCCCGGGTACGCCGCCGGCGACCCGCCGCCGCTGCCGTACGGCGGCGACGAATGTGTCGGCGAGTCCGACGTGACGTACGACGGCGTGCCCTGGCCGGTGGCGCGGATGGCGCCGCACCTGGCGTGGCCGGTGAGCCGGGGCGACGGGGTGACCGTGGCGGTCGTCGACTCCGGAGTCGGGAAGCCGCCGGGGCTGGAAGGCGCCGTCCAGCGCGGCCGTGACGTGGTCTCGGGCGGCCGCGCCGACGACGACTGCGCCGGCCGGGGCACCGCGCTCGCCGGTATCGTCGCGGCCCGACCGGTCGGCCGGCGCGGGGTCGTCGGGATCGCCCCGGAAGCGTCGGTACTCCCGATCCGGATCATCGACGGGGACGGCCAGGTGCCGCCGAAAGCGATCGCCAAGGGCATCCAGGCCGCCACCAAGCTCGGCGCCGACGTGATCCTGGTGGGCACCGCTGCCGAAACCGACGACGCCGGGCTCCGCGGCGCTGTGGCGAAGGCCGTCGCAGACGACGTGCTGGTGGTCGCGCCGGTCGCCGAGCGGGACCAGGGCCCCGGGTTTCCCGCGGGGTACGAGCAGGTCCTCTCCGTCGGCGGGGTCGACCCGGACGGCCAGCCCACCGAGACCCACCAGCCCGACCTGTACGCCCCCGGGTACGGCATCGTCGCGGTCGGGGGCGCCGGGCACTACGAGGTCAGCGGTCCCTCCGTCGCCGCCGGGTACGTGGCCGGCGCCGCCGCGCTGGTCCGCGCCTACCACCCCGATCTCGATGAGGCGGAGGTACGGGAGCGGCTCACATTGACCGCGATGCGTACCGGTGCGGAAGATCCCGGCGCCGTCGACCCACCCGCCGCTGTCAGCGACCTCGATCCCGGGCGGACCAACCGCACCCCCGAGCCGAGAGGCGGTGCGTTGACGCTGCCCGACGGTCCTGGCAGTGACCCCGCGGTCCCGCGGTCCCTCTGGTACGGCGGCTCCGTGCTGCTCGCGACCCTGACCGTGCTCGCGGTGGTGGCCGTGCTCAGGAGCCGTCGCCGCGCCGCCGGTTGACACCCCGGCCACCGTCAGGAGTCGCCGCGGGAGAGCGGGCCGACGCTCGGCTCCGGCTCGACGTACGGGGTCTGGACCAGGGTCGCTCCCCGCCGAGTGCACAGCAGCGCCCGGCCGGGGGGCAACACCCGTGGCTTGACCCCACCCGTCATCTGACCCGCTGACGGCGGGCAGGACAGCACCAGGTCCGGGCTGTTCGCCTCCTGCAGGCGCCGGATCAGCGGATCCATCGACATCCGCATCGCCCCGGCGGCGCCGCGGGTGAGCACCATGTGGAACCCGACGTCGGCGCCCTGCGCCAGGAACGGAATCAGCGGCAACAACGGGCTTTCGTGCCCACCGAGCAGGTCGTAGTCGTCGACCAGCACGTACAGCCGCGGGCCGGACCACCAGTCGCGGCGGCGCAGCTGCTCCGGGGTGATGTCCGGGCCCGGCATCCGGCTGCGGAAGCCTTCGACGGCCTGGGCGACGGTGCGCTTGGTCGCGTCGATCGAGATCGAATGCCCCAGCCGGTACGGCTCCGGCACCACGTCGAACAGCCGGCGGCGGAAGTCCACCGCCATGATCCGGGCTTCCTTCGGTGTGAACCGGCTGGTCACGGCCTGGGCGACATGGCGCAGCAGGTTGGTCTTGCCGCTCTCCCGGTCACCCACGACAGTCAGGTGCGGCAGTTCGGCGAAGTCGTGCCAGACCGGCTGCATCCGCTCCTCGCTCAGGCCCACCGCGACCCGCAGGTCGCCCTCGGCCGCCGGCAGCTCGACAGCCTGCAGCACCGCCGGCAGGGTCCGCACGGCCGGCGCGCCGGGACCATCCCAGAACTCCCGCACCGCCGCGACCAGGTGCCGGCTGCCGTCCGCGGCGCTGACGCCGTCGGGCACCCCGTCGACACGTGGCAGACCGGCCAGGAAGTGACCCTTCTCCGCGGTGAGACCCCGGCCGGGGACCTGCGGCACGGTCGCCGCCACCCGCAGGTCGATGGTGGAGTCGACCGGGTCACCGAGGCGCAGCTCCAGGCGGGTGCCGATCTGGTCGCGCATCCCGTGGTGCACCTCCGACCACCGGGACGCGGTCAGCAGCAGGTGCACGCCGTAGTTCAACCCCCGGGAGGCGATCCGCCGGATCGAGTCGTCCAAACCCTCGAACTCCTGCCGCAGCGTGAACCAGCCGTCCACCACCAGGAACACGTCCCCGTACGGGTCGTCGCCGCGGCGCCGCCGGTAGGCGGCCATGCCGTCCACGCCGAGCTTGGCGAACCGGCGTTCCCGATCCGCGATCAACGCGTTCACCTCGGCGATGGTGCGGTTGACCCGGTCGGCGTCCAGCCGGTTCGCGACGCTGCCGACGTGCGGCAGGCCGGACAGCGTGGCGAGCGTGCCGCCGCCGAAGTCGAGGCAGTAGAACTGCACCTCGCGCGGGCTGTGGGTGAGCGCGAGCGAGCAGATCACCGTACGCAGCAGGGTGCTCTTGCCGCTCTGCGGGCCGCCCGCGATGCCGAGGTGACCGCCGCTGCCGGACAAGTCGACTGTCAACAGGTTGCGCGCCTGCTCGAACGGCTTGTCCACGAAACCGACCGGCACCGTGAGCGCGCCGCTGCCGGGCCAGCCGACCGCGGTCAACCCGGTCTCGGGGTCAGGCGCCAGCGGCGGCAGCAACTGGTCGAGGGTGGGCGGGGTGGCCAGCGGTGGCAGCCACACCTGGTGCGCCGGTGGCCCCTGGTCGGCGAGCTGCGCCGTCACCACCGACAGAACGCTGGGGGCGTTGGTGTCCTCGGGTTCCTTCGGCTGCTCCACCTCGGCCGTCAACGGCACCGGATGCGGCACCTCCTCCAGCAGGTACGGCATCACCTGCCGCTGCACCACCTCGCCGCGCCGGGTCGGTTTCGGGCGGTACGCCCCCGACACGTACGCCGCCTTGAACCGGATCAGCGTCGACACGTCGGTACGCAGGTACCCGTTGCCCGGCTGCGACGGCAGCTCGTGCGCGTCCGGCACCCCGATCACCGACCGGGACTCCATCGCCGAGAACGTACGCAACCCGATCCGGTACGACAGGTGCGACTCGAGCTGGCTGATCCGCCCGTCGTCCAGCCGCTGGCTGGCCAGCAGCAGGTGCACCCCCAGGGATCGTCCCAGCCGGCCGATCATCACGAACAACTCGATGAAGTCGCGCTGCGTGGCGAGCAGTTCGCTGAACTCGTCCACCACCACGAACAGGGTGGGCAGCGGGTCCAGCGGAGCACCGTGGGCGCGGGCCTTCTCGTACTCGAGCATGGAGGCGTAGCCGCTGCCGCGCAGCAGTTCCTGGCGGCGTACCAGTTCACCGTGCAGGGCGTCGCGCATCCGGCCGACCAGCGCGGCCTCGTCGGCCAGGTTGGTGATCAGCGCGGAGGTGTGCGGCAGCTGGTCCAGGCCGAGGAACGTCGCGCCGCCCTTGAAGTCGACCAGGACGAAGTTCAGCAGCTCGGAGGAGTGCGTCATGGCCAGCGAGAGCACCAGCGTACGCAGCAACTCGCTCTTGCCCGATCCGGTCGCGCCGATCAACATGCCGTGCGGACCCATGCCGCCCTGCGCCGACTCCTTGAGGTCGAGTTCGACGGGCTCGCCGGCGGTGTCGACCCCGATCGGCACCCGCAACCGGTCCGCGGGCGTACGGGGCGCCCAGCCGGCGGCCACGTCCAGGTTCCCGAGGTCAGAGGTCCCCAGCAGGGCGCCGACGGTGAAGTCGCTCTTGATCGCCTGTTCGGCGGGTTCGCCCGCCACACTGAGCCGGTACGGCGCCAGCGCCGTCGCCAGCGCCCGGGCCGCCTCGGCGCCGAGCAGGTCCGGCCGCGCCAGCCGGGAACGGCTCTGGCGGCCCACCGCGTCGTAGCGGACCTGCTGCAGTTCGTCGTCGGCGAGGTCCAGCCAGAGGGTGTTGGCGGGTGTCGTCGCCGGCGGGTCATCCAGGTCGACCAGCACCGTGTTGCGGTACCCGACGGAGCCCAGCCGCGCGTTCGCCGGCACGTGCCCGCCGTCGCGGACCACCACCACGTACGGCTCCTCCCGGCTGGCCGTGGCGTCCGGCTCGAACCGGGGACGTTCCAGGAAGGGCTCGCCGAGCAGCTTCTCGAGCTGGTCGAGGCTGCCCGCCACGACCCGCGACGCGCCGGCCGCGTCCTGCTCGACCTGGTGCTGCACGTGCGGCAGCCACTTGATCCAGTCCCACTCCGCGGCGGCGTCCGCCGAGACGCACAGCGCTATCACCACCTCCTCCGGCGCGTGGAACGTGGCGATCTGCGCGAGCAGCGCCCGCAGCACGTCACGCCGCCGTTCGCCGGTGATGTGCACCGTGGAGAACCGTGGCAGGAACACCGCCACCGGCTCGTCCGCGACCGTGCTGTACGCCTCGATGAACCGGCGCAGCGACTTTGCCGACAGCGGCTCCAGATCCTCCAGCGGCTTGGTCTGCAGCGGAGCGATCCGTACCGCGAGCCGTTGCCGGCCGGTTCCGGCGCGTACCTCCAGGAAGTCGGGGTGGGTGGGGCGGCGCTCCCAGCGGCGGGTGGTCAGCGCGACACACCACAGCGCCTCGGGGTCCGGGTGCCGCCAGGCGCTGGCCTCCCGCTGCTGGGTGACCGACCGGCGGATCCGGCGGCGCTGCTGCGCCAGGTACCGCAGGTAGTCGCGGCGGTCGCCGCCCATCCGGTACTTGCGCTCGCTGTTGCTGACCGCGAACTGGCCGATCATCAGGCCGACCATCGCGACCCCCATCAGCCCCATCATCGTCCAGCCGAACGGGCCGCGGGTGGGGCCGAAGAACAGCAGCAGCATCACCGCGGTCATCAGCATCATCGGCAGGACGGTCATCGCCTGCCGGAAACCGCCGGGTTGGATGTCCGGCATCACCGGGGGTTCCTGGATGTGCAGGTCGCCGTTCGGGGTCTCCGGCCCGTTGCGCCGCGCCGGACGCCGGAACAGGACTGTGGACACGACTGCCTCCTTTGTCGCTGACGCGTCGTGCTCTACCACGGCTGCCGGACCCGGTTAGGTCACGAGCACATGAATGTTTCGGGTCGGTGAACTTCAGTGGTGACTCCTGCGAGGAAAGGGTGTGACTTTCGCTGCAACCGCACAGATGTGCCGCCTGGTGGTGTGCGGGCCGGACCGCCGGATCGAGGTGGCCGTACCCGCGCACATCCTGGTTGCTGACCTGCTGCCGGC
>JBOGDK010000219.1:0-7908 GCA_050701795.1 Micromonosporaceae bacterium
CGACTTCCGGAACACCGTACTGATCATGACCAGCAACCTCGGTTCTGAGTTGATCACGAGCACCGCAGGCGCGCTCGGGTTCGCCGGTGGCGGGGAGGAGCGGAGTCGGCAGACGCTCCGGGATCGGATCATGAAGCAGCTTCGCGAGTCGTTCCGCCCGGAGTTCCTGAACCGGATCGACGAGGTGATCATCTTCGACCGGCTGGACGCCGACGAACTGCACAAGATCACCGAGATGCTGCTGGAGGAGACCCAGCGCCGGGTACGCGCCCAGGACATCGCTCTCGTCGTCACCCCGGTGGCGGTGGACTGGCTGGTCGAGCACGGGTACGAACCGGAGTTCGGCGCCCGCCCGATGCGCCGGCTGATCCAACGCGAGATCGACAACCGGCTCTCGACGCTGCTGCTCGACGGGGAACTGCAACCCGGTCAACGGGTCACTGTGGACGCCGTGGACGGGCACCTGTCAGCCAACGCGGGCTGACAGGTGCGCCCGACACAGAGTGGGTGAGCGTCACGCTTATGCGATCTTGCGGTACACGGATACGTGCGATGCTGACTCGCCGGTGAACTCCGTCCCCCGCCAGTCGGCGTGGCGGCTCTCCAGCTCGAAGCCGGCGAGCTTGCCCATGAGGTCCAGCTCAGACGGCCAGACGTAGCGGTGCGGGGTGCGCCCGACTCGTGCGTCGCGTCCCTCACCGAACCTGAAGTGATGTGAGACGACCCGCTGGTTCACCGTGTCGATGGTGTCCAGCAGGATGTAGCCGTCCTCAACGACGCCGATCGACGCCTTGGTGCCGGGTGGGAGGGTGCGGAGCGTGGGAACCCACAGCTCTATGACGAACCTGCCGCCGCGATTCAGGTGTCGCGCCGCGTTGCGGAAGCACTCAACCTGCTGATCCTGCTCCAGCAGGTTCCCGATCGTGTTGAACACGAGGTAGACGAGGCTGAACTCGCCCCCGACGTGGGTGGTGGCCATGTCGCCGTGAACGACCGGGATCGTGGACTCGTCCACCTTCTCCCGCAGCCTGTTGATCATGTGCCGGGAGTACTCGATACCGACCACGGGCACTCCACGCTCGGCCAGCGGGATACCGACGCGGCCCGTACCTATGGCGAACTCCAGGGCACGACCCCCGCCGGCAAGTTCCACGAGTCGGTCCACTGTAGGTCCGAGCACGTCGGATGCGAACGTTCCCTCGCCTGGGGTGTCGTACTCCCGGGCAGCGGCAGCGTCCCAGAGCTCGTCCTGCGTCTTGCCGTCCCAGTCCATGGCCACATCCTCAGACTGGCTGAGCGCCGAGTAAACCGGTTTTCACCCCCACACGCGCTGACGAGACCCCGAGGGGTGGCGAGTTTTGGTTAAGAGTCTTGCCTAATTCTGTGGCTGTCCGGTAAGAAGCGGTCATATCACCTCGTACGCCATCAAGGGGGCGATCGGATTGGTCACGCGCAGAACCTTCCTCACCGCATCGGGGGTGGCACTGAGTGCTCCGTTCTGGGGGAACCCGGCGAGCCTCGGCGCGACCGCACCGGAAACCTGTGAGCTGGCACTGGAGAACCGGGGCGGGCCCGCACGCGCGTACGTCACCGGCCGGGAGGAGGGCACCGGCCGGTGGCTGCTGCTACGCGCCGACGGCAGCTACTACCACCTGGAAGAGCCTGGTGCGCCGCAGACCCCGCTGCCGGTCGACTGCTCGATCCCGCTCAATGCCGCCGGCGCTCCGCCGGTGGTGCTCACCCTGCGTCACATGTACGGCGCCAGGGTCTACTTCGTACGCGAGGACACCCTGGACTTCTTCGTCAACCCGGGGCCGTCGCTGGTGGAGCCGGCATTCGCCACGGAGGCGGACCCGAACTACCGGAAGATCTGGTCGTTCTGCGAGTTCACGTTCAACACCACCCAGATCTTCGTCAACATCAGCTACGTCGACCTGGTCACCGCGTTGTCGATCGGTCTGAACCTGGAGGGCGACTCCACCCAGACCGTCGAGCCGATGCCGTCCGGCGCCGTCGACGCGATCGCGGGCGGGCTCGCCGACCAGGCCGCCTCCGACGGTCAGGCGTGGGACCAGCTGGTGCTCCGCGACGGCGGTACCGTACTGCGGGCGATCTCGCCGCAGGTGCTGATGGCGCCGTACTTCGACAACCCGGCCGAGATGCCGTTCCGGGACCACTGGAACTCCTACATCGACCAGGTGTGGGAGAAGTACCGCGGCACTGACCTGCGGGTGGACCTGCAGGGCGGTCGGGGGGTACGTACCGGCCGGGTCACCGGGGACAACCTGGTCTTCGACGGCGGGCACAGTTTCAGCAAGCCGGTCTCCCGGGACATCTTCACCTGCAACCACGGGCCGTTCGCGAACAACCCGTCCGACCCGGACGACAAGAAGGGGATCCTCGCCCGGCTCGCCGCGGCGTTCAACCGCAGCACCCTGCTCACCCACGCCGACCAGCCGAACGGGCCGCGTACCGGCGACTACTACCAGGACCCGAGCACCAACCACTGGTCCCGGATCGTGCACGCCAACACCCCCATCGGGTACGCCTTCCCGTACGACGACGTACGCCCGGACGGCGAGCCTGACGTGTCCGGCGCGGTGCACGACGGCAACCCGCGACGGCTCACGATCACCACCGGCTGAGCTCCGCCCCCGCTGACCGGTCGCGGCAGGCCCGCCGGCGGTACGCCGGCGCCCGCGACCGGGCGGCACCGAGTTTCCCGGTTCCGCGGCGCCGCCCGCTGTGCGGTGAGTTTCCCGGTTCGGCAGCGACGCCAAGCGTGCGGTGAGCATGATCGAGATGTGGCCGGACAGCCGCGGTTGCCATCGGTGGTGTTGCCGATGTTGGCGACGCCAGGCCCCCTTCCGTCCGGCCAGGGCTGGACATTCGAGTTCAAATGGGACGGGGTACGTGCCGTGGTCGCCCTGGCGGGGGCCAAGGTCCGGGCGGTGTCCCGTAACGGACGGGACGTCACAGGCAGCTATCCCGAGCTGAGAACTATGCCGGCACAGGTCGCGGGACGGCGGATGCTGCTCGACGGTGAACTGGTCGCGCTCGACCCGTCGGGGGCGCCGTCGTTCGCCCTGCTCCAACACCGGATGCACGTACGGGCGCCGGACGCTCGGCTGCTGGAGCGGGTGCCGGTGCGGTACTACGTCTTCGACCTGCTGCTGCTGGACGACACGGCGACGGTGGGGTGGTCGTACCGGGAACGCCGGGACGCGCTGGAGTCGATCGACTTCGGTGTCGGGTCGGGGTCGGTGCCACCACGGTTCGACACCGACGGGCAGTCCGTGATGGACGCCGCGGTGCAGCACGGGCTGGAAGGCGTGGTCGCCAAGCGCGCCACGTCCGGCTACGAGCCGGGACACCGGTCCCGGAGCTGGATCAAGACCCCGCTCAACGTCACCACCGAAGTGGTGATCGCGGGATGGCGCCCGGGCGAGGGACGCCGTACGGGGCAGATCGGGTCGCTGATCCTTGGCGCGTACGACGACGAGGACCAGTTTGTGCACGTCGGACAGGTCGGCACCGGGTTCACCGCAGTGGAGCTGCGCCGGCTCGCCGAGAAACTGGACCCCCTGGAGCAGCCGAGTACGCCGTTCGACATGCCCCCGTCGCGTCAACACGTACGCGGCGCCCGCTGGGTACGGCCGACCCTCGTCGGTGAGGTGGTCTACCGCACCCTCACCCCTGACGGGCGGCTGCGGCACCCGTCGTGGCGGGGCCTGCGTCCCGACCGGGAGCCGGTGGAGGTGCGTACCCGTACCATGCGCTGACACCGGAGCGGCCGCCACGCCGAGCCGCGGTATGCCACCATGTCGGACATGGCAAACACCAGAAAGGGCGATGGCGCGTAAGTCACCGGCGCGAGTACGCGCCGCCGCACATCGTCGTCTCGACTACGCAGTTCCCTCCTTGCCGGGTCTGAGTCCGCGAGGAAGGGCCGTGATCGCGCAGCTCGAACGCACGCGCCTATGGCCAGGAGCCGCCCGCGAAGCCCTGGACACCTGGAGCCGGTTCCTCCGCGACCCCTACCACCGCAACTTCGATCCGCAATACGGCTGCGGCGTCCCCGCATGCTGCCCCGACCCGGTCGACCTACGCCGGATCCTGCACATCGTCACCCACGCCCTGCCACGGCCGGACGCCCGCCGACTCCGCCGACGCCTCGCCGAACTCGATGCCCAGTGGTGACCACCCTTAGGGCGCCCCCTTGAGTCCGATTGAGGGACCGGATCAGCGGGGATTCGTGAAAGGGCTACTCCTGCGGGTCGGCCTCAGGTGCCGAAGCCGCGGATCCGGTGCTGCATCACCCGGTACGGCCAGTTGTTCTGGGTGTTCCACTGGCTCACCGACAGGTGCAGTTCGTTGATGGTGGATCCCGGGATGATGTAGCCGCCGTAGAGCTGGGCGACGTGCGAGTCGTCCTCGTTGCCCCACTGGCCGCCCCAGATAAGCGTCCGCCGGTACGCCGTGTACAGGTTCGACGTCGGGGTGTCCATGATGATCCCGTCGATCCGGTAGTCGCCGGCGTTGAACCAGGTCAGCACCCACTTGCCGCCCAGCGGCCGGAGGCACAGCTCGCCGAAGCGCCCTTCCAGGATCGGGGTCGGCGGGTTGCCCCAGGCCCAGACGCCGTTCCGGTAGCCCCAGGGGTCGTACGCGGCCAGGTCGGTGATCCGGTCGGCGCGTACCCGGTGCAGGATGATCGGCTTGTCGCGCTGGAACCCGGTCGAATAGACGTAGACGTACCCGTCGTTGCCGGGGGCCCAGGTCAGCAGCTGGAACAGGCCGCCGTGCAGGTCGCTGGGAAACTTCGCTCCAGTGTGGACCCAGCTCGCGCCGGAGTTGTCGGAGCGCCAGATCTCCGTCCACACCACGTTGCCGAGGCCCTTGTTCACCATCGCGTGCAGGTACATCGTGTTGCCGATGGTGATCACGTCGGAGGGCAGCACCGTCGAGAACGTCGGGTTGTTGTGCTCGTACCACCAGAGCTGCTGGGCCGCCTCGCCACCCACCGCGCCGGACCAGGTGACCCCGCTGTTGAGGTCCCCGGTGGTCGACCACAGGGCGACCGGGGAACGCCACCAGCCGCAGCCGACGCAGGCGTCTTCGAAGGTGTCGCCGAAGACGTACAGGGTCCGGCCGTCGGGGGTGCGTACCGGGATGCCGAGGTCGGTGGCCTCCATCCGGAACCGGGTGGTGAGTCCGGGGCCCGTGAGGTCTTTGATCTTGGTGACGGTCAGTGCCTGGGCTCCGGCGTCGTCGCCGGAGGGCTTCCGGGTGGCCGCGTGGGTCAGGCCGGACGAGCCGGCGAGGAACCCGGCTCCGAGGACCGCGCCACCGGCGGCCTTGAGAAGCGTGGAACGCCGCACCCGCTTGCCGAGGGCGCCAGGGGGGTTCGCGGGAGTCGGCTCCGGCTGCTGGGGGTACGACATGCCGCGCTCCTTCTCGTAGCGACGGAAATCGATTACCGCGACCTTCGCCCCATTTTCGGGTGATGTCAAGACCGGCGGCGATTCGCGCCGTGCCCAGGCCGTGTCGCTACGTCGCGACTCAAAGGGGGCCCGCCTCATGAGACCGCCCACCCGCCGGACGAGCGTCATGAGACCACCACTCAATGGACCCCTGCCATGAGAAACGCCCCGGTGTTTCTCATGGCAGGAGTCCATCGTCGGAGCCGCGCGGCCCGGGGGCGCGGTGGTGCGGTCGGAGCCGCTGGGGGGTGACGCGGTGGCGCGCTCCGCGGCGTGGTCGGGCGGTAGCGCCGGTCAGACGGTGGCGCCGGTCAGACGGTACGGCGGGGATCTGTGGTGACCTCGGCGAGCACACCCGTGATCTGTTTCTCCCAGCCGCGGACAGTGGCAGCGTCGAACAGATCTGTGGAGTACTCGATCACGACGTCGATCGACCCCTCCCGGGGCATCAGCACCAGATACAGCTCGGTACGGGCGACGCCCCCCGCGGGCAGGCTGCGTACCGTCGCCGACGCGCCAGGCAGCTCCAGCATCGCGGGTGGTGTGGTGACCACCGTGAACAGCACCTGAGGGGTCACCGCCCCGGTGCCGCTGCCAGGGCGGGCCGCGTCGAGCGCCCCGGCGAAGCCGATCGGCTGGTGGTCGAGACAGACGGCCAGGTTCTCGCCCACCTGGTTGACCAGATGGTCGAACCGGATCGCGTCGGAGAGCTGGAGCCGCAGCAACAGCGGCTCGCCCACCGGCCCCACCACACCGCGGTGCTCGGGTGTCAGACGATTCGCGCTCGAGGCCCCGAACACCAGATCCCGCTGCCCGCACAGCTGCGCCATCCAGACCGCGAACCCACCGGTCAGTACGCCGGCCACGGTGGCGGCCAGGGACTCGGCCGTCTCCCGTACGCCCCGGCAGATGTCGTCCGGAAGCCGGAACTGGTGCAGCGCTCCGGCCCCGGACAACCACTCCGGACGTGGCCGGTCGTACGGCAGGTCCAGCCGTACCGGGGCGTCGGCGAGTGCCGTACGCCAGTGCCGTTCCAGCTCCTCGTGACGCCCGGTCGCCGTCTCGGAAAGCCAACGGGCGTACTCCAGGAACGAGGTGGCCGCCGGCAGCTCGGCGTCACGGCCGGCTACCGCATCGGTGTAGCAGGTGGACAGGTCTGTCCACAGCAGACCCATGGACCAGCCATCGCAGATCAGGTGGTGCAACACCACCACCAGCTCCCACCGGTCGTCACCGAGCCGACCCAGGCGCAGCCGCCACAGTGGTACGTCGTCCGGCGCGATCGCCTGGGACGCCTGGCTCTGGCACCAGGCCGCCACCGCGTCGGGGTCGTCGGCGATCTCGGACAGGTCCACCACGGCCACGCGTACCGGCACCGTCGCGAACGTCTCCTGCCGGGGCGTACCGTCCCGGTCCACGATCCGGGTACGCAGCGCCGCATGACGCCGTACCACGGCATCGAAGGCCCGCTCCAGGGCGTCAGGGTCGAGCTGGCCCTGCACCGTGATCCGGTGACCGACGTTGTACACCTCAGGGTGTCCGGTGCGGTGGTGCAGCTCCCAACCCCGCCGCTGCAGGCTGGTCACCGGCGCGGTCTCGGCCACGTCGTCACCCGCCGCCCGCGGGGTGAGGTGGCGCGCCATCGCCCGGATCGTCGGGGACCGGAACAGGTCCGCGACCCGGAACTCGACGCGGAGCGCCTCGCGTACCCGGTTGACCAGCTCGACCGCGCTCAGCGAATGCCCTCCGAGCTGGAAGAACGAGCGGTCGACCGGCACCTCGGTGACGTCGAGCTGCGCCGCCCACAGGTCGTGGAGCCGGCGTTCCAGCGGGCTCTCCGGTGCGGAGCCGGCGCCCGTCGTACCCCAGTCGGGGGCGGGCAACCGGGTACGGTCCAGCTTCCCGCTGGCGTTCACCGGCAGCTCCGCAAGCTCCACCCATGCGGTGGGGATCAGGTAGCTCGGCAAGGTGCCGGCCAGGCGGTCCGGAAGCTCGCCGATCACGGCCGGCTCGTCGGCCACCACGTACCCGATCAGGCAGGTGTCACCGTGCGGGTCCGTGCCCGCGACCACGGCGGCATCGGGTACGTCGGGCAGCCCCCGCAGTACGCGTTCGGTCTCACCCGGCTCGACCCGGTTGCCACGGATCTTCACCTGGTCGTCGATCCGGCCGAGGTGCTCCAGTACGCCGCCCGGAAGCCACCGGGCCAGGTCACCAGTCCGGTAGAGGAATCCGCCGGGGGCCTCCGGGTCCGGGATGAACGCGGCGTCGGTCTGGCCCGGCAGCCCCACGTACTCACGGGCGAGGCAGGCGCCGCCGAGGCACAGTTCGCCCACCACTCCGACCGGGACCGGCCGTCGCCGTTCGTCCAGCACCCGCGCGACCACGTTGGCGATCGGCCGCCCGATCGGGGGCCGGTCAGCCG
>JBOGDK010000220.1:0-7863 GCA_050701795.1 Micromonosporaceae bacterium
GGCGCTGACCCTGGGCTCGTACCTGATGCTCTCGACATGGGGCCGTCGGCCCGTCTGAGCCGGCGACGCATCGAGCCTCTGGACGGGGGCGCCAGGCAACGGAGGGCCGAGACACGGCCTAACCCTCGGGGAGGGTCAGGTCGGCGACCACCGCGCGGTGGTCACTGCCGGGCACCGGGTGCACCCGTACCGCGCGTACGCCGACACCCCGCTCCACCAGGACGTGGTCGATGACCACGGGCGGCGCCCACCCGGCCTGCCATGTCGGGGTGAGTCCGGTCCCGACGGCATCGGCCGCGTCGACATACCCGTCGCCGATCAACTTCCGGAACCCCGAGTGGTCGAGAGTCGCGTTGAAGTCGCCGGCGAGTACGGTCACTGCCTCGTCGCCCAGGTCCGGTGCCGGAAGCCACCCCAGTTCCCGGTGCCAGGCCGCAGTCGCGCCTCCCGCGGGGATCGGAGGCGACGGATGCACCGCTACCAGGTCCAGCGTCACTCCCTTGTGGACGGTACGTACGCGTGCCATGTCGAACCGGGTACGTGAATCCAGGGTCCGTAGCCCGGTCAACGGGGCGTGCCCGTACAGGGCGGTACCGGCAACGCCGGGCTGGGGCCGAGCAGCGCTGTACGGCAGCAACCCGGCCATTCCGGCCGCCTCCAGCTCGGCCAGGGCTTCCGCGGTGACCTCCTGAAGGCTGAGCACGTCAGGACGCTCGGCACGTACCAGCGCCATCAGCGGTCCGGCGCTGCCCCCGTGGTAGACGTTCACGGTCATCACCCGCAGCGGAATACCGACGGCGGGGCCTGGGCTGTCGTCACCGATCGCCCTGGGGGCGGTCACCGCCGTCAGCACCAGGACCACGAGCCCGGCCGCCACCGCGATCCGCCAACGACGCGCCACCGCGCACATCAGGGCGACCAGCAGGCCGCCGGGCACCAGGTACGGGGTGAAGGAGATCAGCTGCGCCAGCGGAGTGAACCAGTCCAGACCGACCAGACGGCACACCGCCAGGCCACCGAGCCCGGCGGTGGCCGTACCCAGCAGCCCGGTGACCACCCGGCCAGCGCCGGAACCCACGGGCGCTGGCAGTGGTTCGGTGATCGCCGACCCACGGGACGGACCGGGACGCTGGGGCGAATCGTCGAGCGCCTCACCCTGCTCTGCCACGTTGGGCCCCCCGCGTCGGATCACCCGGCGATCAGCTTGGCGTACGCCGGCTTGATGATCTCGTTGATCAACGTAAGCCGCTCGTCGAACGGGATGAACGCACTCTTCATGGCGTTCACCGTGAACCACTGCAGCTCGCCCCAACCGTAGCCAAAGTTCTCCACCAGCAGCGCCATCTCCTTCGACATCGACGTGTCACTCATCAGCCGGTTGTCGGTGTTCACGGTGACCCGGAACCGCAGGTCGCGCAGCAGCCCGATCGGGTGCTCCGCGATCGAGGGCGCCGCTCCGGTCTGCAGGTTCGATGATGGGCACATCTCCAACGGGATCCGCTTGTCCCGTACGTAGTTGGCGAGCCGTCCCAGGGAGGCGCCCTGCGCACCGCCGTCCGGGCCGGGAGTGATGTCGTCGACGATCCGGACCCCGTGGCCGAGCCGGTCCGCACCGCACCACTGGATCGCCTGCCAGATGCTGGGGAGCCCGAATCCCTCACCGGCGTGAATGGTGAAGTGGGCGTTCTCCCGCTGCAGGTACTCGAACGCGTCCAGGTGCCGGGTGGGTGGATAGCCGGCCTCCGCACCGGCGATGTCGAAACCGACCACGCCGTCATCCCGGTACGCCACCGCCAGCTCGGCGATCTCCATCGAACGGGCGGCGTGGCGCATCGCGGTGAGCAGCGTGCCCACCCGGATCGGGTGTCCCGCCGCGGCGGCGCGTGCCTGTCCGTCCGCGAAGCCCGCGAGCACCGACTCGACGACCTGTCCGAGACTGAGGTCCCGCTCGGTGTGCTGTTCCGGGGCGAACCTGATCTCGGCGTACACCACGCCGTCGGCGGCCAGGTCGAGGGCGCACTCGGCGGCGACCCGGTGCAACGCCTCGGCGGTCTGCATCACGCCGACCGTATGCGCGAAGGTCTCCAGGTACCGTTCCAGCGAACCCGAGTCCGCGGCCTGCACGAACCAGGCGCCAAGCTCCCCGGGATCTCGGGTGGGGAGCTGGTCGTACCCGGTCGCCTCGGCGATCTCGACCACCGACGCGGGGCGCAGGCCACCGTCGAGGTGGTCGTGCAACAGCGCTTTCGGTGCCTGACGAATCTCATCCATGTTCGGAGCAACCATGAAACGACATTAGTCGGTACGTCTGGCCGCCCGACGCGGCACCGCCCGTGCCCGCCGCCACACTTCGGGCAGCCATGTCAGGTCGAGAGGTCCACATCCTCCCAGCCGGGCGGATCCTCGTGGTACGGGCCGACGAACACCACCGACCACTCCAACGCCCAACGCCGCTGTGCGACCACGTACGCCTGCACGGGACCGGGCGGCGACTCCGCCCGCAGCGTCGCGTCCTGGTACGCCCAGTCGAGGCAGTAGTACAGGTCGAGCAGCGCGGCGGCCTCCCGGGAGTCCCGCGGCTGTGGCGCGGACCGGCCGCACCAGGAGGCGTACGACTCCCCGCCGTGGATGTCCGGGAACGCCTTCGGCAGCTCTTCCGGGCAGTGCAGGGACGGGTCGAGGTGCTCTGCCCAACCGAGCAGCCATCCGAAGCCGAACAGCGCGTCCAGGTGCATCATGAACGCGTCGCGGTCCCCCTTCTCCCCCGCGAGGAACTGCCACTCCGGTTTGCTCACATGCTCCAGGAGCCGGCCGTCCAGCAGCCACTGCATCGCCCGTTCCGACGGCATCCCGAGGCACCGTTCCATCACCGCGCAGAGCACGGCGACCCGTGCCTGCATCTCGTCGAGGTCGCGGAGCCGTACCGCGTCGCCCGGCTCCCAGGTCAGCGGGAAATGATCGGGCGGCAGCGGGATCTCCAGCCGCTCCAGCTCCTCGAGTGACGACACCCGGATCTCCACAGGATCCGGCACAGTGGGCAGCTCGCTCACGCTGCCCACTATGCCGTACCTACCCGGTCGTGGATGCGTAACCCGTTGAACAATTGGCGGTACGGCTCAGGCCCGGTGAACGAATGGCTTCACGATCACCTTGTCCGCGTCGTCGCCGACCCGGTCCCGGGCCGCCTGATCGAACACCCGCAACCGGACCACCACCTTGGCCCGATCCGGCCACACTTCGGTCTGCCAGCGGCCGTCAGAGGTCGCGAGCCGTTCCGACGTGGAGTTCAGCTCCGCCGCGCTGTGCTCGACCCGCATCACGCACAGGTGGTACGGGAACCCCTCGGCCAGTTTCGTCTGGTCCTTCGCGGGGTCGCCGACCGTACCGACCACCATCACCTCGATGCCCGGCTCCGGGTACGCCACCCACATCCCGCTGTACTGCTCCGGGTCACCACTGACCTTTTCGGCGAGCGCGTTGCGGGCCGCCTCGGCCTGCTGCGGGTCGACCCGTACCACCCGCCAACCTCCCGCCGGGGCGGGGCAGGACATCGGGAACCTCTCCTCACCGTCGACGGTTGGTGCGGGCTGCCCGGCGCCCGGCACCGGACCCGTGGCGCTGGTCGGATCGTTCTGCGGTGGCTTCGGTGCCGGTTCCACCGACGGCCGTACGATCCTGCCGTCACGCCAGGTCCCGGTCACCGTGTAGCGGCCCTCGGTGTGGCGTACCCCGTCGGTCTGCTGCCACGGTACGGAGTCCGGCACTGCCCGGTCGTCGACCTCGACCGTCCACTCTGAGCAGGTCGGTGCCGGTGGCGGGTGGATCTCGATGGTCGGGTTCGTCTGGCAGAGCTGCAGCGGCTCACCCGGCGCCTTCAGCAGGGTGCCGGTGGCCGCCACCCGGTCACCGTCGCGTACCACCTGACCGTCGAGTCCCCGCTTCGCCGGCGGGGCACCGTCCGGGGCGTTCTGCCCGATCAGCACCACCGCGGCGAGTCCGGCGGTGAGTACCACCACGCCGGCCGCGACCAGCAGTGGTGCCCACCGGGTCGTCTGTTGGTCGGCGAACCGCTCCACATCGGGCTCGGGGGCGTCCGGCTGCCCGGCCCGCCACGCCGCGCCAGCGTCTGCCAGTTCACGGTCCACCCGGCCGTCGCGCTCGTCAGTCATCCCGAAACCTCCAGCAGTACGCGCAGGCGGGCCCGCGCATCGGCCAAGGTGGACTTCACGGTGCCCTCGGCGCAGCGCATCACGGCGGCGGTCTCGGTCACCGTCAGTCCAACGAAGTAGAAGCAGTCGACCGCGAGCCGCTGCTTGGGGGCGAGGCGGCGTACCGCCCGTTCGACATCGAGCCGGTCATCGGGGCGTTCCGGCCGGGCGGCGACCCGCTGGGCATCGACGAGGGACAGCACCGGGCGGCGCCGGCGTACCGCCTTGCGAGCCTGGTCGGCGGTGATCGCCAGCAACCAGGCCGACGGGGTGCCACGCCCCGGGTCGTACTGCCGCCGTTTCGCCCACGCCCTCGCGAGCGCCTCCTGCACCACGTCGTCGCGGTCAGCGTCCGGGGCGAGCCGCGCCGCCAGCCACGCCATCGGGGCGAGGTGCGGGCGTACCCAGTCGGTGAACGCACCGGGGTCAGCGGGCGCCAGTTCAGCAACCACGGCCTGCTCCCTCACGGCGGTCATACCTCATCTACCCGGCTCGGCCCGGTTTGGTTGGGTACGCTCCCGAGGTTTTTCTGTTTTCGGCGCCGGCTTTCGGGCCGCCAGCCGACCGGCCGTCAGGTGATGCGGTCGATCACCAGCGGACGGGGCCGCGGCGCCGTGCTCCCCACCTGCCACGCACCGTCGAGTACGTCGAGCGCGCCGGGGATCGTCGCCGGGTCATCGGTGCGCAACTCCAGCACCGGCTCGCCGGCGCGTACCGACTCGGCTTCCCGGCGCCGCACGATCACGCCGGCACTGGCCGACACCGAGTCCTCCTTGCGGGCCCGTCCCGCACCCAACCGCCACGCCGCCACGCCCAGGGCGTACGCGTCGATCCGGGTCACCACGCCGTCGCGTGGAGCCCGTACCACCTCGATCTCCGCCGCCGTCGGCGGCGCCGCGTCGGGGTCGCCACCCTGAGCGGAGATCATCCGCCGCCAGACGTCCATCGCGGTGCCGTCGGCCAGCGCGTCCGCCGGGTCGGGCCCGTCCCGCCCGGCGAGGGTGAGCATTTCGCGGGCGAACCGTACGGTCAGCTCCACCACGTCGGCGGGGCCGCCTCCGGCGAGCACCTCGACCGACTCCACCACCTCCACAGCGTTGCCGATCGCCCGACCCAGCGGGGTGTGCATGTCGGTGAGCAGCGCGGTGGCGCGTACCCCCTGGGCGGCGCCGAGTTCGACCATGGTGCGCGCCAACTCCTCGGCCGGCTCCCGCTCCTTCATGAACGCCCCGGAGCCCACCTTGACGTCAAGCAGCAGGGCCGGCGTGCCCTCGGCGATCTTCTTGCTCATGATCGAGCTGGCGATCAGCGGGATCGACTCGACGGTCCCGGTGACGTCCCGCAGGGCGTACAGCTTGCGGTCGGCGGGAGCGAGGGATTCGCTGGCGGCGCACACCACGGCCCCGACCGCGTGGAGCTGGTCGGTGAACTCTTCCGAACTGAGCCCGGCCCGGAACCCGGGAATCGACTCCAGCTTGTCCAGCGTGCCGCCGGTGTGCCCGAGACCGCGCCCGGACAGCTGCGGTACGGCGATTCCGCAGGCCGCCGCGAGCGGCGCCAGCGGCAGCGTGATCTTGTCGCCGACACCGCCGGTGGAGTGCTTGTCGACCAGCGGGCGGGCAATGCCTGACAGATCCAGCCGTTCCCCCGAGGCGATCATGGCCGCGGTCCACCGGGAGATCTCGCGGGTGGTCATGCCGCGCAGCAGGATCGCCATCGCCAGCGCGGACATCTGCTCGTCGGCGACCGTCCCCGCGGTGTACGCGTCGATCACCCAGTCGATCTGATCGTCGCTGAGCTCACCACCGTCCCGCTTGGTACGGATCACCTCCACCGCGGAGTGGGTGCCGGTCATGACGGCCGCGGCCGATCGGCTGCGGGCAGGTAACTGGCGTCGAAGGAGTCCGGCAGCAGCTCGGCGACGGTGCGTGGCCCCGCGTCCGTGTCCACCAGGCACTGCGCGCCACCGTGCTCGGCGAGCAGCTGCCGACACCGGCCACAGGAGGTGAGCGGACGGCCTTCGGCGTCGACGCAGGACACCGCGACCAGCCGGCCGCCCCCGGTCGCGTGCAGCTGTGACACCAGCCCGCACTCGGCGCACAGGGTCAGCCCGTACGAGGCGTTCTCCACGTTGCAACCGGTGACCGTACGACCGTCATCGACCAGCCCCGCGGCACCCACCGGGAACCCCGAGTACGGCACGTACGCACCGCGCATCGCCTCGGTTGCCGCGGTACGCAGTGCACCCCAGTCCACGTCCACTTGACCATCCCTCCACGAGCCGGTGAGCAGCGCCGAGAGGCGTCCCAGGGCCAGCCCGGGGACGAGATTAGCCCTTCACGTACGGCTTGCCGTCAGCGGCCGGTGGGCGCACCTTCCCCACGAGGCCGGCCACCGCGAAGATGGTCGCGATGTACGGCGTCATCCCGAGGAACTCCGAGGGGATCTCGCTGTCGATTCCGGCGAGGAAGACGTTCAACTGCGAGGCGAACCCGAACAACATCGCAGCCCCGAGCGCCCCCACCGGGCTGTACCGCCCGAAGATCATCGCGGCGAGCGCGATGTAGCCGGCGCCGTCGGTCATTTCCTTGTTGAACTGGTGACCCTGACCGAGCGTGAAGTACGCGCCCCCGATCCCAGATACGACACCACCGGCGAGCACGCTGAGGTAGCGCACCCGCTGCACCTTGACCCCGACGGTGTCCGCCGCGGTGGGATGCTCACCGACCGCGCGTACCCGCAGGCCCCAGCGGGTGTAGAACAGGATCAGGTGCACCACCGCCACCAGGATCACGGCCAGGTAGAGGAACATGTTCGAGTTGAACAGCGCAGGGCCGATCAGCGGGATCTCCGACAGCACCGGGATCGGGATGTTCTGGAATCTCTCCGGCTTGTTCAAGGTGTCGGCGTGCGGCTGCATCAGACGCTCGTACAGGAAGGATGTCAGACCTGTGGCGAGCACGACCAGGATCACCCCGAGCACGATCTGGTCCACCAGATACCGGATCGCGAACACCGCCAGCAGGGAGGCGATCGCCAACCCGGCGACGAGCGCTCCGAACAGGCCAAGCCACAGGCTCCCGGTCGCGGTACCGATCAACGCACCGGCGAAGGCGCCCATCAGGAACTGCGCCTCGATCCCGATGTTGATCACCCCGGCGCGTTCACAGAGCACTCCGGAGAGCGATCCGAAGACCAGGGGCAACGCCAGGAAGACCCCGCCCTTGATGAACGCCACCATCGGCATGAAGCCGCCCGCCACCTGCCAGGACAGGAACGACATCAGAAAGCCGAACAGGCCCAGGACGGTGGCCCATGCCAGGTGACGGCTGGCCACCCGGGTCAGCAGGCCGATCCCGGCCAGTACGCAGAGGGCGCCGAAGCCCATCGCCCCGAGCTGCGCCGGGATCGGAATCGAGAGGTTCACCTTGTCGTCAGAGAAGGTGAAGCGGGCCACCTCGTCCGCGGGTGCGAAGCTCCCGAACACGCCGATGGCGAACAGGCCGAGCCCCACGAAGATCGCACCGGCTTTGCGGGACCGGGTCCAGAACCCCCGCGCGGCGGTCGATTCAGCGAGCTCCTCGGTATGCAGCGTGGTCACCGGTGCTCACCAACCCTTCGCCAGGGTCGGCCCGAACCCGGCGGCCCGCTGCTC
>JBOGDK010000221.1:0-7855 GCA_050701795.1 Micromonosporaceae bacterium
CACCAGGGCTTCGCGGACGCCGCGATGCTGCTGGGGTCAGCTGTTGAGGTCGGCGGCGAGTCGATCGGCGTACCCGGCGTCCCGTTCGGTGCCGGAGAAACCGAACCGCCACGTGCCGCCGGCGTACTCCCCGGCCGGGAAGGTACGTCCACCCGGTTGCCACAGCGGCTGCCACGACACCGAACCGGACGCGGGGTGGTACCACCGGTTGTCCTCGGAGAACGCCGACCCGGCCCGGTACGCGGTCACCACGCTCAGTCCGTCGTCGGTCCCCATGGTCCAGGCCGGGAAGCCGGTGGCGTCGCCGTCGCGGCCGAACCCGTCCGGGTCGCCGAGTGTCGGCTGTGTCGAGTCGACGCTGAGCGCGGCTTCCCAGACGGGCGCGTTGGTCTGGCCGGTGACCTTCCAGGTCAGGGAGGTGTCGAAGGTCGTCTCGGCGAACTGGAACGACCAGTCCGCGGTGACCGGCTCGTCGCCGAGCGGGACACCGGTCAGGTCAACCCTGGTGCCGTCCGGTGACACCGTCACACCGCCGGCCGCCCCCGCGCTGTCGGTGGCGCCGAACCCACCGACCGCCAGGTACGGCCCGGTGGACCGGAACGAGGAGTCCAGCGCCGGCCGGTAGCCGCTGCGCCCGGACAGGTCCACCGCCAACGACACCAGCCCCGCGGTCGGCTCGGCCTGCACCCGGGCCTGGTAGTGCGGCGTACTCACCAGGCGCCCCCGGTTCACCTGTACGGCGTCGAAGTCCAGCGGCGCGAGCCACAGTCCACCTTGTCCCCAGCCGGCCCCGGTGACGTACCACTGGCCGGTGTCTGGGTCGTGGACCACTTCGGCGGCGTGGCTGTCGATCACCCCGACGAGCTGGTCCAGCGAGAAGTGGAACGGGTCGTCGCTGCGGTAGACCTTGGTGGCCTTGTAACCACCGTCGCAGCAGATGAACAGGTAGTACGCGTCGCCGCGCTGCACCACGAACGGGGATTCGGTGGGGCCGCCGAAGGTGCCGCTCTGGGTGTGCTGGAAGGCGACCTTGCGTTCGCTCCAGTGCACCAGGTCGGTGCTGGTGCGGTACGCGACCAGATGCTTGCCGCCGCTCGGGGTGCTGTTCGCGGTGTAGTACATCACCCACTGGTCGCCGATTCGCTTCACCATCGGGTCCCGGGCGTCGAAACCGTCGGTGAACAGCGGATTCCCCGGGTGCCGGGTCCAGTGCGTCAGGTCGGTCGAGGTGGCCAGGTGCATCCGGTACGCGGTGTGGTCCGGCGTACCGCCGGCATAGAACATCCAGTACCTACCGGCGTGGAAGATCACGTGCGGCGCCCAGATGTGGCTCTCGCCGGCGTCCGGGTCGGCGGTGAGCGCGAAGGGCCGCTTGGTCCACGGGCCCTTCGGGGACGGCGCGGTGGCGTGGCCGAAGCTCTTCTCGTCGAGCGGGTTGGCCGGCTCGGCGTGGGTGATGGCGTACACGTGCCAGGTGCCGGTCTCGCGGTCCTGGACCAGGGTGTGGTCGTTGTAGTACCAGGGCTCGTTCTCGCCGACGCTGGGGTCGTACACGTTGCTGAACTCGCCGGCGACGACTCTGGTCTGGCGGGTCTCGTACGGCTCGTTCTGCACTCCTGAAGCCTCCGCTCCGTACCCGGTCGCGGGGGTCAACAGGACAGCGGTGGCGAGGACGAGTGTGCCGATCCCGGCATGAACGCTACGGATCACGGAACCCTCCTCGGCTACGGCGTACCGTCGCCGCTGGCCCCGCCCGCGACGCGGAAATCGATTGCTCCCCTGGATACCACATCGTGGAGGCAGGGAGAACCCTGTGAGGAGTACGTGATCGCGGGCGCTACGTGGGCAGGGGTTCCAGGTGGCTGTCCCACACCGGAGCGGCGTCAGGGTTGCGGATGACGAAGACGAACCTGTCGATCACCTCGTCGGGCGAGACGCCCGGCAAGCCGTCCATGGCGACCACGAGCGGGGGATGTACGGCGAACGACGTGCGATGCGTACCGTCCGCCCGTTGCGCCATCCACGTGGCGGGGCGGTACGGAACCGCGATCCTGACGTGTTTCCTGGGCTCCTCGTACTCGATGCCTTCGGCGATGATGGCGCTGATTTCCTCGCCGTCGATGACTCCGTAGCCGAGGAACGCCAACGCCGCGCGCCGGGCCTGGTAGTGGTTGCTGCGCAGGATCCGCTGTGCGGCCTCGATGGCGGCCTCCGTGGTGTCGGGGACAGCGGTGACGAGGGCCCGGTCCAGGGTTCCGTCCGGCGCCTCATGCAGGATCTCCGGCGACCAGTCGTCGCCGTCGGCGAGGCGGACAATGCAGTTCGCGGCGAGCGCGCCAGCGAAGTCGATCGCTCGGGACATCGGGTCAATGTCGCACGTCGACGCAAGACGCGGGCGCCCGGCGGGATCTGCCTGCGCGCCGTGCTGGGGCTCAGAACAGGATCAACACGATGAACAGCAGGCAGACCAGTATGTTGATCAGCCAGCTGTGCGTATTCATCCAGTCCCGTACCAACGGCATCATCCGTGCCGCCCGGCCGCGGAACAGCAGGTACGTCAGCAGCGGCAGCGCCGCGATCACGCTCGTGGCCGCGACCAGCGGCAACGCCGCGGTCAGGTCCGCGTCGTGCTGTTCGAGGTTCGCCCCGACGGTCAACATCACCACCACGTCGGACGGCATCAGAAGGATCACCAGAAACCCGATCGCCAAGGCCCGCCCTGGCCCGGCGGAGAGCAGGTTGCCGAGCCACGACGGCGCAGTGGCGGTACGCCGTCCGAGGTAGCTGCGCAGCGCCAGGACGACCAGGAGTCCGACCAGTACGAGCTGGATGACGGTGCCCAGCGAACCCCTGTCGCCGGCATCGCCGAACGACGCCACGCCACCGAGAACTGCCGCTACGAGCCGCGCGAGCGTCAGCCCGACCAGCGTCGCGGCCAGCACTCCCGCGAGGAAGGCGAGCGATACCCGCACGGGCTGTTCGGCGGTCACGAAGACGATGGCGGCCATGATCTGGGGCCCCGCCATCATGGTGATGGCGAGCGGAAGCACATCCAACTGCATCGGTACCCCTGCGGTCTGTGCCGGACTCGTTCCTGGCGACGACTCAGACGCCGACGACCAGCCAGAACCGCCGACTGTCCACCGGCTTCGTGGTGTCGAGGGGCAACACCAGACGCTACACGCCAGCATCGTGCCCCGGCGGCGACGCGCGGAATGCCGCCGTCGCCACCGGTGGCCGCGCTGCCGCCAGGCCGGCGTCGTGGTTCGGTAACGTTCCTGCTGCCTCACCCTCGAAAGTGACAGCAGGAACGTCACCGAACGCACGCTCGCCCGGGCGAACGCACGCTCGCCTGGGCAGATCAGGAGGGGTTATGACGCAGATCGCCGAGCACAGCCGTACCAGGGTCTTCGAGGCGCTGCGGCGGCACCAGATCGAGACACCCTCCTGGGCGTACGCGAACTCCGGCACCCGGTTCAAGGTGTTTCCGCAGCAGGGCGTACCGCGTGACCCGTACGAGAAGATCGACGACGCGGCCACGGTGCACCGCTTCACCGGGGTGGCCCCGAAGGTGGCGCTGCACATCCCGTGGGACCGCGTCGACGACTACGCCAGCTTCGCCCGGTACGCCGCCGAGCGCGGCGTCGCCCTCGGCACCATCAACTCCAACGTCTTCCAGGACGACGACTACAAGCTCGGCAGTGTGTGCCACCCCGACCCCGCGGTACGCCGCAAAGCCACCGACCACCTGCTGGAATGCGTCGGCATCATGGACGCCACCGGCTCGGCAGACCTGAAACTGTGGTTCTCCGACGGCACCAACTACCCCGGGCAGGACGACATCCGGTCGCGTCAGGACCGACTCGCCGACGCCCTCGCCGAGGTGTACGAGCGGCTCGGCGACGACCAGCGGATGCTGCTGGAGTACAAGCTGTTCGAGCCGGCGTTCTACACCACCGACGTACCGGACTGGGGCACGGCGTACGCGCACTGTCTGGAACTCGGGCGCAAGGCGGAGGTGGTGATCGACACCGGCCACCACGCCCCCGGCACCAACATCGAGTTCATCGTGGCGATCCTGCTCCGGGCCGGGAAGCTCGGCGGATTCGACTTCAACAGCCGGTTCTACGCCGACGATGACCTGATGGTGGGTGCCGCCGACCCGTTCCAGCTGTTCCGGATCATGCACGAGATCGTGCGCGGGGGCGCGCTGCGGCCCGACGCCGGGATCGCGTTCATGCTCGACCAGTGCCACAACATCGAGCCGAAGATCCCGGCGATCATCCGTTCGGTGATGAACGTCCAGGAAGCCACCGCGAAGGCGCTGCTGGTCGACGGTTCCGCGTTGGCGGCGGCGCAGCGGGACGGGGACGTACTCGGCGCGAACGCGGTGCTGATGGACGCGTACCACACCGACGTACGTCCGATGCTCGCGCAGTTGCGGGGCGAGATGGGGATCGACCCGGATCCGATCGCGGCGTACCAGCGGTCCGGCTACTTCGAGCGGATCCGGGAGGAGCGGGTCGGCGGCGAGCAGGCCGGCTGGGGCGCCTGACGCCCGAACCTTGCCTGACCGGGCCCGTCCCACGCGGGCCAGGGTGGCGGGCCAGGGTGGCGGGCCGCGGGGCTAGCGGAGTCGCTTGATGAGCATCAGGTGCACCGAGTCGTCGATCCGGATCGTCGTACCCGGCGGTATCGGTGCGCCGTCATGCTGGACACCGTTGCCGTCCGGTACGTACCCACGGCGTACGTACAGCCGCTGCGCGGTGCCGTAGTCGGCGGTGAGTCCGAAGCCGATGCCGACCGTGTCGGTGCGTTCGGCGGCCAGCTTCTCGGCCTCGTCCAGTAGGGCGGAGGCGATCCCGCGGCGGCGGAACGGGCCGAACACGTTCAGGTCCCGGATCTCGGGGATGCCGGCGGCGCGGAACGGTGGGTACCTGGGCTGCCACACCACCGTCAGGTACCCGGTTACGGTGCGGTCCGTGCCACCGCCGGTCCCCGGCGCGCTATCGGCGACCAGGGCGGTACGGCGACCCGCCCGCTGCTCGGTCAGGTACCGCAGGTACTGGCCGCGGGTCCGGCTCCAGCCCAGCGCCGCGAAGCCCGCCACGATCGGGTCGATGTCCTCGGTGTGCATCTGTCGAATCCGCACCCGCCCATTATGGAGATGGTCCCACCGCGACAGCGGTCACCGAGCCGGCCTACCGGGCAGCGCGCGGCCGGTCGCAGAGGCGCGTACCACCAGTTGGAGCTTGATCATCGGCGCGCGGGTACGGAAGCACCGTGATTTCGAACGAAATCCGTACACCGGCGGTTTCTCTTTCGCTCATTGACGTTTTAGCTTCGTTAGCCATACGTTGCGGACAGGTTTCGCAACGTTGGACGGCGGAGGTCGCGGTGCCTGGAATCGCTGAGCATGACCGGCGGCAGGACATCCTGCGGCTGCTCGACGGCGCGAGCCGGGTCAGCGTGCCGGAGCTGTCGGTACGGTTCGGCGTCTCCGAAGTCACCATCCGCAAGGACCTCGACGCCCTGGAACGGCGGCACCTACTGCGCCGGGTACGTGGTGGCGCGGTCGCCCTGGAAGGCGCCGACGAGGGCGCGTTCGAGATGCGGCTGCGGCACCGGGTCGCCGCCAAGCGGGCGATCGCGAAGGCCGCCGCTGAGCTGGTCCATGACGGCGACGCGATCGCCCTGGACTGCAGCACCACCTGCTACTACCTGGCGCAGGAGATCACTGCCCGGCGTGGCCTGGTGGTGCTGACCAACGGGCTGCGTACCGCCGAGGTGCTCAGCGAGTCCGACGCCACCGTGGTGCTGCCGGGCGGCACGCTGCGGCGGTCCTCCTGGTCCCTGGTGGGCGACATCGGTGATGTGTTCGCCGGTCGCGGTCGCCTGGCCTGCGGTTTCTTCGGCGTACGGTCGCTGTCGCCGCAGCTCGGGCTGATGGAACTCAGCCCCGAGGAGACCGCCGTGAAGCGGCACCTGGTCTCGGTGTCCGCCCACGTGTACGGGCTGTTCGATGCCAGCAAGGTGGGCAGGTTCGGGCTGCACCCGTTCGCCGCGCCTGACCGGATCACCGAACTGATCACCGACGACGACGTGGCCGACGAGGTGCTCGCCGAGTGGCGGGCGGTGGGCGTACCGGTACGCCGGGTTCCGGCCCGCACCGAGGGCGTGGCATGAGCGTCCCCGGCCGGGTGACCGGCGGGCGGGCCGCGCGGGTGGTCGCGGCCGTCGACCTGGGCGCGGAGAGCGGCCGGGTCGTGCTCGGCCGATACGACGGGCACACCGTACGGATCACCGAGGCGCACCGGTTCGACAACGGTCCCCGGCTGGCGGGCCGGTTGTACCGCTGGGACATGGCCACACTCTGGCGGCAGGTATGCGAAGGCCTGGCGAAGGCGGCCGCCGCGCTCGGGACCGGGGAGCGGATCGACGCTGTCGGGGTGGACGCCTGGGGGCTGGACTACGGGCTGCTCGACGCCGGCGGGCACCTGCTCGACGACCCGGTGTGCTACCGGGATCCGCGTACCCGGGGGATGCTGCGCAAGGCGATCGAGACCGTGGGACGGGAACGGCTCTACCGCGCCTCCGGAATCCAGTTGATGGAGGTCAACACCCTCTACCAACTGATGGCGGAGGTTCACCCGGCCGCGCGCGACGCGGACCGGCTGCTGATGATGCCGGACCTGTTCGGCCACCGGCTCTCCGGCCGGGCGGTCGCCGAGTACACCGCGGTCAGCACCACCGGCGCGTACGACATGGCGCACCAACGCTGGGCCACCGACCTGCTCCACGACCTCGGCGTCGCGACCGGGATGCTGCCGGAGGTGGTCGACGCCGGCACCGACCTGGGACCGGTGCTGCCGGGGGTGCTCGACGGCGACGCGTTCCGGCACACCCGGGTGATCGCCCCGGGCAGCCACGACACCGCCAGCGCCGTGGTGAGCGTGCCGTACGAAGACCCGGCGGCGGCGTACATCTCGTCCGGGACCTGGTCGCTGGTCGGTGTCGAGACCGCCGAGCCGGTGGTCACCGAGGCGGCGCGGCGGGCGAACCTGACCAACGAGGGCGGCGTACTCGGCACGATCCGGCTGCTGCGCAACTGCATGGGGTTGTGGCTGCTGCAGGAATGTCGCCGGCAGTGGCACCGGGAAGGCCGGCATTTCGAGTACGCCGATCTGGTCGCGATGGCGGCCGGCGTCCGTGGCGGGCGCAGCGTGGTCAATCCCGACCACCCCGATTTCGTGGCGCCGGGCGACATGCCGGGGCGGATCCAGGCGTACTGCGAACGTACCGGGCAGCCGGTGCCGGACGGCGTACCGGCGGTGGCCCGGTGCGTGCTCGACAGCCTGGCGCTGCGGTACCGGATGGCGTTCGAGGACCTGGGTACGGTGACCGGCCGCCCGGTGCCGCGGGTCCACATCGTCGGAGGGGGCTCCCGTAACGACCTGCTCAACCAGTTGACCGCGGACGTCGCCGGGCTGCCCGTGGTGGCCGGCCCGGTGGAGGCGACCGCGCTCGGCAACATCCTGGTCCAGCTGTACGCGCTGGGCGAACTGTCCGGGCTGGACGAGATGCGGGCGGTGGTGAAGGCCAGCGAACGCCCGGCGCTGGTCGAACCGCGCCGCGACAGGGACTACGGGGACCTCTACGGCCGGTACACCGACTGGGTGGCGGCCGATCTGGCGGAGGCCGGCATCACCGGTTGACGGGTCCCGCCGGGGGCGGGGTGGGGCCGACCCGCCTTCCGTCCTGAATCGGGCCGAGACGAGGAGTGACAGGCATGCGGTTGTCGAGGAGGGTGGCCGTCGGCGTAGCGCTCGCGTTGACCGCGGCGCTGGCGATCACG
>JBOGDK010000222.1:0-7833 GCA_050701795.1 Micromonosporaceae bacterium
AGTCCACGAACCCGGGGTGCGGGCCGGAGTCGTAGTCGGCGGTGAGCGCGGAGCCGTCCGGCGGGATCGCGCCGTGTACGCCGTCGCCGAAGCCGACCGCTCCGGTCTTCGGGTCGAAGGTGTAGACATTCTCGTCCGGGCCGGCCGTGGACAGGTCGGCCACCTCGGTCCAGGTGTCGCCGGCGATCCGTACCGTCTGGCTGTCCGGCACCACTGGCGGGAAGTTCACTCGGAAGTCCTGGCCAGCGGTGCCGTCGCTGACGCCGGCGGTGGGACGGAAGTCGCACTCGGTGCCGAGCGGCTGGTCAGTGTGCCGCTGGGTGCCGCCGAACGCGTGCTGCCGCATCGACACCTCCAGGTCGGCGCTGCGCCAGTAGAGCTGGTTACCCAGGTACAGCTCGTTGCCGACCTCCCACCAGCGCACGTCGTACGGCTCCGGGTGGCCGTTGCCGGCGCGTACCTTCGCCCACTCGGTGCCGCCGTTGGGGTTGCTGCCGAGCGGCGCGTTCATGTACTCGACGAAGTCGGCGATCTCGGACACCGGCGCCGTGGACGCGTTGACCATCATCTGGGTGCTGGCGCCGATCTCGGCGACGTACCGCTGGTGTTCGTCGACGCCGTACACGCTGTCCATGGGTTCGCGGCCGCCGACGAAGCCGCCGCCGACCTGGCAGCCACGCTCGGACTGCGGTCCGATCGCCTTCTTCCAGTGGAATAGGTTGGCGACCGTACCGCCGGGGTAGCGCACCACGCCGAGCCCTGCCCGCTTCGACATGTCGACGATCGTCGGGTCCGGCCGGTCGGCCTCGGCGTCCCACATCCCGAGGCCGGCGTTCGGCCAGCGGTGGTTGACACCGATCAGCTCCGCCGGGATCGCCGGCCCGGTCACCTGATCCGACACGGTGATCCGGGCACTGGCCGCCTCCGCAGAGGCGACCGAAGCGGTGAGCACGGACGCGACAACGGCCGTCGCCGTGAGCGCACCCAATAGGGCCTTTCGCCGCATGCAAACCTCCAGGTCGATGAAGTTTCAGCTGGAAACTTATTCGGCTGTACGGGTGCCCGTCAATGCCTTGCGCCCCCGGGCCGCTCGTCTGCGGTGCCCCTCGGCACGCAGCGCGGTTGGTGACGTTTCTGCGGTCATTGCTCGATGGGTGACAGCAGAAGCGTTACAAAACGCGGAGGCGGGAGGCGGGATGTCCTGTGGCGCCGCGCGGGCTTGGGGTCAGGGCAGTGTGGTGGCGATGAGGTCGGTGAGAGCGGTGGTGGTGAGGTGGTGTTGGGCTTGGGTGTGGTCGGGGTGGCCGGCGAGGTTGTGGGTTTCGGTGGGGTCGGTGGGTTGGTGGAACAGTTCGGTGTAGGTGTGGTTGTCGCGGTGGGCGTGGACGAGTTTGTGGCTGCCGTTGGTGATGGTGAGGAAGCGTTCGCCTTCTGCGTAGACGTGGCTGTGGCCGGGTTGGTCGAGGTGGCGGCCGTCGGGTCGGTGGCCGGTGGTGGGGTTGCCGGTGGTGGCGGTGTATTCCGGGTCGCCGCTGTCTGGGGTGTCGGTCTGAAGTGCGGGTTTGGTGATGTGGCTGGTGAGGGTGGGGTAGATGTCGATGGCGCTGGTGAGTCGGTCGCTGCGGGTGCCGGCCTGCGCCTGGTGGGGGCGGCGGTAGATCAGGGGTGTGTTGAGTACGTCCTGGTAGTAGCCGTTGTTTTTGCCCCAGAAGCCGTGGTTGCCGAGCATTTCGCCGTGGTCGGTGGTGAAGATGATGGCCAGGTTGTTGCCGTGGTGGGTTTCGGCGGTGGTGATGATGTCGCCGATGTGGTCGTCGATGAGGGCGATGTTGGCGGCGTAGTGGTGGCGGAGTTTGGTCCAGTAGTCGGGGGTGCGATGGTGCCAGGTGCCGCCTTCGATCCAGCCTTGGTGGGGTCCGTGGAAGCTGCGGTAGTGCAGCCGGTCGGGTGTGGCGAATTCGTCGGGGTCGACCGCCGGTTCGCCTAGGGCCGAGGTGTCGACGCGGTCGAGGTATTCGGTGGGTGGGTCGAAGGGGAAGTGGGGGCCGGAGAACGACGCCCACAGGAACAGAGGCGTCTCGTCATGCGAGTGGTTGTTGAGGACGTCGACGGTGTTACGGCCGACCCAGGAGTCGGGGTGCCATTCGGTGGGTCCGGGGAAGGTGAACACTTTGGCGTTGGCCCGGTTCCACACCGCTTCCCGGTACGCCTCCAGATAACCGGCGGCCTCCAGCTCCTTCGCGTAGTCGTCCATGAACCACACGGAGACCTGCTTGTCGTCCTGCAGCCGCAGCTCGTCGATGCCGAGCGAGCGGTAATAGGCGTGGAAGTCGTCGTACGGGAGGGTCCTGTCCGGTCGGGTGTCGCCGTACGGGACGGGGGCGTAGTGGCACTTGCCGACGTGCGCGGTGCGGTATCCGGCCGACCGCAACGTCGAATACAGGTTCGGCACGTCAGGAGACAGGCGTTCCTGACGGAAGTTCGAATACGCCCCATGGTGCCGGGGCAACAGCCCGGTCAGGATCGACGCCCGGGACGGCAGGCACCACGGACTGGCCGTGTACGCACAGTCGTACACCGTCCCTGACGCCGCAAGACGATCCAGGTTCGGAGTCGCCACCGCGCGACCCCCGTAACAACCCAGACCATCCCGCCGCAACTGATCCGCGGTAATCAACAACACCGCCGGCTGATCCGAACTCACAAGCGCCCCCTCGGTTCGTCAGGTGGTACGGCGGCTCGTCAGGTGGTACGGCACTGGACCACCGGGGTCGTCGCAGTTAGGTTCTACAACGATGTACTAGCCGGTGTAAAGGAGTGGGACATGCCGCGGCGGCCGCCGAACGTACTCGTGCTGATGAGCGACGAACAGCGCTGGGACACCCTCGGAAGCACCGGCAACCCGGCGGCGCGTACCCCCCATCTGGACGCGTTGGCCGAACGGGCCGTCTCCTTCGACGAGTGCCACGTCCCGTTCCCGCTGTGCTGCCCGTCGCGCACCAGCCTGTGGACCGCGCGGATGCCCCGGCACCACCACGTGATGGGCAACTGGCGACACGTGGCGCCGGAACTGGCCGACACCAGCATCGCGAGCGCCTTCGGCGACGCCGGCTACCACACGATCTACAACGGCAAGTGGCACGTCCCCGGCACCACGCCGGCGCGGATGGGCTTCGCCGACGCCTCCGCGATCCCGGCGATCCTGGAGGGCAGGGACCGCGGCCGGTACATCGAGCCGTACCGGGAGTACGTACGGGGCCACGGCTACCCGATCGTCCCCGACCACATCGAGAACCTCACACCCCGTGACCTGGCGCTGGTCGACCGGCGGGCCAGGGCGCCGATGTGCGGCACCGCCGACATCGCGCTGGAGCACTACCTGGAGACCTGGCAGACCGACCAGTTCCGGCAGGCCATCGACCGGCGCCCGGACGACCGGCCGTTCTTCGCGGTGTGCTCGTACAACGCCCCGCACTTCCCGCTGGTGGTGCCCCGGCCGTACGACACCATCATCGACCGGGACGCGGTACGGCTGCCGGAAAGCTTCGCCACCGGGCTCGCCACCTTGCCGCGGGAGGTCGCCGAATCGCACTTCGGCACCGACTTCGGGCACCTCACCGAGCAGCAGTGGATCGAGGTGAGCGCCCACTACCAGGGCTTCTGCGCGCTGATCGACACCCAGGTCGGCGCCGTCCTGGAGCACCTGCGGCGGGCCGGCGAGCTGGAACGGACCATCGTGGTCTACACCTCCGACCACGGCGACATGATGGGCGCGCACCGGCTGATGGAGAAGGGGCACCTGCTGCACTACGACGAGGCGACCCGGGTGCCGCTGCTGGTCGCGCACCCCGACGGTGCGTCCGGGCGTACCAGCAACCTGGTGTCCATGGTGGACATCGCACCCAGCGTCGCGGACCTGGCGGGAGTCGACTTCGACCCGGCCGACGGGGTGTCGTTCGCCGGGATGGTCGGCGGTGGCGACGAGCCCACCCGGGAGTACGTCACCAGCGAGACCTGCCTGTACGAGATGGAGTCCGAGGCGAACGGCGTCTACACCTCCCCGTACACCCTGGATCTGGAACGGGACGCGCTGAACCTGTCGGTACGCACCCCGACTGTGCGCTACACGTACCGCTCGCACGACATCGACGAGTTGTACGACCACACCACCGACCCGTACGAGCAGCGCAACGTGGCGGCCGACCCCGGCTACGCCACCCGGCGCACCGAGCTGCGGAAACTGCTCGCCGACGAGGTCGGCGATGTCTTCCCCCAGGCGTCCCAGGTGCTGGTTAGCTAGTGCCGTGCCCTATCAGGTCGCGGTGTGCGGCCCACGTGACTGCACCGACGAGGAAGCCGCCAGTGCCCGCCGGGTCGGAGAGCTGCTGGCCGAGCATGATGCGGTGGTGATCTGCGGCGGTGGCGGGGGTGTGATGGCGGCCGTGGCGGCAGGCGTACGGTCCCGGGGCGGCCTGGTGGTCGGGGTACGCCCGAACGACAGCCACGAGGGATCGTCGTCCGACCTCTCCGCCGTCCTGGTGACGAACCTCGGTGAGGCTCGCAACGCGGTGATCGTGTGGAGCGCGGACGCGGTGATCGTGGTGGGTGGCTCCTGGGGCACGCTCAGCGAGGTGGCACTTGCCAAGCGGCGGGGCGGCGTACCGGTGATCTCGCTGGGCGGTTGGCGGGTGGTCGACGCCGATGGGGACCCCGTGCCCGGGATCGGGTATGTCCAGACCGCCGAGCACGCGGTCGCGCTCGCGATGCGGCACCAGACCTGAGGCGCGGTCTGGTGAAAGGCTGGCGCACGCCACCGGGCCGGTTTGTCACCCACGGACCACGTACGGAAGGATCTGGCGTCGTGGTGGACGCTGGGGGGTCGGGACGCTTGCTGGCCGTGGCAGACCTGCATGTCCGCCACCCGGAGAACCGGGACGTCGTACGGGCGCTCGAACCGGAGTCCGATGACGACTGGTTGATCGTCGCTGGTGACGTGGGTGAGGTCTTCGCCGACGTCGAGTGGGCGTTGACCCTGCTCAGCGAACGTTTCGCCAAGGTGATCTGGGTCCCGGGCAACCACGAGCTCTGGACCCTGTCGAGCGATCCGGTCACCGAACGCGGGGAGCAGCGCTACCGAAGGTACGTCCAGCTGTGCCGGGATCTGGGGATCGTGACTCCAGAGGACGACTATCCGATCTGGTACGGCGAGGGTGGCCCGGTCACCGTCGCCCCGCTGTTCCTGTTGTACGACTACTCGTTCCGGGTCAGCGGGGCCGACACCAAGGAGGAGTCGCTACGCCGGGCGTACGACGCGGGCGTGGTCTGCACCGACGAGATGCTGCTGGATCCGGCCCCGTACCCGAGCCGGGATGCCTGGTGCCGGGCCCGGGTCGCACAGACAGAGCGGCGGCTCGCCGCTGCTGATTCCCGCTTCCCGACCGTCCTGGTCAACCACTGGCCGCTGGTACGTGAGCCGACCCGGGTGCTGCGCTATCCCGAGTTCGCCCAGTGGTGCGGAACGGAACTGACAGCCGACTGGCACACCCGGTTCCGGGCCACCGTCGTGGTGTACGGGCACCTGCACATTCCCCGTACCACCTGGTACGACGGGGTCCGCTTCGAAGAGGTGTCGCTGGGGTACCCGCGGGAGTGGCGGTCACGCGGCACCTCACCCAGCCCGGCACGGCGGATCCTCACGGAGGACGTGCCCTCGTGATCGAGAAGCTGCTGCCGAGCGGTGTGTACGCCGCCGAGGCATTCGGCGATCCGCCGGAGGCGTACTTGTTGCCGGCGGAAGCCGTACTCGTGGCCGGTGCCGTCGACAAACGCCGTCGCGAGTTCACCACCGGCCGCCACCTGGCGCGTCAGGCACTGTCCGGGTTGGGGTACGGGTCGAGCCCGCTGCTGAGTGGGCCGCGGCGGGAGCCGTGCTGGCCCGCCGGCGTGGTGGGCAGCATCACCCACTGCGACGGCTACCGGGCTGCGGTGGTGGCTGGTACCGACCGTCTCGCCACGGTCGGCATCGACGCCGAACCCGACGAGGCGTTGCCGCCCGGCGTGCTGGACATGGTCGCTGGCGCTGCCGAGCGGGAGATGCTGCACGGGCTGCGGGAACGCTTTCCGGGTACCAGCTGGGATCGTCTGCTGTTCAGCATCAAGGAGTCCGTCTACAAGGCGTGGTTCCCGCTGGCTGGCCGGTGGCTGGGATTCGAGGAGGCGCTCGTCACGGTGGACCCGGTTGCGGAGACCTTCGAGGCGAAGCTCCTGGTGCCGGGCCCGGATCTGGGTGCGGGCGGCAGGCTGGACGGGTTCAGCGGGCGCTGGCTGGCCGGCGACGGTGTGATCCTCGCGGTGATCGCGGTGCCGGTTGAAGATCCGCTCCACCGCGGATGACTCAGCCGCGCTTCATCAGGCGGCCGACCGCGGCCATCATCTCGTGCGCCATCTCTTCGGCCCGGCCTTCGGCGGCACCTTCGTGCATACAGTGCCGGGCGTGCCCGTCAAGCAGGCCGAGGGCGACCTTGTCCAGCGCCGCCTGGATCGCGGAGATCTGGGTCAGTACGTCGATGCAGTACCGGTCGTCGTCCACCATGCGTTCGACGCCCCGGACCTGGCCTTCGACCCGGCGCAGCCGGTCCTGCAACTGGTCCTTGCTGGCGGTGTAGCCGCGCGTGGGTGCGGTGCCTCTGGTCGGTGTCGTCATGTACCCATCGTACCGAACCCCCGGGGGGTATTTACGCAGGTGGTGGCCGGGTCAGCCGCCGCCGGCGGCGCCTCCCACGTCACCGCGGCAGGCGCCGCCGGGTTCTTCACGCGGCCTAGTCCTTCTGCTTCTCCTTGTCGGCCTGCGCGTTGGAAACCTTCGCGGAGCGTTCCTTCGACATCCCCTTGTCGCGCAGTGCTTCATAGGTGTCCGGCTTTTTCACGGACGGCCCAGGTTTCTTGCGCTTCGGCATGATTTCCACCCCCGCGCACCGGATACCCGACCGGTGGTGCCGGCAAACACCACCGGTGTGCGCGTCGGGAGGAGCGCACGGTGGCGCTCCGCTCGGACGCGACGGCGGGTCCGCGCTCAGGCGGCCCGCGCCCGGTGCCGGGCCTCCCGGTCCTGGCGTGTCGGGGGAGTGGGCCGAGATGCCGGCCGTGCCGGGCTAGCCGGCCGATGGATGCCGGTGGGGCTCTCGGATGGCGCCGCCGCAACCGCGGCCAGGTCGGCACGAACCCGCTCCAGGTCGCGGTCTTCGGCGGTGCTGCTGCCGTACAGAGTCGGCCACAGGTAGGTCTGGCGGGAGTGGTGGCGCTGTAGCGCGTACAGCACGATTGTCAGGACAGCGAGAAGGATGATTGCGGTAGCCATGGCTCTAAGTTTGCGGTCCGTAAATTCCAGCCACGAGGGGCAGATCTGACCTTGTGGGACAAGATACTGCCAGATAGCCTGGCGGCATGGTGAAGACCGTGGCCGTGGTGCTGATCGATGGTGTCGCGCCGTTCGAGTTCGGCGTGATCTGCGAGGTGTTCGGCATCAACCGGGCCGAAGACGGCGTACCGCCGTTTGACTTCCGGGTCTGTGGCGAACGCCCTGGTGAGCCGGTGCCCACCAGCGTCGGTGTCCAGCTCACACCCGCACACGGGCTTGACGCTCTGCGGGACGCTGACCTGGTGGCGGTGCCCGCTGCCAGGATCCGTGACGAGTACCCGCCCGCGGTCATCGACGCGCTGCGTGCCGCCTCGGCGCGCGGGGCGATCCTGCTGTCGGTGTGCAGTGGGGCCTTCCTGCTCGGCGCCACCGGTCTGCTGGACGGCCGGCGATGCACCACCCACTGGCGGTACGTC
>JBOGDK010000223.1:0-7826 GCA_050701795.1 Micromonosporaceae bacterium
TCCCGCCGCACGACGACGTAGTCGAGGTCCTTGTACGTACGCCGCAGCGGCTCCGGCAGTGGCGCACCGGCGCTCAACGCCACGGCGGCCCCGCCGAGCAGCCGTACCGTGATGCCTTCTGTGGTCCCCAGGTCGTACAGCCGGCGGGCCTCGGTCAACGGGTCGGGATGCGGGTTCATGTCGGCCTCCCGTTACTGGTCGGGTGGACGCGGGCGGCGGCGCGTACCTCCGCCTCGGTCGGGAGGCCGGCCTGAGCCCCGTACGCCCGGGTGGACAGTGCGGCGGCGGCGGAGGCCAGCCGGCACGCGGCCACCAGGTCGACACCGGTGTCGAGGTAGTGGCAGAGCGCGCCCGCGTAGCAGTCACCGGCGCCGGTTGGATCCACCACGTCCACCGGGTACGCCGCCACGGACACCTCACCGCCGCCGGGCTCGTGGAGCACCGAGCCGTCTCCGCCACGAGTCTCCACCACGGGCACCCCGACCGGGGCCCCGACCTGCGACAACGCCTGCCAACCGGCCGCGTTGGTGACGACCAGCCGCACCGCCGGCAGGGCCTCCCGCAGGCCATGCTCGGTGACCATCCATGCCTCCAGGCCCACCACGGTGCGGTCCCCGTACTCCGCCGCGGCCAGGGCGACCACGGCGGCGGGTGCGTAGCTCACGTATATCGTCGCGGCGGCCAGGGTGTCGGGCACCACGTCGCCCAGCCGGTCCCCGACGCCACGGTCGACGATCACCTGCCGGGAGCCGTCCCGGAGCAGGATCGTCGCATGGGTGGAGTGACCGGGCAGGGTGCGTACCCCCGAGGTGTCGACCCCCCGGGCGGTGAGTTGCTCCCGCAGCCAGGGGCCGTACGGGTCGTCGCCCACCGCCGAGTACAGCTCGACCCGGCTGCCGAGCCTGGCGGCGGCCACCGCCGCGTTCGCACCGGTGCCGCCAAGCGTCCGCAAGGACCGCACTGCGGTCGCCTTCTCGTCCCCGGAGCCGGCGGCGACCTCCAGGTAGTAGTCGACGGCGACGTCGCCGACCACCGCGAGCCGGGATCCGCCGGGGACCGCGCCGGCACCGGGGTCCATCAGCCCGTCACCAACTGGTGACCGGTCACCTTGCTGCCCTTCAACGACACGATCACACCCTGCAACACCCCTTCGGTGTACGAGCTGCCCGGGTTGACCGCCAGGGTGCGCCCGATCTTCGCCGACGCCCGGGACTCGTGGATGTGGCCGTGCAGCGACAACGTGGGTTGGACCCGTTCGATCAGGTCGCGTACCGCGGTGCTACCGACCGAGGCGAGCATCGCCTGCCCTCCGGCCATCTCCACCTTCAGGTCGTCGGTCACCTTGTACGCCAGGTCCAGCCCGGACTCGGCCGGCGGGTCGTGGAAGTTGAAGATGGTGGGTACGCCGGGATCAAGCTTCCCAGCGAGACCGCCGATCCGGCGCGCCATCTCCTCCTCGGTGACTTCCCGGGGGCTGTGCCACGGGGTGGTGGTGGCCCAGCCGAAACTCGCCACCTGGTAGCCCTCCAGCGGCACCACCCGGTCTTCGGCGTCGGTGATCCAGTCGCCCTGCGCCAGGATCCGCTTCACCTCGGGCTCGTCATCGTTGCCGGGCATCATCAGGGCCGGGATCCCCGCGGCGCGGAGCCGTTCGTCGGCCAGGGTGACCCAGCGTTCCGCGGTCTCGGCCATCAACCGGCTGAACGTCTTCGCCACCAGCTCCGGGTCGGCCCGCAGCGCGGCCATCTCCTCCGGCGTGGTCCGCAGCGGGTACGACCCGCGGTCCCGTACGAACTGCTCCAGGTCGGTCAGCTCCGGCCCGTCGGCCACGTCGTGCTCGGCCCCGAACACGTCGGCGTGGTACGTACCGCGGGACGTCTCGACGAACGGCACGATCGCCTTGCCGGTCAGGTCGCCTCCGAACACCACCGCCTGCACCTTGTAGAACGCGGCGGCGTTCAGGAACTTCCGGAAGACGCGTTCCGAGCCGTGGATGTCGGAGGCGTAGAAGATCCGCAGCTTGGGTGCCATCAGCTCACTCCGGCGCTCACGAACCGATCCCGTTCCTTGCACAGCGCGGTGACGGCATCGGTGTCCATCGCCCCGTGCCAGACCCCGGCCTGCTTCAGGTAGCTGCCCACGATCACCGCGTCGGCGTGCTCCAGGATGCTGCCGAGGTTTTCGGTACGCACCCCGGAGCCGACCACGACGGGCAGCCCGGTGGCCTGCCGTACCGCCCGAAGGTCCTGTTCGGCCGGGGGGTCGCCGAGCCGGGTGCCGGTGACGATCAGCGCGTCGGCGTCGAACCAGGCGGCGTCGCGGGCCTGCTCGGTGAGCGAACGGTCCGCGGTCAGCGCGTGGCTGCCCAGCTTCACCTGGACGTCGGCCCACACCGTGACGTGGTCCGCGCCGATCGCGTGCCGGTACCGGGTGGCGGCGCCGGCCCGCCCCTCCACGAACCCTTCGTTGGCGATGTACGCGTTGGCCCACTGGTTGGCCCGTACGAACGCGCCACCGGCACCGGCGGCCACGGCGATCGACGCCTCGACCGCGTTGGCCAGGCAGTTCACCCCGACCGGGATGTCGACCAGCTGCCGGATCCGGTCCACCACCACCGCCAGCGCCGCCACCGTCTCGTGGCCCACCTCGTACGGCTTGAGGAACGGGATGTCCCAGCCGTTCTCCACGATCAGCCCGTCGAAGCCGGCGTCGCGGAGCATCCGGGCCTCCGACTCGGCCTGTTCGAGCACCGCGGCCATGCCGTCCTCGGGCCGGTAGCGGGGCGCCCCCGGCAGCGGCAGCAGGTGCAGCATGCCGATCAGTACGCCGCGCCGCCCGAACAACCGCGCTACGTCGTCGGGCTTGGGGAGTCCGTCGCTGAGGCTCATCGGCCACACACCCCCGAGAGCAGTTCCAGGGCCACACCGCAGGCGAGGCGGGTACTGATTCCGGACAGGTCGTACATCGGGGCTATCTCCACTAGGTCGGCTGCTATCGGGTTGGCGCGCCCCAGGGTGCGGGCGATGGTGAAGCTCTCCCGGGCGGTGAACCCGCCGGGCTCGGGGGTGCCGGTGCCGGGGAACGCGGAGGCGTCCACGGCGTCGAGGTCGAAGCTCACGTACAGTCCGTCGACCCCGTCGGTGGCGGCCTCGATCGCCTCGGCGAGGCAGGTGTGCAGGCCGCGTTCCTCGATCTGGTTCATGCCGTACCAGCGGATGCCCTGCTCGGCGGCGGCTTCCACCTGGTCCTTCGGGTTAAGCCAGCCATGTACCCCGAAGACCACGACGTTGCGCGGGTCGACGTTGTCGATCTCTGCTGCGCGCATCGTGGGGCATCCGCTGGTGAGGGTCTCGCCGCCCCAGTCGCGCGCGGTGTCGAGGTGGGCGTCGACGCTCAGGTAGCCCATCCGGCCGACGGTGGCCGCCGCGCCCCGGGCGGCCCCGATCGCGAGCGCGTGGTTGCCGCCGATCGACAGCGGCAACGCCCCCTGCTCCCGGATCCCGCGTACGTGGTCGGCGATCAGGTCCATCGTGCGTTCCGCGTTCGGAGGCACCACCGGTACGTCCCCGGCGTCGACGGTGGGCAACTCCTGCCACAGGTCGAAGTCGCGCTGCGCGTCGTACCCGAGGAACCAGCTGGACGCGTCCCGGAACGCCCGGGGCCCCATGTTGGCGCCGTTGCGCCCGGCGTTCCCTTCGTCCCACGGGATGCCCGTGATGGCACACCGGGCGTCGCCGACGTCGGACGGATCCACGTACGGCCGGCCGAAGAACGTCGCCACGCCGGACTGGATCACCCGCAGTTCGGATTCGGTCACGGCTCCTCCTCGGTACGCGCGACGTGGACGTCCAGGTCCGCGGTCCGGTACGCCCGCAGCGCGGCCTCGGTGACCCCGGAGTCGGTGACGAGCCCGGTCAGCTCGTCCAGCGGGCACACCACCGTGAACGCGGTGCGTTCCAACTTGGTGTGGTCGAGTACGGCGTACCCGCGGCGGGCGTGCGCCAACATCCCCTGCTTGACCGCGACGGCGTCGAGATCGGTGTCCATCAGCCCCAGCTCGGCGCTGATCGCCGGGCCGGACATCAACGCCAGGTCACACTGGAACTGCCGGGTCAGGTGTTCGGCGACCGAGCCCACGGTGGCCATCGACCGGCCCCGCAGCAGGCCACCCACCACCACCACGGTGGTGTCGCTGGCGGCCAGCTCGTTGATCACCGGCAGGCTGGCGGTGACCACGGTGATCGGCCGCCCCCGCAGCTCCCGGGCGATCGCGGTCATCGTGGTGCCGTTGTCGAGCGCGACCGACGTGCCGTCCTCCACCAGGTGGTCCGCGACGTACCGGGCGATCGCCTCCTTCTCGGCACGCTGTTCGGTGCTGCGCAGGTCGAGGTCCCGCTCGGTCAACGAGGTCCCGGTGGCGGTGGCGCCACCCCGGGTGCGTACCACCAGGCCCTGTCCGGCCAACGCGGCGAGATCCCGCCGGATCGTCTCGCGGGAGACCTTGAGCTCCCGGGCGCCCGCCTCCACCTCCACGGAGCCGTCCCGGAGCACCAGCTCCTGCAGTTTCTGTAGTCGTAGTTCCCGCACTGTCCACCCCGATCGCTCGCTCTGCCTGCTTGTAACGGCGCCGGCGCACCGGTTCTGGTCACGGTGCGCCGGCACCGGGTTCAGTCCGGCGGGATCTCGGCAGCCGCCAGCCGCAGGTCGACACCGCGGCTCTTGCGCCACGCCCAGATCGCGGCGTACACCACCAGACCGCTGACCGGAAGTCCGATGTTGAGGGTCATCTGCAGCGCGCTGGCGCCGATCCCGACGGACGGATCGTTCCAGAGGATGTACAGCACGGTCAGCATCGCCGGCACCAGCAGCGCCCCGAAGATCCGGATCGTCGGTACGCCGAGGAACCTACGGCCGCCGTTGCCGGCCCACACCTCGGGCATCCTGGACGGGTAGATCATCGCCGCCACCCCGACGATCGTGAACATCACGACACCGGCCCACAGCAGGGTGATCACCGACAGGATCCCGGTGACGAACAGGACCAACGACAGTTCACCGACCACGAAGGCGACGATCAGCCCGATGTGCGGGGTGCCGTACCTGGGGTGCACCCGGGACAGCGCCGGTGGCAGGTAGCCGTCCAGCGACAGGGCGAGCATCAGCCGGGTCGAGGTGAAGAAGTTGATCGGCATCCACACGTATGTCCAGAACAGGAAGCAGAACCCGAGCAGCAGCACCCAGATCAGCCCGTTGCCGGCGCCGATGCCGAGCAGTTCGTTGTACGTCGGCGTGAACCCGAGTCCGATGTCGGCGGGGTCGGTGGCCGCCAGACCACCCAGGAACGGCTCGCCGATCGACCTGCCCAGCAGCCACACCAGCCCCGCGATGGCGCCGCCGGTGACCAGCAGCGACCCGAGCATCCCGAACCGCTGCGTCACCTTGGCCTGGCGTACCTCGCCCCCGATGTAGCAGGACGTGGCGCCGAACAGCACCATGTAGATGGTCCACAGCATCGCGTAGAACGTGGCCGAGGCGGAGACCCCGGTGTCGGCGGGCGCGTTGGCCATCACCGTGGCGTACGCGTCGGCCGCGCCGCCGGCCCGCACCACGTAGTCGTTGAACCGTTCCGCGAAGGTGTCCGGGGCACCGACCGCACCGGCGACGAACTGGGCGACGATGCCGAGCATCGCGAGCCCGAAGGCCACGTTCTGCACCCGCATGTACGTGCGGACGCCCCGGATCAGCACCACCGTGAAGAAGGCCAGCAGCACCGTACCGGCGACGATCGATCCGACCGTGCCGCTGACCCAGTCGCCGAACGCGGTGAACGTCGGGGAGCCGGTCGCCACCCCGAGCGCCCGCATCCAGCCGGCCAGTCCGAGCTGGGCGAAGAACGCGGCCGGGGCACCGATCGCGGTGAACGCCAGGATGATCCAGGTCCAGGCGACCATGAACCCGACCGGCGGGCCGAGCACCGGCCCGAGGATCCGGCTGGTCCACACGTAGTCGCCGCCAGACCGGGGCATGTCCCCCGACAGCCGGGAGTACACCAGGTACAGCGGGATCACGAGCACGGTGGCCAGCAGCGCCGACAGCGGCAGCAGCCCGCCGGCGTACGACCCGATCGCCAGGCCCAGGAAGGCCACGCCCAGGCCGATGTTCTGGTTGTTCGTGTTGTAGACGAACACGTCGACCGCGCCGGCTTCCTTCCGCAGGCCCGTCGCGTTGCGTACGAACACCTCAGGTCGGGTCCCTGTAGCCATCCCGAATCTCCAGTCATGAGCAGGCAGTTACGGTCAACTCCAGGCAGTTAAGCAGTCATGTACGGGCAACGCAAGGGTCAACAGCGGGCCGCCTCCCCGCAATCTCGGCCGGCCGCCCGCGAAACCGGAGCCCACGAGCTAAAGCTCACCAAGCCGCGTGGAGGGGCGAGAATCTGGACAGATCCGGCATCGGACGGACGGCGGACCAGGACCATCGACGCCGGGTCAGGGCAATTGACGGCGGGTCAGAACAAGCGACAGCTGGTCAGGCCAGTGGACGCTCGTCGACTACCCGTACCAGCTTGCCGCTGCGGGGGTTGGTCACCAGATCCCCGTGGCGCACCCACTCCACGGTGATCGGGTGGATGTTGCCCAGCTCGACATGCTCCGGGTACGCCGGGCGGATCGCGTACACGGCGTCGATGAGCCGCCGCGTCACGTCGGCGGAAGGCTCCTCGTCGCACGCGAGTCGTAGCAACAGCCCGTCTCTGCCGTCCCAGCGGCGCAGCACCATCTGCATCCCGGACATCACCCGGCCGGTGTCCGCCGCGATCAGCGCTTCGTGAGTGTCCTCAGTCGGCATCGCGACCGGACCCACCCGGGCGCCTTCGTCCGCCCTTCCGACCAGCCGGAACCGCTGCCGCCCGGGATCGATCCAGGTGGCCCGGTCGCCCGCCGGGTACCGGATGATCGGCATCAGGGTACGGAACATGTTGCTGACCAGCAGCCGGCCGGGAATCCCGGGGGTGGTGATCGGCTCGCCAGTGACGTCGTCCACCAGCTCCACCTGGATGTACGGGGTGAACGCCTCGTGCACCCGTACGTCCTCCCCCGGTACCGGACCGCCGATCAGACCCGCGTCCACCGACGCGTACCCCAGGGAACTGATCGTGGCTCTGGGGAACGCGCGCATCAGCCCCGGACGGACATCGTCGAAGAGCAGGTCACCACCGAAGAGCAGCAACTCCACCGAGTCGGCGGTCTGCCCGCGTCCGGTCACGCACTCCGCGATCGAGCGCAGTTTCACCGGATTGCCGGCGAGCACGTTGACGTCGAGCGCGGCGATGATGTCGGCGACATATTCGTCGGACGCGGCTCCCGCGATCGGCAGCCGTACGTTCTCGATCGGCGCGTGGTGCAGCGCGTGCTCGATGAACAGGAAGCCGCTGTATAGCTCGCCCGCCCAGAACAGGTTCGCCACCCGGTGCCCTGGCCGCAGCCCGGACCGGGCGAGACCCCTACCGAACGCGGTGACCGCGTCGGCGTGCTCCGCACGGGTCCACGGGGAGAGCTTCGGAGCCCCGGTGGTGCCCCCCGTCATGTACACACCCGCGTCGGTCAGCGGCGCGGTCAGCAGCCGGTTCTTGGGGAACCGGTTCGCCTCCCAGTAGTCGCCCTGGTCCACGATCGGCACCTGGGTGATGTCGGAGACGACCTCCGGCACCCCGCGGTAGAGCTCGGCGTAGAACGGGGAGTGCCGCCGGGCGTGGTCGACCAGCTCCTGCAACGACTTCGCGGGCATCCGCCGGGCTCCCTTCTTCGTTGTCGAGGTGCCGGACCAGC
>JBOGDK010000224.1:0-7820 GCA_050701795.1 Micromonosporaceae bacterium
CCGGCGCGTCGTCGGCCAGCTCCGCGATCCCGCTGCCGGTGACCCCGAAGGCACGCAGTACGGACAGCACCTCCCCGATCTGGGTGGTTTCGTCGCAGGCCACCGCCACGGTGTCCGCGTCGACCAGGTGCAGGTTGATACCGGCTTCCCGGGCGGCGTCGACCACCCCGCGGGCCCGTCCCGGCACTCTGGCGCGGACCGTGTCGAAGAAGTGCTGGTGCACCACCTCGATGCCGGCGCCGCTAAGCCCGGCGGCGAGCGCGGCGGCCATCCGGTGGGTGTGCTGGGCGATCTGACGAAGCCCGTCCGGGCCGTGGTAGACGGCGTACATGCTGGCGATCACGGCGAGCAGCACCTGGGCGGTGCAGATGTTGCTGGTGGCACGGTCCCGCCGGATGTGCTGCTCCCGGGTCTGCAACGCCAGCCGGTACGCGACCGCCCCGTCGGCGTCCTTCGACACCCCGACCAACCGGCCAGGCAGCATCCGCTCCAGACCCTTGCGTACGGCCATGTAGCCGGCGTGCGGGCCGCCGAACCCCATCGGTACGCCGAAACGCTGCGCCGAACCCACCGCGATGTCGGCGCCGGCTTCTCCCGGCGGTCGCAGCAGGCACAGCCCAAGCAGATCGGCCGCGACCGCCACCAGGGCACCCGCCTGGTGGGCCTGGGTCACCACGCCCGCATGATCCACGATCCGTCCGGAAGAGCCCGGGTACTGCACCAGCACCCCGAAGTAGCCGCCCACGTCGCCGGGGATCCGACCATCGGCCAGGTCGACCTTCCTGATCTCGATGCCGAGCGGTTCGGCCCGGGTCTCGATCACCGCGAGCGTCTGCGGGTGCGCGTCGGCGTCGACCAGGAAGACCTCACTCGACACTTTGCTGACGCGGCGAGCCAGTGTCATCGCCTCTGCCGCGGCCGTCGCCTCGTCCAGCAGGCTGGCGTTGGCCACCGGCAGCCCGGTCAGGTCGCTGACCACGGTCTGGAAGTTCAGCAGCGCCTCCAGCCGACCCTGGCTGATCTCCGGTTGGTACGGCGTGTACGCGGTGTACCAGGATGGGTTCTCCAGGACGTTGCGGCGGATCACCGCAGGGGTGTGGGTCGCGTGGTAGCCGAGGCCGATCATCTGCACCATCACCCGGTTGCGGCCGGCGATCGCGCGCAGCTCGCTGAGCACCTCCGCCTCACCGGCGGCGCTGGGCAGCCCGAGCGGAGTGTGGGTACGGATCGGGTCCGGGATCGCGCCTTCCATCAGCTCGTCGACGGACCTGTAGCCGATCGCGTCGAGCATCCGCATCCGCTCGTCCGGGGCGGGACCGATATGGCGGCGGGCGAAGTCGGTACCCTCGCCGGGACCCGTAGCGTCTTCGTGAGGTGGCAGCGGCGCCTGACCGGAGTCGGTGGACACGGTGGTGGGCCGGTCGTTCATCGCATGCTCCAGGACTCTGCTCGGGTACGGGCACGGGGCCCAGGCTTGAGCGGTCCTCCCCCTCTGTCATCGAACCTGAGAGCTTCACCCTTCGCAGGGTTTGCCCCGTCGGTGAGGCGCCCGCGGTGCGCGCCTGCTCTCCAGAGGTGCCTGCCCGTACGGTCCTTTTGCCTGAGAGGTTCCGGGGAGGGTTTGCACCTTCGGCGCCTCCCGGTTGGCTACCGGGTGGTCTCTCCCGTACGGATTGCCGGCTGTGGGCAACGCTACCAGGTGCCGCGATCTGGGCCAGTACCAGCGAAATGGGCCCGTGTCGGGTGACCTGCGCGGCACTCCTAGCGATGTTACTGGCGCGGAACCTACGGTGCCGTAACCTGAGTCCCGTGACATCACAGACCATCGAACGCACCGCCAGGCACGGCGATCCGTTGGGCCGCCCCCGCCTGCGAGGGTGGCTGCACCTGTACGGCGTGGTCGTGGCGGTGATCTGCTCCGCGGTGCTGATTCCGCTCGCCGCCCTGGTCAGTGGCACCGCGGCGGTCGCCGCCGTCGTCTACTCCCTCGGCGTGTCGCTCTGCTTCGGGATCAGCGCTCTCTACCACCGCCGGATCTGGGGCCCACGCGGCTACTCCGTGATGCGTCGCCTCGACCACGCCGCGATCTTCCTCCTGATCGCCGGTACGTACACCCCGTACTGCCTGTTGCTGCTGCCGGCCCGTACCGCCGCGATCCTGCTCGCGGTCGTGTGGTCCGGCGCCGTCGCGGGGATGGTGCTCCAGCTCGCGTGGCCCCGGTCGCCGAAGTGGTTGTCGGTACCGATCTACATCGCCCTGGGGTGGACGGCGGTCGCTGTGCTGCCGGACATTCTGCACCGCGGCGGCGTCACCGTCGTGGTGCTGCTGTTCGCCGGAGGTGCGGCGTACAGCATCGGCGCGTTGTGCTATGCCCTGAAATGGCCCAACCCGTGGCCGCGGGTGTTCGCCCACCACGAGCTGTTCCACGCATGCACCTTGGTGGCCGCGATCTGTCACCACATCGGGGTGTATTTCGCACTGTTCGGTTAACCGGCGCAGGACCGGCTACAACACGCCTCGTGGTTCCCCTCAGCCGGCGCTACGGCGGGCCGCGCGGCGCGCGGAGAGTTCGTCAAGCCCCGGCGCGAGTGGCAATTCGGCGCCGATCTCGGCAGGCAGATGTGCCAGCGAACCCTGGATCTCCTTGAACGCGCCGCCGATCGCAATCCCGAACACGCCCTGGCCGCCCTGCAGCAGGTCGACAACCTCTTCCGGGGAACGGCATTCGTACACCGTGGTGCCGTCCGAAATCAGGGTGATCTTCGCCAGATCCTCGATGCCACGGGCCCGCAACTGATCGATGGCCTTACGGATGTTCTGCAGCGAGACACCGGCGTCGAGCAGACGCTTGACCACCTTGAGCACCACGATGTCGCGGAACGAGTAGAGCCGCTGGCTGCCGGACCCGGCTGCGCCCCGCACGCTCGGCACGACCAGCCCGGTACGTGCCCAGTAGTCCAACTGCCGATAGCTGATCCCCGCCGCGTGACATGCGGTGACGCCACGGTAGCCGGAGGCGGTGTCGTCCGACGTCGTGAGCTGGTCGAAAAGCACACCCTGAACCGGTGACGAATCCTCCTCGACGGCTGGGCGGTCTGTCCCGCTCCGCCGCTCGGGCGAGTCATCCACTGCGACAACCTCCCCGCCTGGTGACACCGCGAACTCTATACCGGCACTTGAGGGTCTAGCGGCGGGTTACCGGTACGACACGCCGGTGGCCGCGGACCGCCTTGGTACTAGCTCGCGAAATCCTCCGGGCTGACCTGATCCAGGAACTCGCGGAACTTCTCCACTTCGTCTTCCTGCTCGTCAGGGATCAGAATCCCGGCCTCGTCGAGCACCTTCTCAGCGCACCGGATCGGAGCACCAGTCCGCAGGGCCAGCGCGATCGCGTCACTGGGTCGGGCCGAGACCCGGGTGTCTCCGATCACCAGGTCGGCGTAGAAGACGTTCTCCTTGAGCTCGGTGATCTCCACGACCTGCAACTCCGCCTTGAGCGCGGTCAACAGGTCTTTGAGCAGGTCATGCGTCAGGGGCCGGGCCGGCTTCATTCCCTGTTGTTCGAACGCGATCGCGGTGGCCTCCACCGCGCCGATCCAGATCGGCAGATAGCGTTCACCATCTGCTTCTTTGAGCAGCACGATCGGCTGGTTGGTCGGCAGCTCAACCCGGACCCCGACCACGCTCACGTCGCGCACCGCTGCCTCCGTCACGTCGTTCCCGCTCCTTTGCACGGTACACGCGCCTGTGCCCACTTATCGCGCGACAGCGCGGCGAATCCACGCCCAGCTCCGATGACCACATCAGCCCCGGAGTGTGTCCCGCAGACCCGCCTCCACAAGTACGGTGTGCAGCCGCACCGACAGCGCGGCGAGTTCCCGTACCACCTCTTCAGCGCGTGCTCGAGCCTGCGGATCCCGCTGCCGCAGCAACGGTGTGACCACCTGCTCCAACAGGCCGACCTCACGGTCGGCGCCGGCCCGGAACGCCCGAAGGTGCCGCGGCTCAAGCCCGAACCTCGCGAACTCCTGAGCGATCCTCACGGCCTCCACCGCCGAACCCAGGTAGTAGCCCCCGGGCCGCTGGGTGACCAGCCCGTACTGCTCGAGGTCGCGTAGCTCCTCGGCGGTGATCTGCGCCTGCTCCAGCAACTCCGACCGGGACAGCCGGGCGTCGGCCGCGGACGTCGAGAAGTCCTCCGTGGTGGGCGACCGGCCCACCACGGTGAGCGGCGGTCCGTACCGGGCGTCGGCACCGCCCGGAACTTCGCCCCGGTCGATCGCCTCCAACTGTTCCCGGATCACCCGAAGCGGCAGGTACTGATCCCGCTGAGCCGTCAGTACGAAGCGCAGCCGGGCCACATCGGCCCAGGAGTACTTCCGGTAGCCGGACGCCGTACGCTGCGGCTCCACCAACCCTTCCGACTCCAGGAACCGCAGCTTCGAAATCGTGGTGTCAGGAAACTCGGTACGCAGCTGCGCAAGCACCTCGCCGATGCTCATCACCGCTGCCGAGTCCGACGCAGCAGGCACCGAAGAAGCCCCGGACCGCGTCACTGCGCGAATCCCCCCTGATGATCACTCCGGACGGGGACCTGCGATGAAAACCAGCCGGAACTTGCCGATCTGGACTTCATCCCCACTGCTCAGGGTCGCGGTCTCCACCCGTTCACGGTTGACATACGTGCCATTGAGGCTACCGACATCGCGAACCGTGAAGGTCGCGTTCTCGCGGTGAAACTCCGCATGTCGACGGGACACGGTCACGTCGTCGAGAAAGATGTCACTATCAGGGTGCCGACCACTCGTCGTCACGTCATGATCGAGAAGGAACCGGGCACCGGCGTTCGGACCACGGCGTACCACCAGGAGGGCGGTGCCAGGGGGAAGCGAACCGGAGATCCGGCTCGGAACCACATCGGTGTCGGCGCCCTCGGCGAGTATCTCGTCGAGTGCACCCAGGTTCATCGTCGATGTGACGTCGAGTGGGGGGTACTCGTCGTCGGGGCGCGTCATCAGACCACCTCAAGGGTCAAATCGGTCGGCGCCCGCTCCGTACGGACGCTGTAGCGGATAGTGACTGCGGCGGCAGGACACGCCTCTCGTACCTGCGACGGAGGGTCGACGCCAACCCGTGGGTTCCCGGTCGACCGGGCGAGCCTAGCCAGCACTGAAACGGGGGGTCAACCAGGCGCGCTGACCCCGGAAGGGGCATCGCGCGAGGCAACCCGTCATGATTTCTCCGTAAGTTCGGTGTAACCGGCCGCGTCAAGCAGACCACCTAACGCTGCCTGATCAGCCGGCTCGATCTCGACGAGCCAACCCTCACCATACGGATCGGTGTTAATCAGTTCGGGTGTTTCGTTCAGAGACCCGTTGGACGCGGTGACGGTACCGTCGACCGGCGCGTAAATGTCCGAAACGCTCTTCGTGGACTCCACTTCACCGAGCGAGTCACCAGACTTGACCTTGGCACCGACGTCGGGCAGTTGAACGTACACGATGTCACCCAGTGCGCCCTGCGCGTAGTCGGTGATGCCGATCCTTACGCTGCCGCCCTCAACCGTCGCGCGCACCCACTCGTGCTCCGGCGTGTACCGCAAGTCCTCAGGGATCACGCGTGTCGTCCTCTCGAGTCCGGTCGGCGTACGGCAGTGGGCGCCGAGTGCTTGCTGTAGTTGATCGATTACGAGGTTGGCCGAGCGTACTGAGGGGGTTCGGCGCGCCGCAACGCGTCAACAGTCACCTTCTCCCGCTCGTCCACAGTGACCGTACCCCCGTCCTTGGTCACCTCGCTGACGACCCCGCCCGGGATCTCGAGGGCAGTACGCATCGTCTGCGGATCCCCGATCACCCGTAACGTGTACGGGCCCGACAACGACTGGCCGTCCACGTCCAGGGCGGATCCGTCGTCCAGGAAGTACGTCGAGGCCACGATCCGTACCGCGGTGCCGTCCGACCCGCCGATCTGCATCGCCTCGGCACCAGCGCCGCGCAACTCCTCCACCGCGTTCAACAGCTTGTCCGCACGCAGCGGGTCCTCACCGGAGAACCGGATCCGCAGCCCAGGGCCTTCCGCAGCCAGCGTGCCCGCCAGAATGCCGAGTTCGTCAGCTCGCCGGCGTGCCTCCTCCAGCGCGGCGGCACGACCCTTGGCCCCTGAGTTCAACTGCCGCTTGCGGTCCTCCAGGGACGCGACCTCGTCTCGCAGCCGTTCTTTCCGGGCATCCAGGTCGTCGAGGATCCGGACCAGGTCCTCCTGCCGAGCGGTCGCCAGCGCCGGATCGGTCTGACTGCTCCGTAGCTGTACCGCCAGACCGAACCCGAGCAGACCCACCAGAAGCCCGATCAAAACACCGGCACGCGCGCTGCGCCGAGGGTCCCGTGCCGGCTGCTCCGCAGAGTCGCGGGGCTCGGTGTCCGAGGGTTCCACCTCGGCTGGAGGCGTCTCGTGCGGCTCCTGCCGAGCCGTACCGTCCCGCGCACCCTTCTTCCCGCCCTCCCGTGGTGACGGGCCGGGCCGCGGCGGTGGGTCATCGTGAGGCATGGCTGTCATCCGTATCCAACGTCTGTGGTCCGTCCCCTACGAGCCTAGGGGTGTGCTGTGGATCTTGGTCGGGCGCGACGGTATTCACCGGACACCCCTAAGCCCGGAACAGGTGGCGTCTGATTCCGGCCACGTTCCCGAAGATCCGCACCCCGAGCACCACCACCACGCCGGTGGAGAGCTGGCCGCCGACGCCCAGCTGATCACCCAGGTACACGATCAGACCAGCCACCAGCACGTTGGACACGAAGGAGACCACGAACTGCTTGTCGTCGAAGATCCCGTCCAGATGGGCACGTATCCCACCGAACACCGCATCCAGGGCGGCCACCACCGCGATCGGCAGGTACGGCTGCAACCCCACCGGCACGGTCGGGTGCAGCACCAGGCCAAGGACCACCCCAGCGACCAGCGCGAGGACGGCGATCATCAATTACCTCCGGTTGGCGACGGGGAAGCCTTACCGGGCGGCTTCGCATGTCGAAGTTGCGGATCTGGTGCCGGGTCAAGGGTCAGCTCGTCCTCACCGCGTACCGAGAGGCCCATCTCGTACTCGTCCTGCAGCCAGCGCAGCTGCTCCGCGGTACGGGTGCCGTTGAACCGTTGTCGCAGACTTGGAGGGCCTACCGCCTGCACCCGGTACGGGCTCGCCACCGGCGTGAAGTCCACCAGGATCGCCTCACCGGCAGCCCGGATCGTGGACACCGCCGACAGCCGCTGGCCGTCGATCGAGATCGCCTCCGCACCCGAGGCCCAGAGCGCATTCGCCAGACGCTGCAGATCCCGGTCGAGCACCCGTCCGAGCTGCTCCTCAGCCGGCTCGCCGGTCACCGGATCGGTCTTGCGGGGACCGTCAGTGAGGGTGACGGTGATCCCGGGACCCGTGACTGTCGCCAGCCCGGTCGCGGCCTCCATGTTCCGCAGCCGCTCGGCTTCCGAACCGCCGCCCAGAGCCCGGTCACGTTCGGCGGCGACCTCGTCGCGAAGCCGGGCCGCTCGGCGTTCCAGGGACGTGCTCTCGTCCCGCGACCGGATCACTTCGTCGGCGAGTTTCGCCCGCGTCCGCTCAGCTTCTGGCGCGCCCGCCACCACCTGCTGGTACGCCACCGACAGCAGCAGCCCGAACACCACGAGCACCACGGCCGTACTCCCCCGACCGGCCATCCGCCGGAGTCTCGACGGTGGACCGCGGCGGGCCCGCTGGTCGGCCGCGTCGACGTACCCGGGGTCGAGCGGGTTGACGAACAGTTCAGTGAGCAGGTCGGCACCGAAGG